>NZ_CP031467.1:1510333-1812400 GCF_003368325.1 Paraburkholderia caffeinilytica | reverse complement strand
GACGATTCACTGCATCGAAATGCTGCCGGGCAAGGGCGCGCAAATGGCGCGTTCGGCTGGTACGTCGGCGATGCTGCTCGCTCGTGAAGGCATCTACGCACAGGTCCGCCTGCGCTCGGGTGAAATCCGCCGCGTTCACGTTGAATGCCGCGCGACGATTGGTGAAGTTGGCAACGAAGAGCACAGCCTCCGTCAAATCGGTAAGGCTGGCGCGAACCGCTGGCGCGGTATCCGCCCGACGGTGCGTGGCGTTGCAATGAACCCGGTCGATCACCCGCACGGTGGTGGTGAAGGCAAGACGGCTGCAGGTCGCGATCCGGTGAGCCCGTGGGGCACGCCTGCTAAGGGTTATCGCACCCGCAGCAACAAGCGCACGACGAGCATGATCGTCCAGCGCCGTCACAAGCGTTAAGGAGTAGGCAATGGCACGTTCTGTAAAAAAAGGTCCGTTCTGCGACGCCCATTTGCTGAAGAAAGTTGAGGCGGCTGCAGCTTCGCGGGATAAGAAGCCGATCAAAACCTGGTCGCGCCGTTCGACGATTCTGCCGGATTTCATCGGTCTGACGATTGCTGTGCATAACGGCCGTCAACACGTCCCGGTGTACATCTCGGAAAACATGGTCGGCCACAAGCTTGGCGAGTTTGCATTGACCCGGACGTTCAAGGGTCATGCAGCCGACAAGAAGGCTAAGAAATAAGGGGCTCATGATGGAAGTGAAAGCAATTCATCGCGGTGCCCGCATCTCGGCGCAGAAAACGCGCCTTGTGGCTGACCAGATCCGCGGTTTGCCGGTCGACAAGGCGCTGAACGTTCTGACGTTCTCGCCGAAGAAGGCTGCGGGAATCGTGAAAAAGGTCGTGCTGTCGGCGATCGCGAATGCGGAGCATAACGAAGGCGCCGATATCGATGAGCTCAAGATCACGAGCATCTACATCGACAAGGCTGCGTCGCTCAAGCGTTTCACCGCGCGCGCTAAAGGCCGTGGTAACCGCATCGAGAAGCAATCCTGTCACATCACTGTGACGGTCGGGAATTAAGGGGTCATACGATGGGACAGAAAATTCATCCGACTGGCTTCCGTTTGGCCGTCAGCCGCAATTGGGCGTCGCGTTGGTACGCGAACAACAACAATTTCGCGGCGATGTTGCAGGAAGACATCGGTGTTCGTGAATACCTGAAGAAGAAGCTGAAGAACGCGTCCGTCGGCCGCGTTGTGATCGAGCGTCCTGCAAAGAACGCGCGCATCACGATTTTCAGTTCGCGTCCGGGTGTCGTGATCGGCAAAAAGGGTGAAGACATTGAACTGCTGAAGTCCGAGCTGCAAAAGCGCATGGGCGTTCCGGTTCACGTCAACATCGAAGAAATCCGCAAGCCGGAAACCGATGCGCAACTGATCGCTGATTCGATCACGCAACAGCTCGAGCGCCGGATCATGTTCCGCCGCGCGATGAAGCGTGCGATGCAAAACGCCATGCGTCTGGGTGCTCAAGGCATCAAGATCATGAGCGCTGGCCGTCTGAACGGTATCGAAATCGCCCGTACGGAATGGTATCGCGAAGGTCGCGTGCCGCTTCATACGCTGCGTGCTGATATCGACTACGCAACTTCGGAAGCGAAGACGACGTACGGCATCATCGGCGTGAAGGTGTGGGTCTACAAGGGCGACACGCTCGGCCGCAATGACGCACCGGTGGTTGAAGAAGTCGCCGAAGAAAAGCGTCCGCGCCGCAACGCACGTCCGGGTGGCGATCGCCGTCCGCGTCGTGATGGTGAAGGTGGTGGCCCGGCAGGTGCACGCCGTGGCGCTCCTCGTCGTGCTGGCGGTGCCGGCGGCGACGGGAAGACTGGAGAATAACGATGCTGCAACCGAAACGCAGAAAGTATCGCAAAGAGCAGAAGGGTCGTAACACCGGTATCGCCACCCGCGGCAACGCGGTGTCGTTCGGTGAGTTCGGCCTGAAGGCTATCGGTCGTGGTCGCTTGACCGCGCGCCAGATTGAAGCGGCACGTCGTGCAATGACGCGTCACATCAAGCGTGGTGGCCGCATCTGGATCCGCATCTTCCCGGACAAGCCGATCTCGCACAAGCCGGCTGAAGTACGTATGGGTAACGGTAAAGGTAACCCTGAGTACTACGTCGCAGAGATTCAACCGGGCAAGATGCTGTACGAAATGGACGGCGTAACCGAAGAGCTGGCACGCGAAGCGTTCCGTCTGGCTGCAGCTAAGCTGCCGCTCAAGACGACGTTTATCGTGCGTCAGCTCGGCGCCTAAGGAGCAAATGATGAAGGCTTCCGAACTTCACCAGAAAGATCAGGCCGCGCTCAACAAGGAGCTGTCGGACCTGTTGAAGGCGCAATTCGGCCTGCGCATGCAACTCGCGACCCAGCAGCTCACGAACACGAGCCAGCTGAAGAAGGTTCGTCGCGACATCGCACGTGTGCGGACCGTCCTGACTGAGAAGGCGAACCAGAAATGAACGATAGCGTAAAAACCTCGCTCAAGCGGACGCTGGTCGGCAAGGTCGTCAGCAACAAGATGGACAAGACGGTCACCGTGCTGGTTGAGCACCGCGTGAAGCACCCGATCTACGGCAAGTACGTTGTGCGTTCGAAGAAGTACCACGCGCACGACGATGCGAACACATACAACGAGGGTGACCTCGTTGAAATCCAGGAAACGCGTCCGATTTCGAAGACGAAAGCCTGGGTCGTGGCTCGCCTGGTTGAGGCTGCTCGCGTCATCTGACGCCGCAAGTTGTAGAAGTAGTTGAAATCGCAGTAAGTTTCGCTTGCAAGACCGAGATTATTTGTTATAATCTCGGTCTTCCCTCTTTTATGGGAGCCCCGTCGCGGGCGAAGTTGGTGGGGGAAGCGGTTCAGGCGCCAGTCTGTTCCGAAGGATTCACCGGATTGCGATGGCGGGTTTCGTTTGCCGTCGCTGCTGTTCATACCCAAGCAGCCGATTGGCTGACGGGACCAAGACTGACCGGGTACGCCATGGTGGTGTGGCCGGATTAAGTTGGGAAAGATAAACCATGATCCAGACCGAAACTCGGCTTGAAGTGGCCGACAACACCGGTGCGCGTGAAGTCATGTGCATCAAGGTTCTCGGCGGCTCGAAGCGTCGTTATGCCAGCATTGGCGACATCATCAAGGTGACCGTCAAAGAAGCAACGCCGCGCGGGCGCGTGAAGAAAGGCGAAATTTACAACGCCGTGGTGGTTCGCACCGCCAAGGGCGTGCGCCGTCAGGACGGCTCGCTGATCAAGTTCGACGGCAATGCAGCAGTGCTGTTGAATGCCAAGCTCGAACCTATTGGCACCCGTATTTTCGGGCCTGTTACGCGCGAGTTGCGCAGCGAACGATTCATGAAGATCGTTTCGTTGGCACCTGAAGTGCTGTAAGGAGTCGCGATGAACAAGATTCGCAAAGGTGACGAAGTTATCGTCATCACCGGCAAAGATAAAGGCAAGCGCGGCGTCGTGCTGTCCGTTGGCGAAGGCAAGGTCATTGTCGAGGGCATCAACCTCGTCAAGAAGCACGTCAAGCCGAACCCGATGAAGGGTACGACGGGTGGCGTGGAAGCCAAGACGATGCCGCTGCAAATTTCGAACGTCGCATTGGTCGACGCGAATGGCAAGGCGTCGCGTGTAGGCATCAAGGTCGAGGGAGACAAGAAGGTCCGTTTCCTTAAGACGACCGGTGCTGTGCTGAGCGCCTGACGCTGCGGAGTAAAAAAATGGCTCGTTTGCAAGAGTTTTACAAAGAGAAGGTTGTACCCGGCCTCATCGAGAAGTTCGGTTACAAGTCCGTGATGGAAGTGCCGCGCATCACCAAGATCACCCTGAACATGGGCCTTGGCGAAGCGGTTGCTGACAAGAAGATCATCGAAAACGCCGTTGGCGACCTGACGAAGATCGCAGGCCAGAAGCCGGTGATCACGAAGGCACGCAAGGCAATCGCTGGCTTCAAGATCCGTCAGGGCTATCCGATCGGTGCAATGGTCACGTTGCGTGGTCAGGCAATGTACGAATTTCTGGACCGTTTCGTGACGGTTGCGCTCCCCCGTGTGCGCGACTTCCGTGGCGTGTCGGGTCGTGCGTTCGATGGTCGCGGCAACTACAACATCGGTGTGAAAGAGCAGATCATTTTCCCCGAAATCGACTACGACAAGATCGACGCACTGCGTGGGCTGAACATCAGCATCACGACGACTGCGAAGACCGACGACGAAGCAAAGGCTCTGCTCGCCAGCTTCAAGTTCCCGTTCAGAAACTGAGGTTACCGTGGCTAAACTGGCACTGATCGAACGTGAAAAGAAGCGTGCTCGCCTGGCCGCTAAGTACGCTCCCAAGCGTGCTGAGCTGAAAGCGATTATCGGCGATATGAGCAAGTCGGACGAAGAGCATTACGCAGCACGTCTGGAACTGCAACAACTGCCGCGCAACTCTAACCCGACCCGTAAGCGCAATCGTTGCGCAATTACCGGTCGCCCGCGTGGCACGTTCCGTAAATTCGGGCTGGCGCGTAACAAGATTCGCGAAATCGCGTTCCGCGGCGAGATCCCTGGCCTGACCAAGGCGAGCTGGTAATAGGAGAAACGTAAATGAGCATGAGTGATCCTATCGCCGATATGCTGACTCGCATCCGCAATGCGCAGATGGTTGAGAAAGTTTCGGTGACAATGCCCTCGTCGAAAGTCAAGGTTGCGATTGCGCAGGTCCTGAAGGACGAAGGCTATATCGATGATTTCGCAGTGAAGTCCGAAGGTGCGAAGTCTGAATTGAACATCGTGTTGAAGTACTACGCTGGCCGTCCGGTGATCGAACGCATTGAACGCGTTTCGAAGCCTGGTCTGCGTGTGTACCGCGGCCGTAACGACATCCCCGTGGTCATGAATGGCCTCGGCGTGGCAATCGTGTCGACGCCGAAGGGCGTGATGACGGACCGCAAGGCGCGTGCAACGGGCGTTGGCGGCGAAGTCATCTGCTACGTCGCTTAAGGCCGAAAGGAGAGAAACATGTCTCGAGTAGGTAAAAGCCCGATCGCGCTGCAAGGCGCAGAAGTGGCCCTGAGCGACGAACGCATTACCGTCAAGGGCCCGCTGGGTACGATTTCGCAGGCTGCAAACAGCCTCGTGAAGGTGGTGAACGACAACGGCACGCTGAAGTTCGAGCCGGTGGACGGAAGCCGCGAAGCGAATGCGATGTCGGGCACGATGCGCGCACTGGTTGCGAACATGGTGAACGGCGTGACGAAGGGTTTCGAGCGCAAGCTGACGCTGGTTGGCGTCGGTTACCGCGCACAGGCGCAAGGCGACAAGCTGAACCTGTCGCTGGGTTTCTCGCACCCCGTGGTGCACCAGATGCCGGAAGGCGTCAAGGCTGAAACCCCGACGCAAACCGAAATCGTGATCAAGGGGATCAACAAGCAACAAGTTGGCCAGGTCGCTGCAGAAGTGCGCGGCTATCGCCCGCCGGAGCCCTACAAGGGCAAGGGTGTGCGTTACGCCAATGAGGTTGTGATCCTCAAAGAAACGAAGAAGAAGTAAGGGTGCGCAATCATGGATAAGACTCAATCTCGCCTGCGCCGCGCTCGTCAGACGCGTATCAAGATCGCTGAGCTGCAGGTCGCGCGTCTCGCCGTGCATCGCACGAACACGCACATCTATGCGCAAGTGTTCTCGCCGTGCGGCACCAAGGTGCTCGCCAGCGCGTCGACGCTCGAAGCCGAAGTGCGTGCGCAACTGGCTGATCAGACAGGCAAGGGCGGCAACGTCGCTGCTGCGACCCTGATCGGTAAGCGCATTGCAGAAAAGGCTAAGGCTGCCGGCATCGAATCCGTCGCCTTCGACCGTTCGGGTTTCCGTTACCACGGCCGCGTGAAAGCGCTGGCTGATGCGGCGCGCGAAGCCGGACTCAAGTTCTAAGGGAAGAATTCGTCATGGCAAAGATGCAAGCGAAAGTTCAGGCTGACGAACGCGACGACGGCCTGCGCGAAAAGATGATTTCGGTCAACCGCGTGACCAAGGTTGTGAAGGGCGGCCGGATTCTCGGTTTCGCCGCACTGACCGTGGTTGGCGACGGTGATGGCCGCGTCGGTATGGGCAAGGGCAAGGCGAAGGAAGTGCCGGTCGCTGTTCAGAAGGCGATGGAACAGGCTCGCCGCAACATGTTCAAGGTGCCGCTTAAGAACGGTACCCTGCAACACGAAGTGCACGGTAAGCACGGCGCATCGATGGTCCTCCTCGCTCCGGCGAAGGACGGTACCGGTGTGATCGCCGGTGGTCCGATGCGCGCAGTGTTCGACGTGATGGGCGTGCAGAACGTTGTGGCCAAGAGCCACGGCTCGACGAACCCGTACAACCTCGTTCGTGCAACGCTCGACGGTCTGCGCAAGCAGTCGACGCCGGGTGATATCGCGGCGAAGCGCGGCAAGTCCGTCGAAGATATTCTGGGCTAAGGTGGACACCATGTCTGATAAAACTGTCAAGGTCCAGCTCGTCAAGAGCCTGATCGGCACCCGTGAAACGCACCGTGCAACGGTGCGTGGCTTGGGTCTGCGCCGACTCAATTCGGTTAGCGAGTTGCAGGACACGCCGGCTGTGCGCGGCATGATCAACAAGGTTTCGTACCTCGTTAAGGTCATCGGCTAAGCGGCTGACCAGGACTCAAGGAGTTGATAATGGAATTGAATAACCTGAAGCCGGCTGAAGGCTCGAAGCACGCTAAGCGTCGCGTCGGCCGCGGTATCGGCTCCGGTCTGGGCAAGACTGCTGGCCGTGGTCACAAGGGTCAGAAGTCGCGTTCGGGCGGCTTTCACAAGGTTGGCTTCGAAGGCGGTCAAATGCCGCTGCAACGTCGCCTGCCGAAGCGTGGCTTCACCTCGCTGACGAAGGAATTCGTCGGTGAAGTGCGTCTCTCTGATCTGGAAAAGCTGCCGGTCGACGAAATCGATCTGTTGGCTCTGAAGCAAGCCGGCCTGGTCGGCGAGCTGATCAAGAGCGCCAAGATCATCGCGACGGGCGAGCTGAAGCGCAAGATCGTTGTGAAGGGTCTGGGTGCGACGAAGGGTGCGCGCGCTGCTATTGAAGCAGCCGGCGGCTCTTTTGCCGAGTAACGAGCAAGTTATTTGCCGTCACTAGCATTTGCATCGGAGAAGGTACTTGGCTAACAGTCCGAGTCTCGCAAAACCCGGTCGCAGCGCGGCGAAGTTTGGCGATCTGCGTCGGCGTGCAGTGTTCCTGCTGCTGGCGTTGATCGTCTACCGTATCGGCGCGCACATTCCGGTGCCGGGTATTGACCCGGACCAACTGGCAAAGTTGTTCCAAAGCCAGTCGGGCGGCATCCTTGGCATGTTCAACATGTTCTCGGGTGGTGCACTTTCGCGGTTCACGATTTTTGCGCTGGGGATCATGCCGTACATTTCGGCGTCGATCATCATGCAGTTGCTGGCGATTGTCTCGCCGCAGCTGGAAGCGCTGAAAAAGGAAGGGCAGGCGGGTCAACGGAAGATTACGCAGTACACGCGTATCTTTACGGTCCTGCTGGCGACGTTTCAGGCGTTCGGCATCGCCGTCGCACTGGAAAATCAGCCGGGCCTGGTGATTGATCCGGGGATGGTATTTCGGCTGACGACGGTCGTGACGCTGGTCACCGGCACGATGTTCCTGATGTGGCTGGGTGAGCAGATCACGGAACGCGGGCTTGGCAACGGTATCTCGATCATCATTTTCGGCGGTATTGCGGCGGGTTTCCCGAACGCGATCGGTGGTCTTTTCGAACTGGTGCGAACCGGCTCAATGAGCATCATCTCGGCGATTATCGTGGTCGCGCTGATTGCCGGTGTGACGTATCTGGTGGTGTTCATCGAACGCGGCCAGCGCAAGATCCTTGTGAATTACGCCAAGCGGCAAGTCGGTAACAAGATTTACGGCGGACAGTCTTCACATCTGCCGCTGAAGTTGAACATGTCGGGCGTGATTCCGCCGATCTTTGCGTCGTCGATCATTCTCTTCCCGGCAACCATCCTGAACTGGTTTAGTTCAGGGTCGCGTGCCAGCTGGTTCGCAGACACGTTGCACAACGTGGCCGAAGCCCTTAAGCCCGGTCAACCTGTGTACGTGTTGCTGTACGCGTTGGCGATCGTCTTCTTCTGCTTCTTCTACACCGCACTGGTGTTCAACAGCAGAGAAACGGCCGACAACCTGAAAAAGAGTGGCGCTTTCGTCCCAGGCATCCGCCCGGGCGATCAAACGGCGCGATACATCGACCGCATCTTGACGCGTCTGACGCTGGCTGGTGCGATCTACATCGTGTTTGTTTGTCTGCTGCCTGAATTTTTGGTACTGCGCTGGAACGTGCCGTTTTATTTTGGTGGAACGTCGCTGCTGATCATTGTCGTCGTCACAATGGATTTCATGGCGCAGGTGCAGTCGTACGTTATGTCGCAACAGTATGAATCGCTGCTGAAGAAAGCTAATTTCAAAGGCGGCGGCGTCCCGATGCGTTGAAAGGACTTATGGCCAAAGACGATGTTATCCAGATGCAGGGTGAAGTCATCGAAAACCTGCCTAACGCTACCTTTAGGGTGAAGCTGGAAAACGGCCATGTCGTATTGGGACACATATCCGGCAAGATGCGGATGCACTACATCCGAATCTTGCCGGGCGACAAGGTAACGGTTGAATTGACGCCTTACGATCTGTCGCGTGCGCGGATCGTGTTCCGGGCGAAGTGATTTGAAAAAAGGGTAATATCATGAAAGTGATGGCATCGGTTAAGCGCATTTGCCGCAATTGCAAGATCATCAAGCGCAAAGGCGTTGTGCGCGTGATTTGCAGCTCTGATCCGCGCCACAAACAGCGTCAAGGCTGAACGCCGCGCTTTTTGCTGCGCTTTTTGTTTGAGGAAAAACAATGGCTCGTATCGCAGGGGTTAACATCCCGAATCACCAGCATACCGAAATCGGCCTGACGGCAATTTACGGTATCGGCCGCACGCGCTCGCGCGACATCTGCGTCGCTGCTGGTGTGGCATTTTCGAAGAAGGTCAAGGACCTGAACGACGCAGACCTCGAAAAGCTGCGTGAAGAAGTCGGCAAGTTCATCGTTGAAGGCGATCTGCGCCGTGAAACGACGATGAACATCAAGCGCCTGATGGATCTCGGCTGCTACCGTGGCGTGCGTCATCGCAAGGGCCTGCCCCTGCGTGGCCAACGCACGCGTACGAATGCCCGTACGCGCAAGGGTCCGCGTCGTGCAGCGCAATCGCTGAAGAAGTAAGCGGAACTGACAGTTACAGGAAAACGTAATGGCTAAGGCTTCGAACAACTCCGCGGCGCAACGCGTTCGCAAGAAGGTCAAGAAGAACGTCGCCGAGGGCGTGGTTCACGTTCACGCGTCGTTCAACAACACCATCATCACGATCACCGATCGTCAAGGCAATGCACTTGCCTGGGCAACGTCGGGTGGTCAGGGCTTCAAGGGTTCGCGTAAATCGACCCCGTTTGCAGCCCAGGTGGCAGCCGAGTCGGCTGGCCGCGTGGCGATGGAATACGGCGTGAAGAACCTCGAAGTGCGTATCAAGGGCCCCGGTCCTGGCCGCGAATCGGCGGTGCGCGCGTTGCATGGTCTTGGCATCAAGATCACCGCGATCTCCGACGTGACCCCGGTCCCGCACAACGGCTGCCGTCCGCCGAAGCGTCGTCGTATCTAAGACGCTGTTTTCGCTAGCGCCTGTTGCCGCCGGTGTTCAAGCCGGCGACCACAGGCTGCTTGCGCTATTAAATTGACTAAGCCCACCGTTCGACCCAAAGGGTTCGGACTAGCGCGAGTGCATGCATTCGTGTGATCAATCATAGAAGGAATCAACGTGGCACGTTATATCGGCCCTAAGGCCAAGCTGTCCCGCCGTGAAGGCACTGACCTCTTCCTGAAGAGCGCCCGTCGTTCGCTCGCTGACAAGTGCAAGCTTGACAGCAAGCCTGGCCAACACGGCCGCACGTCGGGTGCACGTACGTCCGACTACGGTACGCAGCTGCGCGAAAAGCAAAAAGTGAAGCGCATCTACGGCGTCCTCGAGCGTCAATTCCGCCGTTACTTCGCTGAAGCCGACCGCCTGAAGGGCAACACGGGTGAAAACCTGCTGCAATTGCTCGAATCGCGTCTCGACAACGTCGTGTATCGCATGGGCTTCGGCTCGACGCGCGCTGAAGCGCGTCAGCTCGTGAGCCACAAGGCGATCATGGTGAATGGCGTTGTGTCGAACATTCCGTCGATGCAAGTGAAGGCAGGCGACGTCGTCGCAGTGCGCGAACAAAAGAAGAAGCAGGCGCGTATTCTCGAAGCGCTGTCGCTGGCTGAGCAAGGCGGTCTGCCGAGCTGGGTCGCTGTCGATTCGAAGAAGTTCGAAGGCACGTTCAAGCAGAAGCCGGAACGCAGCGACATCGCTGGCGATATCAACGAAAGCCTGATCGTCGAATTGTATTCGCGGTAATCGGATTAACGGCCGGGGCACCCCGATTGCGTTGCGCAAGGGGGCGTCTCGGCTGTTTATTTTCAGGTTGTTACCGGTCAGCCTTATCGGTGTAACGAGCCGAGGGTATTGAAAAGGAAAACCTATGCAAACCAGTTTGTTGAAGCCCAAGATCATCGCAGTTGAATCGCTTGGTGAGAGCCACGCGAAAGTGGTCATGGAACCGTTTGAACGCGGTTACGGCCACACCTTGGGTAACGCGCTCCGGCGCGTGCTGCTGTCGTCAATGATCGGCTACGCGCCGACCGAAGTGACGATCGCAGGCGTCGTACATGAGTATTCGACGCTCGACGGTGTGCAAGAGGATGTGGTCAACCTGTTGTTGAACCTGAAGGGCGTGGTGTTCAAGCTGCATAACCGTGACGAAGTGACGGTTACGCTGCGCAAGGAAGGCGAAGGCGTTGTCACCGCTGGCGACATCGAGCTCGCGCACGATTGCGAAGTGATCAACCCGGATCACGTGATCGCGCATCTGTCGAAGGGCGGTAAGCTCGACGTGCAGATCAAGGTCGAAAAGGGCCGTGGTTATGTGCCGGGCAATGTGCGTCGTTACGGCGAAGAGTCGGCCAAGATCATCGGCCGCATCGTGCTGGACGCGTCGTTCTCGCCGGTTCGCCGCGTGAGCTACGCCGTTGAAAGCGCGCGCGTCGAACAGCGTACCGACCTCGACAAGCTCGTGATGAACATCGAGACCAACGGTGTGATCTCGCCGGAAGAAGCGATCCGTCAATCGGCGCGTATTCTGGTTGACCAACTGTCGGTGTTCGCTGCACTGGAAGGCACTGAAGCAACGGCGGAAGCGCCGTCGCGTGCGCCGCAGATCGATCCGATCCTGCTGCGTCCGGTTGATGATCTCGAACTGACGGTTCGTTCCGCGAACTGCCTGAAGGCCGAGAACATTTACTACATTGGCGACCTGATCCAGCGTACGGAAAACGAGTTGCTCAAGACCCCGAATCTGGGTCGCAAGTCGTTGAACGAAATCAAGGAAGTACTGGCGTCGCGTGGTTTGACGCTCGGCATGAAACTCGAAAACTGGCCGCCTGCAGGTTTGGACAAGTAATTCGAGAAGTCATCTCGGGACAAGACCCGTTGCTGCACTGGCAAAGACGCGGATTTTCCTTTAAAATCCGCGTCTTGTCTTTTTTCACTACCGGCCCGTGCCCTCGCAAACCCTCCGGTTTCGCCGAGCGCGATAGAAGAGCTGGACCAAAACTTTGAATCGAAGGAATTAACATGCGTCACCGTCATGGTCTGCGGAAACTGAACCGCACGAGCAGCCACCGTCTGGCAATGCTCCGTAACATGTCCAACTCGTTGATCGAGCACGAAGTCATCAAGACGACGCTGCCGAAGGCGAAAGAACTCCGTAAAGTCGTCGAGCCGCTGATCACGCTCGGCAAGAAGCCGTCGCTGGCAAATCGTCGTCTGGCGTTCAACCGCCTGCGCGATCGTGACTCGGTCACGAAGCTGTTCGAAGTTCTCGGCCCGCGCTACGCTACCCGTCCGGGCGGCTACCTGCGCGTCCTGAAGTTCGGCTTCCGCGTCGGCGACAACGCACCGATGGCACTGGTCGAATTGCTCGATCGTCCGGAAGTCGAAGAAGTTGAAGTGCAAGAAGCTGAGTAAGCTTTTTAGCATCGAAGAAAAAGCCAGGCGCCAAGCCTGGCTTTTTTGTTTATAGAGGCGAATTTCGCTGCGGTATGTCGAGCATGGCGATTGCGGCGGCCAAATGCCGCACGCCTGCGGCAGGGGCGTCTGCGGCACCGCAAAGCTAGGTGATACGATATCGGTATGTGAATCGTGCCTCGCCGGAGCCCTTGTGACCGTGAATGTGACCTTGATTCTGACGACGGTACCCGATACCGCCGTTGCTCAGAAGCTGGCGGCGGAGGCCCTGGCTGCGCGGCTGTGTGCCTGCGTCACCCAGTTAGGCACCGTCCAGTCCAGCTATCACTGGCAGGGCGCGGTCGAAACAGCGCAGGAGATCCAGTTGCTGTTCAAGACAAGCGCGGCACGCGCGTTCGAACTCGAGCAGTACATTCAGCTGCACCATCCTTACGACACGCCGGAAGTCCTTTCATGGCAAGCGACGGCATCGGCCGCGTACGGCCAGTGGATCACTGCTGAAACCCAACGTCCTCTCCATGTTTAACAGTCTTAATCGACGTGCACACCATGCATTGCACGCCGTCCTCCTCCTACTTGGCTGCCTGGTCTTCGTGCAGGTTGGCACGCCGGCCCGCGCAGCCGACGATTTTCTCGATCCCGCCGTCGCCTTCAAATTCAGCGCGACCGAGAAGCCGGGCGAAGTCGACGTTACCTACAAGATAGCGGACGGCTACTACATGTACCGCGAGCGCTTCGCGTTCGCGACCCGCAACGGCGCGACGACGATCGGCGAGCCGCAATTGCCGGCCGGTCATGTCAAGTTCGATCAGACCTTCAACAAGAACGTCGAAACCTATCGCAATGAACTGACGATCCGCATTCCTGTGAAACAGGCCCACGGGCCGTTCGATCTCGCCGTCACGTCCCAAGGCTGTGCCGATGCAGGCATCTGCTATCCGCCGATGGAGCGCGTGTACCACGTAAGCGGTGAGGCGCTGCAAGCGGCCGGCAGCGTGGCGCCGGTTGCCGCCCCGCAGCAATCCGCGGCGGCCGGCGCGCCGTGGTATGAGCGTGCCACCAGCGCTGACTATGCGCAGTCGCTACTGCAAGGCGGCGGATTCTTCGCGATCGTCGGACTTTATTTCGTGGCCGGCGCAGTGCTCAGCCTGCTGCCGTGCTCGTATCCGATGATCCCGATCCTGTCGGCGATCATCATCGGCGAGGGCGCGCGGGTGACGCGTGCCCGTGGCTTTGCGCTGTCGCTGGCGTATGTGATCGGCATGGCGCTGGTGTACACGGCGCTTGGCATTGCGGCGGCGCTCGTTGGGCAGAGCCTCGGCGCGTGGCTGCAGAATCCGTGGGTGCTGGGTACTTTCGGGGTACTGCTGACAGTTTTCGCGCTGACCCTGATTGCGGGGTTCGATATCGTGTTGCCGCAGCGCTGGCAGGAAGGCGTGTCGCGCGCGTCGACGGGACGTTCCGGCGGCAAGTTTGCCGCTGTGGCTGTTATGGGCGCGTTGTCCGCGCTGGTGGTCGGGGCCTGCATGACGGCGCCGCTTTTCGCCGTGCTGGCATTCATCGCGCATACGGGCGACGCGTTGCTCGGCGGCGCGGCGCTATTCTCGATGGGACTAGGGCTCGGCGTGCCGCTGCTGATCATCGGTCTTGGCGCCGGTACTTTGCTGCCGCGCGCTGGCGCATGGATGGACGGCGTCAAGGTGTTTTTCGGCGTGGTGCTGCTTGCGGCGGCCCTGTGGATCGTCTGGCCGGTGCTCGGTGCGACCGCGGCAATGCTGTTGAGCGCGCTTTGGTTGCTGATCGCCGCCGCGGGGCTCGGCGTTTTTTCGGCCCCAGCCACTGGCGCTTCGGTGTGGCGCCGGCTCGGCCGTGGTATCGGCGCGGCGCTCGCAATCTGGGCGGCGGTGCTGCTGGTCGGCCTGGCTGCCGGCTCGTCTGACCCTCTGCGTCCGCTAGCTGTCCTGGCCGCGCGCGGCGGCGGAGACGCTAGTGTGGCAAGTGCCGCCAACAAGCCGAATGCGGTGTCACAGAGCGATCTGACGTTCGCTCCGGTTCGTTCCTCGAACGAGCTCGACGAGGCCGTCAAAACGGCTGCACAGCCCGCTATGCTCGATTTCTACGCAGACTGGTGCGTGAGCTGCAAAGAGATGGAGAAGTTCACCTTCAGCGATCCGCGCGTTCAGGCGAAGTTGAAGCAGATGAACCTGCTGCGCGCCGACGTCACCGCGAACAACGCTGACGATCAGATGCTGCTCAAGCGCTTCAGCCTGTTCGGGCCGCCGGGCATCATCTTTTTCGACCAGGGCGGCAAGGAAGTGCTGCGCGTTGTCGGCTACGAGTCTGCGGACAGGTTTTTGCGCACCCTCGATCGCGCGAGCGCGCCCGGGGCGTAACTTGAAGCGGCTCGCCCGTCCGCGCGCAAAGAACCCCGTGCCGGTGCGCCTGTAAGAGGTGCGTGGCAGAGCGCATATAAAAAACGGAGGCGCGACTTGAAGTCGGCCTCCGTTTTTTTTTGCGGTTTTCAGAAAACCCGCGTCGCCGGCAAGGCGACACGTCAAATCACTTCTGCGAGCGCAAAATCCGCGCGGCATCCAGCGCGAAGTAGGTCAGCACGCCATCTGCGCCAGCCCGCTTGAACGCCAGCAGCGATTCCATCATCGCCTTGTCGTGATCGAGCCAGCCGTTTTGCGCGGCCGCCTTCAGCATCGCGTATTCGCCGCTGACCTGGTACACGTAGGTCGGGAACTTGAACTCGTCCTTCACCCGACGCACGATGTCCAGATACGGCATGCCAGGCTTGACCATCACCATGTCCGCGCCTTCCTCGATGTCCGCGTGCACTTCGCGCAGCGCTTCATCCGAATTGGCCGGGTCCATCTGGTAGGTCATCTTGTTGCCCTTGCCGAGGTTCGTCGCGGAGCCGACGGCATCGCGGAACGGGCCGTAAAACGCCGATGCGAACTTGGCCGAGTAAGCCATGATGCGCGTGTGGATATGTCCCTCGCTCTCGAGCATTTCGCGGATCGCGCCGATACGGCCGTCCATCATGTCCGAGGGCGCAACGATATCGACGCCCGCTTCAGCTTGCGCACGCGCCTGTTCCACGAGGATCTCGACGGTCTCGTCGTTGATCACGTAGCCCGACTCGTCGAGCACGCCGTCCTGGCCGTGGCTCGTGTACGGATCGAGCGCGACGTCCGTCAGCACGCCGAGGTCGGGAAAGTTCTTTTTCAGCTCGCGGACCGCGCGCGGGATCAAACCGGCGGGATTAGTCGCCTCGCGGCCATCAGGCGTCTTCAAGGACGGCTCGATGGCTGGGAAGAGCGACAGCACCGGCACGCCCAGTTCGACGCATTGTTCGGCCACGCCCATCAGCAGATCGACAGACACGCGCTCGACGCCCGGCATCGACGGCACTGCCTGCCGCACGTTGGTGCCTTCGACGATAAACACGGGATAGATCAGATCGTTGGTGGTGAGGATGTTTTCTCGCATCAGGCGGCGCGAGAAGTCGTCACGGCGCATGCGGCGCGGACGGTAGTGCGGAAAGAAGCTCATAACCGAATCGAAGAAACGTGGATGTGTGGGGTGGACAAGTAACGCGTGCCTCCGCTCCCGGAAACTTTTCGAGACAATGGTATATCATACCGATCGAGCAAGGCGCCCTGCGCTGACCTCCCCGCTTCTCCTCCCTGAGCGGGTGCCTGTCGTTTTTTCGATTAGGCTGTTTGACCCGCCGTTAAAGCGGCGGGTTTTTTTATGGGCGGCTGGAATGGCGTTTTTTGCCTGGGCACGTGTATGCCATGCGGTTACTGCGGTGCGTCTGCTTCGCCCTTCGCATCGGGGATCAGCCAGCTTTCGATCAGTTCGTGCGCTTCGTCGATCCCGACCCGCTTGAGCGCCGAGAACAGCTGTGCGGTCAGTTCGCCCTGGTAGCCGGCGGTGCGATATTCGGCCAAACCTTTCTGCGTCGCGCGCAAGGCGTTGACGCTTTCCTGGCGCGTCAGTTTGTCGCACTTTGTCAGCAGCGTGTGGATCGGCTTGCCGGTCGGCGCGAACCACTCGATCATCCGCCGGTCCAGATCCGTCAACGGGCGGCGCGAGTCCATCATCAGGATCATGCCGCGCAGTTGCGAGCGCGATTGCAGGTAGGTGGAGAGCAGCGCCTCCCAGTGAGCCTTGGCGGCGCCCGGCACTTCCGCATAACCGTAACCCGGCAGGTCGACCAGGTGCGCAGCCGGCTCGTCCGCTTTTCCCACCGAGAAATAATTGATGTGCTGCGTGCGGCCAGGGGTCTTACTGGCGAACGCCAGACGCTTCTGATTGCACAGAATATTGATAGCCGTGGACTTGCCCGCATTCGAGCGCCCCGCAAAGCAGATCTCGGGTTGCGCGGTGGCCGGCAGATCACGCAGGTGATTGACGGTGGTGAAAAAGCGGGATTGGTGGAGCAGGAAGGACATGATCAGGCCAGGATTCGAGACGCCGGGGAACCCGGAGTGGGGACGGGTCAAGCCCGACTGGCGTCTTAGCGATTAGCGAGTTATTGTACAATACGATGGTTTACTGAAAACCTGAGGGGGCCAGCCCGCGTGCCTTGGCGGCCCTTTGCGGTCACTCAGTCGCTGTCGTATCTTGCAAAACCTCTAAAATCCCACAAGACGAGACAGGGTGTGCGAATGAATCGACTGTGCAAGACTCTGATGGTGCTTCAAGTAGCGGCAGGTCTTTCAGGTTTGGCAATTCAGGCACGAGCAGCAGATCCGGCAAAGCCGGACGTTAATCGGGGGCAGGCAATCGCAGTGCAGGTTTGCGCGTCATGTCACGGTGCAGACGGCAACAGTGCTGGCGGTGCGTATCCGAAGCTGGCAGGTCAGCATCCCGAATATCTCGTCAAGCAACTGATGGATTTCAAGACGCAGCCGGGCGCCAAGCAGGCCACGCGCAACAATGCGATCATGGCGGGCATGGCTGCGGCACTGTCCGAGCAGGACGTGGTCAACGTGGCGGCGTATTTCTCGACTCAGACCCCGAAGCCAGGTTATGCGCATAACAAGGACACCGTCCCGCTCGGTCAGAAGATTTACCGCGGCGGTATTGGGGACAAGGGCGTGCCGGCGTGCGCAAGCTGTCACGGGCCGACCGGTCAAGGGATTCCGTCGCAGTATCCGCGTCTGTCGGGGCAGTGGACCGAATATACGGTGGCGCAATTGACCGCGTTCACGCAGGGCCCGGGCGCACGTAACAACAATGAGGCGATGCACGCCGTTGCATCGCGTCTTTCGGACAGCGAGATCAAGGCTGTAGCCGATTACATCGCGGGCTTGCACTAAGAAGTCCGCGCGCAAGCAACCGGCCCGGCGAGGCCGGTACAAAACAAGAAAAGGGTGAGGGCGTCGTGCCTACGACAGCCCTTCACCCTTTTTTGCTGTTCAGTCGGAGTATGAATGAGCTTCACCACGTCGGGTTTGCAGTCGAAGTCGGGCAATCGCATCATGCGCAGCATCATCGAAGTATTGAGTTCGATGCGCTTCGCGATCGCGTTGCTCGTGATCCTGTCGATCGCCAGCATTATCGGCACCGTCCTCACGCAGGACGATCCGTATCCCAACTACGTCAATCAATTCGGCCCGTTCTGGGCGGACATCTTCCGCTCGCTGAGCCTGTACACGGTGTACAGCTCGTGGTGGTTCATGCTGATTCTCGGCTTCCTGATGGTGTCGGTGTCGCTGTGCGTGATCCGCAATGCGCCGAAGATGATCGCGGACGCGAAGAGCTGGAAGGACAAGGTTCGCGAAGGCAGCCTGCGCGCGTTCCATCATAAGGGCGAGTTCGCGGTGCACGGCACGCGCGCGCAGACCTCGGCGGTGCTCGCGAGACTCTCGGCCAAGCTTGGCTACAAGTTCGTCACACGCGAGTCGGACGGCGCAACGCTGATCGCCGCCAAACGCGGTGCCCTGACCAAGTTCGGTTACATTTCCGCGCACATTGCGATTGTGGTGATCTGTCTGGGTGGCCTGCTCGACAGCAATCTGCCGATCAAGCTGCAAATGTGGCTGTTCGACAAATCGCCGATTCGCGCCAATACGGTGATCAACGACATTCCGCCGGAACATCGCCTGTCGCAATCGAACCCGACTTTCCGCGGCTATGCGTGGGTGCCGGAGGGGCAGCACGTGTCGACGGCGATTCTTAACCAGCCGGACGGCTCGCTGATCCAGGACCTGCCGTTCTCGATCGAGCTGAACAAGTTCATCGTCGACTATTACTCGACCGGCATGCCGAAGCTGTTCGCGAGCGACATCGTCGTGGTCGACCATAAGACGGGCGCGCGCGTACCCGCGCGGGTCGAAGTGAACAAGCCGTTCACCTACGACGGCGTGTCGATCTACCAGTCGAGCTTCCAGGACGGCGGTTCGCAGATGCAGATGACCGCGTTCCCGATGTCCGGCGCGAGCGCGAAGACCGCGCCGTTTGGCGGCACGATCGGCGGCAACGCGCCGTTGAGCACGGCCACGCCGCTGGCTGACGGCCAGACCGTCGAATTCACCGATTTCCGCGCGATCAACGTCGAAAACGTCTCCAACGGCAGCGGCCAGAACGACGCGCGTGGCGTCGCCGCGAATCGTACGTTGAAAGAGGCGTTCGACGAGCGCCTCGGCTCCGGCGCGAAGAGTTCGAAGCCGCTCGATCTACATAACGTGGGCCCGTCGGTGCAATACAAGGTGCGCGACAAGGACGGCCAGGCGCGCGAGTACAACAACTACATGCTGCCGGTGGACGTCGCGGGCGAAAAGATGTTCCTCGCCGGCATGCGCCTGAATCCGGACGACCCGTTCCGTTACCTGCGTATTCCCGCCGACACTGGCGGCACGGTCAAGGAATGGATGAACCTGCGCGCCACGCTCGAAAATCCGGCCATGCGCGCCGCGGCTGCTCACCGTTTCGCGCTGCGTTCGGTGCCGGGTTCGAATACCGAACTGCAGCAGCATTTGGAAGAAAGCGCGTTGCGTGTCCTGACCCTGTTTGCGGGTGGGGACAACAGTATCAAGATGGCGAACGGCCAGACGGTTGGCGGCTTCCAGGCGATCGCCGGCTTCATCGATCATTCGGTGCCGAAGGGCGAGCAGGAAAAAGCCGCGGGCTTGCTGCTGCGCATGCTGGAAGGCGCGACGTGGGACCTGTGGCAACTGTCGCGTGAGCAGCTGGGCGAGCCGGACGCTCAGGCCAATGCTGACGCCAGCCGCTTCATCCAAAGCTCGATCAATGCGATATCCGACAGCTTTTTGTATGGTTCGCCAGTCTATTTACAGCTTGACTCATTCAAGCAGGTGCAAGCTTCGGTATTTCAGTTGACGCGCGCGCCGGGCAAAAAAGTCGTGTATCTTGGCAGCCTGCTCCTCGTGTTAGGCATCTTTTCGATGTTCTACGTCCGCGAACGGCGCCTCTGGTTCTGGCTCAAAGATACCGATCACGGCACGAATGTCGTGATGGCGATGTCGAGCGCGCGCAAAACGCTCGATTTCGAAAAGGAGTTCGTCCAAACGCGCGACGCTGTCGGCGCCGCGTTGGCCGCCAAACTCATTGAAGCACCCGACGCCGCCAGCGTCTCCGACAAACCCGGCCATGCCGGCGCGCCGTCCGCACGCTCACAAGATTCGACCCGGTAAGATCATGGACTTGACTCAGGTTTCTTCATCCTCCTCTTCGCCTTCGCGGCCGCAGAAGGCGTTCGCGAACGAGGCGCTCAACGTCGCGCAGTATGACGAGCGTCCCTTCCTGAAACGCCTCGGTGTGGTCGACTGGCTGTTCGCCGTCGTGATGGTCGCGGGCGCGGGGTTCGCGCTGTCGCGCTATTACCCGTTCATGAACTACTACGACAAACTGGTGCTGTGCTGCGCAGTGCCGGTGTTCGTCGTGCTGGGCTGGCGCTGGAAGCCGGTGCGTCCGCTGATGGTGGGCATCGCCGCGCTGTCGCTGCTGGCGATCCAGCTCTATCACGGCGATCTGACGCGTGCGGATAACGCGTTCTTCCTCAAATATTTCCTGTCGAGCCAGTCCGCGATTCTGTGGATGAGCGCGCTCTTCGTCTTCGCCACCGTCTTCTACTGGATCGGCCTGCTGTCGCGCTCGCCGACCGGCGCCGCGATCGGGTCGAAAATGACGTGGGCCGCGGTGGTGATGGGCTTCGTCGGTCTGATGGTGCGCTGGTACGAGTCGTACCTGATCGGCGCGGACGTCGGTCATATTCCCATCTCGAACCTGTACGAAGTGTTCGTGCTGTTCAGCCTGATCACCGCGCTGTTCTATCTGTACTACGAGCAGCACTACAACACGCGTGCGCTCGGCGCATTCGTGCTGCTGGTGATCGGCGCGGCGGTGGGGTTCCTGATGTGGTACTCGGTCGCGCGGGACGCCCAGCAGATCCAGCCGCTCGTGCCGGCGCTGCAGAGCTGGTGGATGAAGATCCACGTGCCGGCCAACTTCATCGGTTACGGCAGTTTCGCGCTGTCGGCAATGGTCGCGGTCGCGTATCTGGCGAAGGAGCGCGGCGTGCTGGCAGACCGCCTGCCGCCGCTCGACGTGCTCGACGACCTGATGTACAAGTCGATCGCCGTCGGCTTCGCGTTCTTCACGATCGCGACGATTCTCGGTGCGCTGTGGGCCGCGGAAGCATGGGGCGGTTACTGGAGCTGGGACCCGAAGGAAACGTGGGCGCTGATCGTGTGGCTGAACTATGCGGCCTGGCTGCATATGCGCCTGATGAAGGGGCTGCGCGGCGCGGTGGCGGCATGGTGGGCGCTGACCGGCCTGCTGGTGACGACCTTCGCGTTCCTCGGCGTCAATATGTTCCTGTCGGGGCTGCATAGCTACGGCAAGCTGTAAGATCGGCCGTTCTGAACCGACCAAGAACCGCCGCGTGCTTCGCACCGGCGGTTTTTTTACGTCTGGCGGAATATTCGCTGCATCCGGCGTGTTCGTTAGAGCAGTATCCAAGGATGGCTGGGCGGATGACCAGACGAGCCGATCATCAAGATGGCTCCGTAAGATAAACAACCCGATGGGCCGGCAAGGAGCAGCAGGATGTGGATCAGGCGAAGCGACAAAATTCAACTCGTCGGCGATGACATCGCGCGCAGCGAAATCACGCCGCAGCGAGTCTTCGAGAACCGGCGGCGCGTGTTGCAGGCTGCGGGCGCGTTGGCGCTCGGCAGTCTGATCGGCGTGAACGGCGAAGCGCTCGCAGCGTATTCGTCGCCGGATCCGAAGGCGCAGAAGCTCGCGGCGAAGACCAACGCGAAGTTCGTCGCGCTCGACAAGATCACGCCGTACAAGGACATCACGACGTACAACAACTACTACGAGTTCGGTACCGACAAGGCGGATCCCGCACACAACGCCGGTACCTTGCGTCCGCACCCGTGGAAAGTGAGCGTCGAGGGCGAAATCAAGAACCCGAAGGTGTACGACATCGACGAATTGCTGAAGCTCGCCCCGCTCGAGGAGCGCGTGTACCGCTTGCGCTGTGTCGAAGGCTGGTCGATGGTGATTCCGTGGATCGGCGTGCCGCTTTCCGAGTTGATCAAGCGCGTGCAGCCGACCGGCAATGCCAAATACGTGCAATTCATCACCCTCGCTGACCCCTCGCAAATGCCCGGGCTGTCGACGCCGGTACTCGACTGGCCGTACACCGAAGGCCTGCGGATGGACGAAGCGATGAACCCACTGACGTTCCTGACGATGGGCCTCTACGGCCAGGTGCTGCCGAATCAGAACGGCGCGCCGATTCGGGTCGTGGTGCCGTGGAAGTACGGCTTCAAAAGCGCGAAGTCGCTGGTGAAAATCCGCTTCCTCGATAAGCAGCCGCCGACCAGCTGGAACACCTATGCTTCGAACGAATACGGGTTCTATTCGAACGTGAATCCGAACGTCGATCACCCGCGCTGGAGCCAGGCCACCGAGCGGCGCATTGGCGAGGACGGTTTCTTCACGCCCAAGCGCAAGACGTTGATGTTCAACGGCTACGGCGATCAGGTCGCGTCGCTGTATCAGGGCATGGACTTGAAGAAAAACTTCTAGGCGACGGCGCGACTATGGCTTCCGATACTCAACCTGTTGCTCGAACCGCTACGCAAACCGACCACAGGGCGCGGCAGGCAGTGCACCCCGCTGCTACTGCGAAACGCCCCCCAAGCGGCGCGCGCTGGATCGTACCCGCAAAGATCGCGGTGTTTATGTTGGCGTGGTATCCGCTCGCGCGCATCGTGCTGTTCGGCATGACTGACCGGCTGGGCGCGAATCCGATCGAGTTCATCACGCGCTCGACGGGTCTGTGGACGCTCGTCTTTCTTTGCATCACGCTGGCCGTGACGCCGTTGCGTCGATTGACCGGCGTTACGGCGTTGGCGAGGTTTCGCCGGATGCTCGGTCTTTTTACGTTCTTCTATGCGACGCTTCACTTCACCACGTACCTGTGGTTCGACAAGTGGTTCGACGTGGCCGCGATTCTCAAGGACATCGGCAAGCGGCCGTTCATCACGGTGGGCTTCGCGGCGTTCGTGCTGCTGATCGCGTTGGCCGTTACGTCGCCGCGGGCGATGGTGCGCAAACTCGGACGCCGCTGGCAGGCGCTGCATCGCGCGATCTATGCGATCGGCGGGCTCGCGATCCTGCACTTCTGGTGGATGAAGGCGGGCAAGCACGACCTGATTTTGCCGAGGCTATACGGCGCGATCATGGTCGCGTTGTTAGGGTGGCGTTTGCTCGTCTGGCTGCGCGAGCGGACGTTAAAGTCGCACTGAACCACCCGGTACGGCGCGTAAATGAAAAAAGGCGATGCCGTAGTTGCATCGCCTTTTTTATCGAAGGTTCCAAGCTCTGACGTTTACGCCGGCAAGATCGTTTCGCCCGCAAACAGCTGCTTCACCTCTTCGCGTGCACGGACCACGTGCACCTGTGTACCATCAACCATCACCTCGGCTGCACGCGGACGGGTGTTGTAGTTCGAGCTCATCACAAAGCCATACGCGCCAGCCGAGCGAATCGCGAGCAGATCGCCCGGTTCGACCGCCAGCAGACGCTCACGACCCAGCCAGTCGCCGCTTTCGCAAACCGGGCCGACCACGTCGTACACATGAGCGGGCACGTTGTGCTTAACGACAGCTTCGATCGCGTGATACGCCTCGTACATCGCGGGGCGCGCGAGATCGGTCATCGCCGCATCGACGATGGCGAAGTTCTTTTCCGCACCGGGCTTCAGAAACTCAACGCGCGTCAATAGCACACCTGCGTTGCCGACCAGCGAACGGCCCGGCTCGAAATACACTTCACGATGCCCATGACCGCGCGCTTCGATGCGATCCAGCACGGTGCGCACGAAGTCGCCGATTTCCGGCGGCGTTTCGTCGTCGTACGTGATGCCGAGGCCGCCACCTACGTCGATGTGGCGAATCTTCACGCCGTCCTGTTCGATCTGCTCGACCAGTTCGAGAACCTTGTCGACCGCGTCCAGATACGGCGCGACTTCAGTGATCTGCGAACCGATATGGCAGTCGATGCCGACCACGTCGAGATGTGTCATTGCCGCGGCGGCCCGATACGTCGCGCGTGCATCTTCGAACGCGACGCCGAATTTGTTCGACTTCAGTCCGGTGGAAATATACGGATGCGTTTTCGCATCGACGTCCGGATTCACGCGCAGCGAGACGGGTGCCTTTTTGCCCATTTCCGCCGCCACCGCATTCAGGCGGTCGAGCTCGGGAATCGATTCGACGTTGAAGCATTTGACGCCGGCCGCGAGCGCCTGACGCATCTCGTCCGCATGCTTGCCGACGCCGGAAAACACGGTGTTCTCCGCTTTACCGCCGGCGGCCAGCACGCGCGCCAGTTCGCCGCCCGACACGATGTCGAAGCCCGCGCCGAGGCGAGCGAATACGTTCAGCACCGCGAGATTGCTATTGGCCTTGACGGCGACGTGCACGGTTGCGCGGCGGCCGGCGCAAGCGCCTGCGTAGGCGTTCCACGCTTCGGTGAGCGCGGCGCGCGAATAGACATACAGCGGCGTGCCGAACTGTTCGGCGAGTGAGACGGCGGACACGCCCTCGGCGTGGAACACGCCGTCGACGTAGTCAAATGCGGATCGAGTCATGCGAAAGTCTTATTGAGCGGGAGTGACGGCGGAGGCAGGCTGCGCAGGCGTAGCGGCGGACGCGGCAGCGGAGGGCGGTGCGGCGAGTTCGCTTTCCGGCGACAACGAGAGCGGTGCGCCAGACGTATCCGGCACCTCAGTCGTCGTGGAGGGGGTTCCCGTGCCCGATTTCACCTGATCCGGCGACGGCGGTTGTGTGCGATCAACCGGCTTGGCCGGCAGCGGCGGCACAGTGGGCAAATAGAGCGAACCGCGTTGGCCGCAGCCGGCAAGTGCACAACCTGCGAGAATGGCTAAACCCGCTACAATCGCGCGGCCGGGCACCGCCGCGCGCATCCGAGATACGACTCGCATGACTGTCCCTGAATAAATAATCGATGGAGTTTAGCATGTCCGATAGTGAATACCTGACCCGCGCGGAAGCCGCGCTAGCCGCCATCGAACGCGCGCTCGACGACACGGAAGCCGACATCGAACTCGATCGCAGCGGCAATGTCCTGACCCTCGAATTCGAGAACCGCTCGAAGATCATCGTCAACCTGCAGCCGCCGATGAGCGAGATCTGGATCGCCGCGAAAGCAGGTGGTTTCCACTTCCGTTTCATCGACGGTGAATGGCGCGATACGCGCAGCGGCACGGAGTTTTTTGCCGCGCTGTCGGAGTACGCGACGCAGCAGGCCGGCGAGCCGGTTCACTTCGAAGCGTAAAGCGCCCGTTCCTTCCTGAATGGGATTCGGGAGGGACCGCTTGGGGAACCGCTGAAGCAGCCGATGATGCGATCGCCGGACGGGTCGCTTGCTCAAGCGACCGCCGACGCGACCGCTCAAAAGAAAACCGCCGCGAATCGAGCGCGGCGATTTTCTTTTTCGGGCGGACTTTGCCGTCTTTTCTGAGCGCGTCTTTAGTGCCCGCGGAACAGATTCATGATGTCCTGCTTTTCCTGCTCGCCGACTTGCTCGGGCGCTGCCGTGGACGCGCCGCTTGCCTCGGCATCCAGCGCTGCCTGACTGACGCCGACCGTGGCGACGAAACCGTGGCCCGGCGTGAAGTCGTCGAAATACAGTTCTGAGCCGACCTCGGTCACACCGTCGGGCATCGGCATCTTGTAGTCCGGCACACCCTTCAGTGCACGCGCCATGTACTCGATCCACACCGGCAACGCGAGGCCGCCGCCGGTTTCCTTGTCGCCGAGGCTGCGCGGGTTGTCGTAGCCGATCCACGCAATCGCCGTGAGCGTGTGCTGATAGCCGGCGAACCACGCATCGCGCGAATCGTTGGTCGTGCCGGTCTTGCCGCCGAGGTCGGTACGCTTGAGCACGTTGCTCTTCGCGCCCGTACCCCGTTGCGCGACGCTTTGCAGCAGGCTGTTCATCACGTACGCGTTACGCGGTTCGATCGCGTGCGGCGCACTCTGCTCGGCGATCAGCGGTTGCGCGTGCGCTACGACGATGCCGCGCTGATCGGTGACTTCAGCGATCAAATAGGGGTTGATGCGATAGCCACCGTTAGCAAACACCGAGAATGCGCCCGCCATCTGCAAGGGTGTGACGAGACCCGCGCCGAGCGCCATCGGCAGATAGGCCGGGTGACGATCCGCGTCGAAGCCGAAACGCGTGATGTATTGCTGCGCGTACTTGGTGCCGATGTGGTTCAGGATGCGAATCGACACGAGGTTCTTCGACTTCTGCAGTGCGGTGCGCATGGTCATCGGACCATCGAAACCGCCACCGTAGTTCTTTGGCTCCCACGCCTGGCCGCCCGTCTCCGCGGCGCTAAAAAAGAGCGGCGCATCGTTGATCACCGTGGCCGGTCCGAGTCCCTTTTCGAGCGAGGCCGAATAGATGAACGGCTTGAAGCTCGAACCCGGCTGGCGCCACGCCTGGGTCACGTGGTTGAACTTGTTCTTGTTGAAGTCGAAACCGCCGACCAGCGCACGAATCGCGCCATCCTGCGGCACCACCGAAACAAATGCGCCTTCCACTTGCGGCAACTGCGTGATCGACCAGTTGCCGTCGTCATCCTTCACGACGCGAATGATCGCGCCAGGCCGTACGCGTTGATTCGGCTGCGCGCGCGTGCCGAGCGCGAACTGCGCGAAGCGCAGGCCGTCGCCCTGAATGGTCGCGACGTTGCCGTCGATGAAGGTGGCCTGCACCTGCTTCGGGCTCGCCGCCGTGACCACCGCGGCGATGATTTCGCCGTTGTCGGGATGCTCGAGCAACGCGTCGTCGATGGCCTGTTCGCGGTCGTCCGCATCGGACGGCAAATCGATGAACGCTTCCGGGCCGCGATAGCCGTGGCGCCGTTCGTAGTCCATCAGACCTTTGCGCAGCGCCCGGTAAGCGACGTCCTGATCGGCGGAGTCGATGGTGGTCACGACGTTCAGGCCGCGCGTATACGCTTCTTCGCGATACTGCGCGTACATCATCTGCCGCACCATTTCCGCGACGTACTCCGCGTGTACGCTGAACTCCTTGCCCGCGCCCTTGACGACCAGCCGCTGCCTGCTTGCCTCGTCGTATTGTTCCTGAGTGATGTAGTGCAATTCGTACATGCGCTGCAGGATGTACTCCTGGCGGATCTTCGCGCGCTTCGGATTGACCACCGGGTTATAAGCGGATGGCGCCTTCGGCAAACCCGCCAGCATCGCCGATTCCGCCAGGGTCAGGTCCTTCAGATCTTTCCCGAAGTACACGCGCGCTGCGCTCGCGAAACCATATGCGCGCTGACCAAGATAGATCTGATTCATGTACACCTCGAGAATCTGATCTTTTGTCAGCTTCGACTCGATCTTGTACGCGAGCAGCATCTCGTAGATTTTTCGCGTGTAGGTCTTCTCACTCGAGAGGAAGAAGTTGCGCGCCACCTGCATGGTGATCGTGCTGGCGCCTTGCGTGGCATGGCCGTTGGTCAGCGCGACGATACCGGCTCGCGCGATGCCTGTGAGGTCGACGCCGCCGTGATCGTAGAAGCGCGCGTCTTCGATCGCCAGCACCGCTTTCTTCAGGCTGTCGGGCACGTCCTGAATATGGACGATGTCGCGCCGCTCTTCGCCGAATTCGCCGATCAGCACGTGGTCGGCGGTATAGATGCGTAATGGCACCTTCGGCCGGTAGTCGGTCAGCGCTTCGAGCGACGGCAGGTTCGGCGTTGCCACGACCAACGCATAACCGAGCACCAGCAGCACGCACAGGATGCCTGCGACGATCAGACCCACAAAGCCGATGATCAGCTTGAGCCACAGGGGGCGCTTGCGCTTCTGCGGCGCGGGCGGCGGGGACGTAGGAGACGTGGATTGCATATGGGCACCAAAAAACAGTCCCGCGATTATAGCCGCCTCGCTTTTCAGCTTTCGGCATGCTTACTGACAGTTCTTGACAAGTCTGCACGTCGCGCGGGAATGACTTCACTGTAGACGCTTTGATGACGTGCAGGGCGCACGTCGCGCAACGTTAGCCATTCGGCTGAGTGTCGCGCAGCGGCGCGCCTAAGCACAATCCTCCCTCGTTACTCGCGTTCGAATGGTTCGTCGCGTGAGTCTGAGGGAGGGCGTGATGGCGTTCAAAAGTTCGTGGCTTCAAGGTGTGCAACTCGGCGCGCAGCGTTTTGCTGCGGGAATCGATGTGGGTTCGCAGGCCGTGCGGCTGATCGTGGTGAGTCAGCATTCGCGCGCCCGTGCCGCGCTGCATATCGAACATGCGAGCACCGTGCCGCTCGGCACGGGCGCGATGGCCGGCACAGAGATCGCCGACCGGCACGCGGTGGCGCGTGCCTTGCGCGACGCATTCGCGGGACTGCCGCGCGCGTGTGCGACACATGCATTGCGGTGCGCGATGGCATTGCCCGCTTCGGCCACGCTGACCACTACCGTGCCGCTCACGCGGCTCGCCGCGCTCGCCGGTTGCGCGGGAGACGGCGGGCATGAGCTTGCCGAACTCGAGCCGGCGGTGATGAGCGAAGTCGAGCGCATCGCAGGACTCGAGCGGCATGCGTTGGCGGTCGACTGGTTCGTCGACGAAACGCGTTCACCCATTCGTTCGGTGACGATCGCCGCAACCGCGCGCCAGCATCTCGAAGCGCGTATCGAATGCGCCGCGACCGCCGGTATCTCGCTCACCGCGATCGACGGCGAGCCGCATGCGGCTCTACGCGCAATGCGCTACGCGGCGAGTCACGAACTCGATCCGCACGACCCGTACGTCGCGCTCTGGATCGGTACGGACGGCGTGTATGGCTGGCGCATCGTCGACGACTGCCTGGTCGGCGAAATGCGCTACCCGGCTCCCGAACATGCCGATCTCGCCGACGCGTTGCGCGATCTCGTCCACGGCCCCGTACTCGACTGCGCGTTGTTGAGCGGCGAAGTCGATCTGCTCGACGGCGTGGGTTTTTCGATTGCGGATATCGCTGACGTGTTGGGCTGCACTGTGTTGCCGTTCGAATGCGCGGCGCTTGCTGCGCTTGCACGTCAACTGCGCGATCCGCTGTTGCACGAGCCCGCCGCCGCAGTCGCATTCGGACTTGCGTTGCGCGGCGTACTCGAATGATGCGCGGCTTATCTCTTCGTCTCGATCCGGCGGGCCCGAATAGGCGTGCTTCTACGCGTGGCGCACGCTTTGCACGACCGTGGCTCGGCGGCTTCAATCTGCTGCCGTACAGGCAACGCAATGCGCGGCTCGCGCGCCGGCGGCGTCTGCTCGAATGGTTTGCCGCCGCGCTTGCCGGTTTTGCGGCCGTGCTCGCGTTGGTCGGGTGGCAGGCATTCGAAAGGGCGCGGCTCGATGCGCAACGCGCATCGATCGAACGATCGCTCGCGGAAATGACTGTGCCGCTCGCGGAGCACGCCAGGTTGCTGCGGGTGCAGGACGAACAACGCAAAGGCATGGCGCGTGCGATGAACCTGTCCGAACCGCTTATGCATCTGCGCGATTTGCTGGATGCATTGAGTTTCGAACCCGGTGACGGCGTGGTGTTGCAGCAGTTGCGGCAGCGCGAGCATGAGACGGAATTGCTCGCGACCTCGCGTGGACACATCGCGTCGGCGGAGTGGCTCAAACGCTTGAGTGCGATCCGCGGCGTGAGGGGCGCCGAGGTGAGCGACCTGCATCCCTCGGCGTCACGCAGCGGCGCGGTTGCGGCGGCCGGCGTGACCGGTCCGATCGAATTCGGAGCGCATCTGCGCTGGGACGACCCGCCAAAGAAAACGGCCTCTGCGTTCGGCCCGGCGGCGCAACGTCTCATGAAATCTGAACAATCAGGAGGTACGAAATGAGCACGACTTTTGCCGAGTTCGGCGGCGCGGCGAGCGCGCGGCTTTCTTTTTCCCAGTGGACCAAGGGTGTGCGCCTGCCGCTCGCTGCCTGGAGTCGTCGGCGCCGTTGGCTGGTCGCGCTACTGATCGCTGCGCTGGTATTCGGACTTGGCGCGCATGGCTGGGTTGTGGCCGATTTCGGCGGAGTCGAGGCGAGCCGCACGGCACTGGAGGCGGCCACGCGGCATCTCGCGGATGCGCGCCGTGCGCTGTCGCAATTGCCAGCGCTGCGCAAGGAAGCTGCGGCCGCACCGGGCGCGCAGTTGCCTGCATCATGGACCTCTGCGGACGACGTGCGGATCGTGTCCGAACTCGCGGCGCAGAATGGCGTCTCGTTGCTTTCGGTAGAGCCGGGCGCCACTAGCGGCTCGGGTGTTGACAGCATGCGTCCTGTCCAGCTCACCGCGCATACCGATTTCGTCCACCTGATGGCATTTCTGCGCGGCCTGGCTGATCTGCCGGTGCTGATCGTGCCCGTCGACGTGACGGTCAAGCGCGATGCCGGTTCGCTAGCGGTGAGGGCGACGCTGCGCGTATTCGGTGCGCTTAAGCCGATGCCGATGCCATTAACCGCGACGGCGGACGCGTTTGCCGATGAAAGCCTCGATTCGGACGACGAAGAAGACATCGTGTTTTTCGACCCGTTCTCGCTTCCGCAGATGCTCGCATCCGGCGAGCAGCAGCCGGATGCTTCGCAACTGCGCCTGGTCGGCGTGCTGCACGATCGCACACATGGACTTGCCTTGCTCGATACGCCGGACGGCGCCGCCACGGTCGTGTCTGGGCAACAATTCGGTGCCGAACGGGTCACGCGGCTCGACGCGCTCAGCATCACGCTGGCCAATGGCGGCGCGACGCGCACGCTGGCACTGACGGAGGCGTCCTGATGAGGCTGATGAAGGCGTTCGGCGTCGCTGTCTCGCGGGCCGGCATTCGAGTGTGTTCAGGTTTTGGCGTATGTCGCGGCTTGTCTGGAAGTATGCGTGGGACCGCGGTTCGCAGCCTGGCTTGCAGCGGGATTCGTAACCCGGCTCGCAGCGGGATTCGCAATCCGGTTCGCAGCCTGGCTTGCAGCGGGATTCGTAACCCGGTTCGCAACCCGGCTCGCAGTCTGGTCGTGAGCATGGCGATAAGCGTCGGCATCGCGCACGCATCGCCCCCGCCGCTGCCCACATACATGCCGATCGACGATGCCACTGCGCCGCCCGATGCTCGATACGACGTGCCGCCGCTACCACGCGGCATCGCTGCCGAAGTGCCGAATCCGTTCCACGACAATTCCTTGGATGACTCCGCCGCTGACACTGGCGTGTCGCGAAGGGCAGCAACCGCCGGCATCGGAAGCACCGACGACCCGGCCGGCGACACCGACGGCTCAGTGCCGCTACGGAGGCAATCCGCAGCCTCGGCGCGCGACGACCCCACCGGAACCTCGGCGCTCGAAGGCCCTCCGGTCCCGCTGCCACCGCTTGCGAGACTGAGCGGCGCCCCGAAAACACCCGCCGACGCCAAACTCGCCGCCGACGACAAGCCGATCTCGCTTAACTTCCAGCGCGCGGAACTCGGTGCGGTGCTTGGCGCGTTCGCCCAGTTCACCGGCCTGAACATCGTCGCGAGCGAGAGGGTGCGCGGCGCTGTCTCACTCCGGCTCGACAAGGTGCCGTGGCGTACCGCGTTCGATACCTTGCTCGACGTCAACGGACTCGCGATGGAACGCCACGGCAACGTGATCTGGGTCGCGCCGATCACGGATCTGGCCGCGCGTGAACGGCAGCGTTTCGAAGCGCACGCCCGTGCCGCCGATCTCGAGCCGCTCGCAAGCCGCACATTCGAGCTGCACTACGCGCGCGCCGAAGACGTGCGGCGTCTGCTGACCGGCGCCGGAAACCAGCGCGTGCTGTCCAAACGCGGTGCCGCGACTGCCGATCCGCGCACCAATCTGCTGTTCGTCACCGATCTCGAAGGACGACTCGCGCAGATCACGACATTGCTTGCTTCCATCGACCGGCCGACCCGCCAGGTATTGATCGAGGCGCGTATCGTCGAGGGTGAGCATGGGTTTTCGCGCAATCTCGGTGTGCGGCTTTCCATGGCGGCTGTCAACGCCGACGGCACTGCGCGAGGCTTGACCGGAGGCAAGGACGGTGCCGTGTACGATCTGTCGGCGCGGCCGATTTCCGGTTTCGACGCCGCCACGGCCGGGCTGACCTTGTTCGCCGCCGGCGCGACGCGGCTCCTGAACATCGAGCTGAGCGCGCTGGAGGCCGAAGGGCGCGGTGAAATCGTCTCGAGCCCTCGGGTCGTGACGGCGGATCGGATGAAAGCGGTTGTCGAGCAGGGCACCGAGCTGCCCTATCAGGCGAAAGTGGGACAGGGCGTGTCGGGCGTGCAGTTTCGCCGCGCCACGCTCAAACTGGAGGTCGAGCCGCAAATCATGCCGGACGGCAGAGTGGTGCTGGACCTCGACGTCGCCAAGGACAGCGTCGGCGAGCAGACCGACGCCGGGCCCGCGATCAACACCAAGCACGTGCAAACGCGCGTCGAAGTCGAGGATGGTGGTACGGTGTCGATCGGCGGAATTTACGCAACTGACAACCGGGACGATGTGACGCGAGTGCCTGTCCTGGGCAAAATACCGGTTTTGGGTGCGCTTTTCCGCCATCGGGCCCATCGGGACCAGCGCAGTGAACTGGCTGTTTTCATCACGCCGCGCGTCGTTCAGACAAATTAGGGGCACGCTGCCGCCGCCATCCAGCGGCGGCCTGCAGGCTCGACAAGGCAGCCGCTTTGCCAGTAAGCTGCGGCACGAACCATACCGGATTAGCCAGAGGGACACCGTTGCAAGCGCGGGACGCACACGCCAACGTATTTTTTGTAGGGCTCATGGGGGCAGGCAAAACCACCGTGGGCCGGGCCATTGCGCGCCGTCTCGATCGCCCGTTCTTCGATTCCGACCATGAAATCGAGGCGCGTACGGGTGCGCGCATCCCGGTGATCTTCGAGCTGGAAGGCGAAGCGGGCTTTCGCGATCGCGAAGCGCACGTGATTTCCGACCTGACCGCGCGCGACAATATCGTGCTGGCCACAGGCGGCGGCGCGGTGCTGCGGCCAGAAAACCGCGAAGCGCTGCAAAGTCGGGGCGTGGTGATCTACTTGCGCGCCAATCCGCACGATCTGTGGCTGCGCACCCGGCGCGACAAGAATCGCCCGCTTTTGCAGACCGAAGATCCCAAAGCGCGCCTGGAGGCGCTCTACGAAGTGCGCGATCCGCTATACCGGGAATGCGCGCACTTCGTGATCGAAACCGGCCGGCCATCGGTCAACGGACTCGTCAACATGGTTCTGATGCAGCTCGAGATGGTCGGCGTCGCCAAACATCCTGCGTCATAATGGACCGTATGATTACCGTCAATGTCGAACTGGGCGAGCGCGCCTACCCCATCCATATCGGTGCCGATCTGATCGGCCAGACCGCGTTGTTCGCGCCGCATATCGCCGGCAGTTCGGTCACCATCGTCACGAATACCACGGTCGATCCGCTCTACGGCGACACGCTGCGCGCCGCGCTGGCGCCGCTCGGCAAGCAAGTCTCCACGGTCGTCTTGCCGGACGGTGAAGCGTACAAGAACCTCGACACCCTGAACCTGATTTTCGACGCACTGCTAGGCTCGCGCGCCGATCGCAAGACCACGCTGATTGCCTTGGGCGGCGGCGTGATCGGCGACATGACGGGGTTTGCCGCGGCCTGCTACATGCGCGGCGTGCCGTTCATCCAGGTGCCGACTACCTTGCTGTCGCAGGTGGATTCGTCGGTGGGCGGCAAGACGGGCATCAACCACCCGCTCGGCAAGAACATGATCGGCGCGTTCTATCAGCCGCAAGCCGTGATCGCCGACATTGGCGCGCTGCGCACGCTGCCGGCGCGCGAACTGGCTGCGGGCGTCGCCGAAGTGATCAAGACCGGCGCGATTGCCGATGCCGGTTTCTTCAGCTGGATCGAAGCGAATGTCGAGGCGCTCAATCGCTGCGAGCCCGAAGCGCTGGCCGAGGCGGTCAAGCGGTCGTGCGAGATCAAGGCGTCGGTCGTGGCGCAGGACGAGCGCGAAGGCGGATTGCGCGCGATCCTCAATTTCGGCCACACCTTCGGCCATGCGATCGAAGCAGGACTCGGCTACGGCGAATGGCTGCATGGCGAGGCGGTCGGCTGCGGGATGGCGATGGCGGCTGATCTGTCCGTGCGCATGGGTTATCTCGACGAAACCGCGCGCAAGCGTCTGGTCGACGTGATCGTGGCAGCGCATCTGCCCACCCGGGCGCCTGCGCTCGGCGATTCGCGCTATGTCGATCTCATGCGGGTCGACAAGAAGGCGGAGGCCGGCGCGATCAAATTCATTCTGCTGAAGCGTTTCGGTGAGACGCTAATCACCCAGGCACCCGACGCCGAGGTGCACGCCACGCTGGCCGCCGCGGTCTAGACCGACCCGGTAGCTTCGCAGCAAGGCAGCACGCACGAGCGTCACGAGGCGCCGCCCATGTTTCGGAGAGTCCGGTGACTGACAGGCGCAGCGACGAAGTAAAGCATGATCCGGCAGGCACGCCCGTGAGCGGCGTGCCGTCGCAGGAAGCACTCGAAGCGCATCTCGCGCCGTATGCGGCGCATTCCGCTCAATCGCGCGGCCGCCGCTATCCCGAAGCCGCGCCTAGCGCGCGCACCGAATTCCAGCGCGATCGCGACCGTATCGTTCATTCGACGGCGTTCCGCCGGCTTGAATACAAAACGCAGGTATTCGTGAATCACGAGGGCGATCTGTTTCGCACGCGACTCACCCATAGCCTGGAAGTCGCGCAGATCGCCCGTTCGGTGGCTCGCAACCTGCGCGTCAATGAAGACCTTGTAGAAGCCATTTCGCTCGCGCACGATCTCGGTCATACGCCGTTCGGCCACGCGGGCCAGGATGCGTTGAACGAATGCATGCGGGAACACGGCGGCTTCGAGCACAACCTGCAAAGCCTGGCGGTGGTCGACGATCTGGAGGAGCACTACGGTGCGTTCAATGGCCTGAATCTCTGCTTCGAAACGCGGGAGGGGATTCTCAAGCACTGCTCGCGCGAGAACGCGCGGCGGCTCGGCGCGCTCGGCGAGCGTTTTCTGGAGGGGCGGCAGCCTTCCATCGAAGCGCAGATCGCCAATGTCGCCGATGAAATTGCCTACAACAACCACGACGTCGACGACGGCTTGCGCTCCGGCTTGCTCACGGTGGAGCAGCTCGCCGAAGTCGAGTTATGGCAGACGCACTATGCGGCGGCGCGTGGCGACTTTCCACAGATCGAGGGGCGCCGGCTGATTCACGAAACGGTGCGCCGCATCATCAATACGTTGATCGTCGACCTGATCGATACGACCTCACTCAATCTTGCAAGCCACGCGCCGGCCTCGCTGGAGGCAGTGCGCGCCGCACCGCCGCTGGTCGCGCATAGCGAAACAATCGCCGCGCAGGCGGCCGCGCTCAAGCGTTTTCTGTTCAAAAACCTGTACCGTCACTACCGCGTGATGCGCATGGCCAATAAGGCGCGCCGCGTCGTGGCCGGTCTGTTCGATGCGTTCACCGAAGATCCGCGACTATTGCCGCCCGGCTATCAATCGGCGGACGCGTCGCAGCAACCGCGCCTGATCGCGCATTACATCGCGGGCATGACCGATCGATACGCCGTGAAGGAGTATCAGCGGCTGTTTGTGATCGACGACAACTGAACGGGTTCGCGCCGGCGGCAGCCCTTCTCCCTGCTTCCACGCCTGGCGCAGCCCGCCTAGCGCAGCCGTGACGCAAACAGCGCGCCCGCGATCAGCGCAACGCCGCCGACGATCGCGATCGTTTGCCAAGGGTTTTCATGCACGTAGTCGTCGGCGTCGGCGATCGCCACTTCAGCGCGTTCGCGCATGGCCTCACGGGTGTCGTTCAGGCGGTCGCGTGCCGTGTCGAGCTGCTTGCGCAGTTTGCCGCGCAACGCCGCCGCGTCGGCCTGGGTGCCGTCCGCCAGGGTGGATTCGAGTTCCGACATCAGGGTGCGCAGTTCACCAGCGATATCTTCGGCCGCATGCCGGCTATGGCGAGCGATACGCCGCGCGCGGCGGCTGGTGGTGGTCCAGGATTCGCCGAGGGCGTCTCGCGTGTTCGGAAGTGTTGTCATGATCGCTCCGTCGATGAGGATGAAAAAGTCCCACGCCGTCACGCAGACACACGTTGCCAGCAGGAGACACCTCGAGAGCGCAACTTCGGTGCCAAACCCGCAGCCCCCGTGCAACGTGGCGCGGCCCCCATTCCTCAGCAGATATTGCACGGGTTGACCCGGTTGCTGGTCAAATTTACAAATGCTCGCGCCAGCCCGTCAGGTGAGCTCTACACGACGCAAAGGCCCTTCGGCGCGCACAAACTGAAAAACGCCGTCATTGGATAGATGACAGCGTTGTCCAAGCCGCGAAAATTCGACTACCCTAACTAAACGGCCCCAATTTCGTGACGCGTTAGAAACGGTAACCGATGTTGACGTAGGTAACGATCGGGTTCAGCTTGATCTTGGTTTGCGATTGCACATTCAGCGTGCCGACCGGGGTGCTTGCGGCGGTGTTCAGCTTGGCGGTCGTGCTGAGCGGCAGGTACGAAACCGAGACGCCCGCGAACCAGTGCTGGTTGAACGCATAGGTGAAACCCGCATTAAATACCGGCTCCCACGAACTATCCGTGGAGACACTGGTCGGACCATGCAGAACGTTTGCCTCGAATACGCCGTTGGTGATCTTTTCGTCCGTGAACCAGATGCGGCTCACACCGAGACCGAGATACGGGCGGAAAGTGGCAGTCGGAGCATTGAAGTAGTACTTGAACAGCAGAGTCGGGCTCCATTGTTTTGCCTGACCCAGCTTGCCGAATTGGGCGAGGCTGCCCGAGCCTTCCAGGTCGAACGAAGGCGGGACGCCAATCACGAACTCGGCTGCGATGTGATCTGTGACGAAGTAGCCAGCAGTGAAGCCGAGAGTGTCGGCTGAACTGAGTGTTGCGCCGGTGTTGGCTTCGGTGATGTTGGTCGGGCTGCCGCCGATGCTTGTCACCTTCAACGGTTCGCTGCTCGATTGAGGCGCAAGATGGAACCAGCCTGACGTGACGAAAAAGCTACCGGCCGATTGCGCGTGTGCTGCCGTTGTCATGCAGGCAAGCGCCGCGATCCCCGTTACGGCCTGTTTTAATTTCATATGTGCTCCTCCAAAAAAGGCCCGCTCATTATGACTACAACGTTTGAAACAAACCATACGCGGCGGTTAGAGCTTTCTCCCTAGGCTCCGCGCGGTTTCTGGCTTAGCCGCGCCGCGCCGAACCCTGGGCGTACGCGGTTCTTCGGACCTTCGGGTATGTACCAACGCGACTATTGGATACTCCAGCATGGCACGGCTTGCACGTCTCTATGTCCCTGACCAGCCGCAGCACGTCATCCTCCGCGGACTCGATCAGCAGCCCGCATTCGTTGACGACCAGGACTACGAGCTTTTCATCGACTGTCTGAAAGCGGCTTCACGCGACCATCACTTGTCCATCCACGCGTATGCGCTGATGCCCGGCGCTGTGCAACTGCTCGTCACGCCGACTGAAGAGTCGAGCCTGCCGAAGGCGATGCAGGCGGTGGGACGCCGCTACGTTGCGCACTTCAACCGGCGTTACGCACGCCGCGGCACCTTGTGGGAGGGGCGCTACCGTGCCACGGTGATCGAAGGCGAGCGTTACTTCCTGCTCGCGAGCCGGGTCGTCGAGATGTGTCCGGTGCGCGCCGGGCTCGTGAGCGTGCCGGAAGACTACCGCTGGTCGAGCTACCGTCATCACATCGGCCTCACGCTCGATAGCCTGATTACCGATCACCCGTTGTACTGGTCGCTCGGCAACACGCCGTTCGAGCGACAGCGCGCTTACCGGGAGTTGTGCGAGCAGCCGCTCGACGAACGCGAAGCCAGCCAGCTTCAGCAGGCCACCTTGAAAGGCTGGGTTTTGGGCAGCGACACCTACCGTGAATGGGCGGCACGGGCCGCCAACCGGCGCGTTTCACCGCTGCCGCGCGGCCGGCCACGCAAGGTGCGCGAAACGCCGCAAACGCAATAAAGCGTTTCATATCAAAGGGCTGCACCCGGAACGGCATCTTCGCATGCCGTTTTCTTTTGCACCTTTTTGATGTGGAACCAATAAAAAATAGCCGCAATGCACCAATTTGATAATTGGGGATCGACCATCACGTTTTATTTGCTATTCCATTGATTCGTCGCGTATATTCCGAATTCCGGCACTTTTTGGCACGCGCAGCATTCGAGCGTACCGAGTCGCCGACGCGGTTGCGGTGCGCACTGCGGCAATAGAAAAACGGTTTTAACGGCCTGTCCGGCCCCTCACAGACGGTGTCCCCATGAACGACCACCAGCAACCGACTCACCCGGTTCCCGCCGCGCAAGGTCTGTACGACCCGCAAAATGAACATGACGCCTGCGGCGTCGGCTTCGTTGCTCATATCAAGGGCAAGAAAAGCCACGAGATCATCGAGCAAGGCCTGAAGATTCTCGAAAACCTCGACCACCGGGGCGCCGTCGGCGCCGATCCGCTGATGGGCGACGGCGCGGGCATCCTGATCCAGATCCCGGACGGTTTCTATCGTGAGGAAATGGCCAGGCAGGGCGTGGTGTTGCCGCCGCACGGCGAATATGGCGTCGGCATGGTGTTCCTGCCGAAGGAGCACGCGTCGCGTCTCGCCTGCGAACAGGAACTGGAGCGCACGGTGAAGGCCGAAGGCCAGGTCGTGCTGGGCTGGCGCGACGTGCCGGTCGACCACACCATGCCGATTTCGCCTACCGTCAAGGCGAGCGAGCCGCTGATCCGCCAGATTTTCATCGGCCGCGGCAAGGACATCATGGTGACGGACGCGCTCGAGCGGAAGCTGTACGTGATCCGCAAGACCGCGAGCCACCGCATCCAGGCGCTCAAGCTCCAGCACGGCAAGGAATACTTCGTGCCGTCGTGCTCGGCGCGCACGGTCGTCTACAAGGGCCTGCTGCTGGCCGGCCAGGTTGGGGTGTACTACCGCGACCTGCAGGACGAGCGCACGGTGTCGGCGCTGGCGCTGGTGCACCAGCGCTTCTCGACCAACACGTTCCCGGCTTGGGAACTGGCTCACCCGTACCGCATGATCGCCCACAACGGCGAGATCAACACGGTGAAAGGCAACGTCAACTGGCTGAACGCCCGTACCGGCGCGATCGCGTCGCACGTGCTCGGCGACGATCTGCCGAAGCTGTGGCCGCTGATCTACCCGGGCCAATCCGACACGGCATCGTTCGACAACTGTCTCGAACTGCTGGTGATGGCCGGCTACCCGCTCGTCCACGCCGTGATGATGATGATCCCGGAAGCGTGGGAACAGCACACGCTGATGGACGACAACCGCCGCGCGTTCTACGAATATCACGCCGCGATGATGGAGCCGTGGGACGGCCCCGCCGCGATCGCCTTCACAGATGGCCGTCAGATCGGCGCGACGCTCGACCGTAACGGTCTGCGTCCGGCGCGCTACATCGTCACGGACGACGACCTCGTCATCATGGCGTCGGAAGCGGGCACACTGCCGATTCCCGAGTCGAAGATCGTCAAGAAGTGGCGTCTGCAGCCGGGCAAGATGTTCCTGATCGACATGGAACACGGCCGCATCATCGACGACAAGGAATTGAAGGACAACCTCGCGAACGCCAAGCCGTACAAGAGCTGGATCGATGCGGTCCGGATCAAGCTCGACGAAATCGAGCCGAAGGCCGAAGACGTCGTGACGGAACGCCGCGAAGCCGCTGCCTTGCTGGATCGCCAGCAGGCGTTCGGCTACACGCAGGAAGACCTCAAGTTCCTGATGGCGCCGATGGCGCAAGCGGGTGAAGAGGCCGTCGGCTCGATGGGCAACGACTCGCCGCTGGCCGTCATGTCCAACAAGAACAAGACGCTCTATCACTACTTCAAGCAGTTGTTCGCGCAAGTCACGAACCCGCCGATCGACCCGATCCGTGAAAACATGGTGATGTCGCTGGTGTCGTTCGTCGGTCCGAAGCCGAACCTGCTGGACACGAACAACATCAACCCGCCGATGCGTCTCGAAGTGTCGCAGCCGGTGCTCGACTTCAAGGACATCGCCAAGATCCGCGCGATCGATCAGTACACGGGCGGCAAGTTCAGCTCGTACGAACTGAACATCTGCTATCCGGTGGCCTGGGGCAAGGAAGGTATTGAAGCGCGTCTGGCCTCGCTGTGCGCGGAAGCCGTGGATGCGGTCAAGTCCGGCTACAACATGCTGATCGTGTCGGACCGCAAGACCGACCGCGACAACGTCGCGATTCCGGCGTTGCTCGCCACCGCCGCGATCCACACGCACCTCGTTCAGCATGGTCTGCGCACGAGCGCGGGTCTCGTCGTGGAAACCGGCTCGGCGCGTGAAACGCACCACTTCGCGTTGCTCGCGGGCTACGGCGCGGAAGCCGTGCACCCGTACCTCGCGATGGAAACGCTCGGCCAGCTCGCAGCGGGTCTGAAGGGCGACCTGTCGGCGGAAAAGGCGGTGTACAACTTCACCAAGGCAGTCGGCAAGGGCCTGCAGAAGGTCATGTCGAAGATGGGCATTTCGACCTACATGTCGTACACCGGCGCGCAGATTTTCGAAGCGGTCGGCCTTGCTGAAGACCTGGTGTCGAAGTACTTCAAGGGCACGTCGTCGAAGGTCGGCGGCATCGGCCTGTTCGACGTCGCGGAAGAAGCGATCCGTCTGCATCGCGATGCGTTCGGCGACAACCCGGTGCTCGCGACCATGCTCGATGCGGGCGGCGAGTACGCCTATCGCGTGCGCGGCGAAGAACATATGTGGACGCCGGATGCGATCGCCAAGCTGCAACACTCGGCGCGCAGCAACTCGTACCAGACGTACAAGGAATACGCGCATCTGATCAATGACCAGACCAGGCGCCACATGACGTTCCGCGGCCTGTTCGAATTCAAGTTCGATCCGACCAAGGCGATCCCGCTCGACGAAGTGGAATCGGCGAAGGAAATCGTCAAGCGTTTCGCCACCGGCGCCATGTCGCTGGGCTCGATCTCGACCGAAGCCCACGCCACGCTGGCTGTCGCGATGAACCGCATCGGCGGCAAGTCGAACACCGGCGAAGGCGGCGAGGACGTGAACCGTTATCGCAACGAACTGCGCGGCATTCCGATCAAGAACGGCGACACCATGAAGTCCGTGATCGGCGACGAAGTGATCGTCGATATTCCGCTGAAAGAAGGCGATTCGCTGCGCTCGAAGATCAAGCAGGTGGCGTCGGGCCGTTTCGGCGTGACGGCGGAATACCTCGCCTCGGCCGATCAGATCCAGATCAAGATGGCGCAAGGTGCTAAGCCGGGCGAAGGCGGTCAGCTGCCGGGCCACAAGGTGTCGGAATACATCGGCAAGCTGCGTTACTCGGTGCCGGGTGTCGGCCTGATCTCGCCGCCGCCGCACCACGACATCTACTCGATCGAAGATCTGGCGCAGCTGATTCACGACCTGAAGAACGCCAACTCGGCGGCCAGCGTGTCGGTCAAGCTGGTGTCGGAATCGGGCGTGGGTACGGTGGCTGCGGGTGTCGCCAAGGCGAAGGCCGATCACGTCGTGATCGCCGGCCATGACGGCGGTACGGGCGCATCGCCGCTGTCGTCCGTGAAGCATGCCGGCACGCCGTGGGAACTCGGTCTGGCCGAAACGCAGCAGACGCTGGTGCTGAACCAGTTGCGCGGCCGTATCCGCGTGCAGGCCGACGGTCAGATGAAGACCGGCCGCGACGTGGTGATCGGCGCGCTGCTCGGCGCGGACGAATTCGGCTTCGCGACGGCGCCGCTCGTCGTCGAAGGCTGCATCATGATGCGCAAGTGTCACCTGAACACCTGCCCGGTCGGCGTCGCGACGCAAGATCCGGTGCTGCGCGCGAAGTTCCAGGGCCAGCCGGAACACGTCGTGAACTTCTTCTTCTTCGTTGCGGAAGAAGCGCGCGAAATCATGGCGCAACTCGGTATCCGCAAGTTCGACGATCTGATCGGCCATGCCGAGCTGCTCGACATGAAGAAGGGCATCGAGCACTGGAAGGCGAAGGGTCTCGACTTCTCGCGCGTGTTCTATCTGCCGCAGGTGTCGGCGGAAGTGGCGCGCAAGCATGTCGACGTGCAGGATCACGGTCTCGACAAGGCGCTTGACCACACGCTGATCGAGAAGGCGAAGGCTGCAATCGACAAGGGCGAGCACGTCTCGTTCATCCAGCCGGTGCGTAACGTGAACCGTACGGTCGGCGCGATGCTGTCCGGAACGATCGCCAAGAAGTATGGCCACGACGGCTTGCCCGACGACGCGATCCATATCCAGTTGAAGGGCACCGCGGGTCAGAGCTTCGGCGCGTTCCTCGCCAAGGGCATCACGCTGGATCTGGTCGGCGACGGCAACGACTACGTCGGCAAGGGCCTGTCGGGCGGCCGCATCATCATCCGTCCTACGAACGATTTCCGCGGCAAGTCGGAAGAAAACATCATCTGCGGCAACACGGTGATGTACGGCGCGATTGAAGGCGAGTCGTTCTTCCGCGGCGTGGCCGGCGAGCGTTTCTGCGTGCGTAACTCCGGTGCGACGGCGGTTGTCGAAGGCACGGGCGACCACGGTTGCGAATACATGACGGGCGGCACGGTGATCGTGCTCGGCGAAACGGGCCGCAACTTCGCGGCCGGCATGTCGGGCGGTATCGCTTACGTGTACGACCCGGACGGCACGTTCGCGGGCAAGTGCAACAAGTCGATGGTCGCGCTCGATCCGGTTCTGCAACAGGCCGAACAGGAACGCACGGTCGACAAGGGCTTGTGGCACAGCGGCACGACCGATGAAGCCCTGCTCAAGGGTCTCATCGAACGTCACTTCCAGTTCACGGGTTCGCCGCGTGCAAAGGCGCTGCTCGAAAACTGGGATGCGTCGCGCCGTCAATTCGTGAAGGTGTTCCCGACCGAATACAAGCGCGCACTGGGCGAGATGGCCGCGAAGAAGGCGAACAAGGAAGTGCTCGCCGCCTAATCCGCCCGTGGCCCGCCAGCGGTTCGACCCGCAGAGACGTCACACTTAGCCGTACCCGCCGCGCTCGACTATCGAAATTTCGACGCGGCGGGTGTAGATCACCTCACCTGATACAGATAGAGAAGAGAACCACATGGGCAAGGCAACCGGTTTTCTCGAGTTCGAGCGCCGCCACGAGGCGTACGAAGCTCCGCTCACGCGTGTGAAGCACTACAAGGAATTCGTCGCGGCATTGACCGACGACGAAGCGAAGATTCAAGGCGCGCGTTGCATGGACTGCGGCATTCCGTTCTGCAACAACGGCTGCCCGGTGAACAATATCATCCCGGACTTCAACGACCTGGTGTTCCATCAGGACTGGAAGAACGCGATCGAAGTGCTGCACTCGACGAACAACTTCCCCGAGTTCACGGGCCGCATCTGCCCGGCGCCGTGCGAAGCAGCATGTACGCTCGGCATCAACAACGACCCGGTCGGCATCAAGTCGATCGAACACGCGATCATCGACAAAGCGTGGGCCGAAGGTTGGGTCGCGCCGCTGCCGTCGAAGCACAAGACCGGCAAGAAGGTCGCGGTGGTCGGTTCCGGCCCCGCCGGTTTGGCCGTTGCGCAGCAACTTGCGCGCGCGGGGCACGATGTCACCGTGTTCGAAAAGAACGACCGAATCGGCGGCTTGCTGCGTTACGGCATCCCTGACTTCAAGCTGGAGAAGTGGCTGATCGACCGCCGCATGCGCCAGATGGAAGCTGAAGGCGTGACGTTCCGCGCCAACGTGTTCGTCGGCAAGGCGGATTCTCTGCCGGCCTACATCGGCAACACCGCGAAGGAAACCATCACACCGGCCGAACTGAAAGAACAGTTCGACGCGGTGGTGATCGCCGGCGGTTCGGAAACGCCGCGCGATCTGCCGGTGCCCGGCCGTGAGCTGGAAGGCATCCACTACGCGATGGAATTCCTGCCGCAGCAGAACAAGGTCAACGCCGGCGACAAGGTCGCGAACCAGTTGCTCGCCAAGGGCAAGCACGTGGTCGTGATCGGCGGCGGCGATACGGGTTCGGACTGCGTCGGTACGTCGAACCGTCATGGCGCGAAGAGCGTCACGCAATTCGAACTGTTGCCGCAACCGCCGGAAGAAGAGAACAAGCCGCTCGTGTGGCCGTACTGGCCGATCAAGCTGCGCACGTCGTCGTCGCACGACGAAGGCTGCTCGCGTGATTGGGCGGTCGCCACCAAGCGCCTCGAAGGCAAGAACGGCAAGGTCGAAAAGCTGATCGCCGCGCGCGTCGAATGGAAGGACGGCAAGATGCAGGAAGTGCCGGGTTCCGAATTCGAAATGAAGGCTGATCTGGTGCTGCTGGCCATGGGCTTCACGCAACCGGTGTCGCCGGTGCTCGAAGCGTTCGGCGTCGACAAGGATGCGCGCGGCAACGTGCGCGCCTCGACTGAAGGCGACAAGGCGTATTACACGTCGGTGGACAAGGTCTTCACCGCGGGCGATATGCGCCGCGGCCAGTCGCTGGTGGTGTGGGCAATCCGCGAAGGCCGTCAGTGCGCACGGTCGGTCGACGCGTTCCTGATGGGGCATTCAGAACTGCCGCGCTAACGTCTCTGAGGACGAGGTGGAGACAACAAAGCGGTAAAAAACAAAGCCGGGAACCCGAGAGGGTGACCCGGCTTTTTAACGTCGGCTCGCGCTTATTTCCGATAGCGCGCCAACGTCAGCCCTTCCAGATCGATCTCCGGCGTGCGCTGCGTGATCAGATCTGCAACCACCCGGCCCGAGCCCATCGACATCGCCCAGCCCGTCGAGCCGTGTCCGAGATTCAGCCACAGATTGGCCACGCCGGATGGGCCGAGCAACGGCGCGCCATCGGGCGTCATCGGCCGGCGGCCCACCCAGAAGTGCGCTGAGGTCGGATTGGCCGCGTGCGGAAACCAGTCGCGGAGTACTTTCATCAGCGTCTGCAAGGCCTGCTCGCGCAAGGTCGTCTGGCGATTGCCGAGCTCCGCGGTGCCGGCCACGCGCAGGTTGTTGCCGAAGCGCGTGATCGCTGTTTTCAGCGACTCGTCCATCAGTGCCGCATGCGGGGCCTTTTCGTCGTCGGTGACCGGCAGCGTCGCCGAGTAGCCTTTGACCGGGTAGAGCGGCACCTTCACACCGAGCGGCGCGAGCAGCGCCGCACTGTCGACGCCCAGTGCCACCACTACCGCATCGGCTTGCAAGGTCTCGCTACCGCGTTCGCTCTCGATATGCACCGCGCGAACCGTACCGCCTCGCACGTCGAGCGAGCTCGCGCGCGTGTCGAAGCGAAACTGCACGCCGTTGCGCTCGCAGATCGCGCGCAATTCGCGGGTGAAGCGGGCGCAATCGCCGGCTTCGTCGTCGGGGAGATAGAGACCTGAGAGCGGCGTCTGGCGCGCCCAGCGCAAACCCGGTTCGATCTCGACGCACTGCGCGGCGCTCACCTCGCGGTGCGCGATGCCCGCGTCACGCAAGACAGCCAGCGCCGGTTGCGCAAGCTCGACGTCGTACTCGCTGCGGAACAATTGCAGATAGCCCTGGCTGCGACCATAGTCGAACGGGTGACGGCCGCGGAATTCGAGCAGGCACGCGCGGCTGTAATACGCGATGCGTTGCATGCGCTGCTTGTTGACGCGAAAACGTTCGAGGTCGCATTCGCGCAGCCAGCGAGCGATCCAACGCCATTGAGCCGGATCCAGGGTGGGGCGGAAAATCAGCGGTGAGGCCGGCTCGAACAGATACTTGAGAATCTTCGCCGGCATGCCGGGCGCGGCCCACGGCGTGACATAGCCCGGCGCGATCACGCCCGCGTTGCCGAAGCTGGTGGAGAGTGCAACGTCCGGCTCACGCTCGATCAGGGTGACGTCGCAGCCTTGCTGGCGCAGGTAAAACGCGGTGGCGACGCCAATGACGCCGCCGCCCAGAACAATCGTTTTCATGGTTGTGTACGGCGATTTCAGGCGGTCGGGCTGGTCGCGCCGAGCACTTTGCCCTTGGTTTCCGGCAGACACACGGCGGCGGCGATCACCAGCAGATAGCCCGAACCGGCGACGATACCCATCGCCTTAACAAGCGTCATGGTTTGCGACAGTGTACCCACCAGGATCGGAAAGAACGAGCCGAGACCGCGGCCCAGGTTGTAGCAGAAGCCTTGCCCCGAGCCGCGGATCGCGTTCGGATAGAGCTCCGACAGATACGCGCCGACGCCCGCGAATATCCCTTGCACGACAATACCGAGCGGGAAGCCGAGTGCGAGCATCATGCCGTTGGTGACCGGCAGCATCGTATAGACCATGCCGAGCACGAACGAGCCGATCGCGAACAGCATGAACGACGCGCGCCGGCCGATCTTGTCGCAGAGAATCGCGCCGACCATATAGCCGGTGAACGAGCCGACGATCAGCACGATCAGATAGCCACTGGTGTTGAAGACTGACAGATGGCGCACGGTTTTCAGATAAGTTGGCAGCCAGGTGGTGATCGCGTAATAGCCGCCGAGCATGCCGGTGCAGAGCACGCTGCCTAGCAGGGTGGTTTTGAGGTGGGGGAAGGAGAAAATCTGCAGGAAGTGCGAGGTATCGAAACCGCTTTCGCGGGCGCGACGGGTTTCGAGAAAAATGTCCGGATCGCTGACATTGCGCCGGATATAGAAGATCCACAGCGCGGGCAGCAGGCCGATCCAGAAGCAGGCGCGCCACGCAACCTGTTCCGGCAGCAACGCAAAGAACGCCCAATAGATGATGGCCGCCGCGGCCCAGCCGAACGACCAGCTGCTCTGCACGGTGCCGACGGCTTTCGCGCGATGCTGAGGTGAACGGATCGTTTCTGCCATCATGATCGTCACGACCGACCATTCGCCGCCGAAGCCGATGCCTTGCAGCGTGCGGGTGGCGAGCAGTTGCCAGAACGAGTGAGTGAAGCCTGACAGGCAGGTGAAGATCGCAAACGTGGCGATGGTCCACTGGAGCACACGGACGCGTCCGTAACGGTCAGCCAGAATACCCGCGAGCCAGCCGCCGATTGCCGACGAAATCAGCGAACTGGTCGCGATCATGCCGGCTTCGCTTTTGGTCATGCCCCACGTCGCAATCAGCGTCGGGATAAGGAATGAGTAGATCATGAAGTCGAAGGCGTCGACTGCGTAGCCGCCGAAGCCAGCGTAGAGCGTGCGGCGTTCGCGCTGGGTCAGTTCGGTGAACCATTGGAGAGAAGGCATGTGTTTTTGTGGTCTCCAGGCGGTTTTCGCCTTCCGGCGGCGTGATCGGGGGTTTTTGTATTCTAAGGGGATGGGGTGTTGTGCGGCCAGTTGTGGTCAAAAATGGCGAAAAGGTAAGAAATCCCGTTCCGGTTCCTTACCAACTACTACGATGTAACCAAAAAATTATTTTTCCCCGTTAAACTGCGCCCGCAGCGCTCGAGCTGCGAAAGTCCTCTCACGCCCGCGCTCACCACCTTTAATGCACGCAATCGCAAAAACCTGCTCGCCATCCCGCCGCTCCGCGAGCACGCCTTTGCGGGCCTATCAATCGCGCCGCGCGTTCCTGAAATCCTCGGCAAGCGTGTTGCTGCTGTCCGGCATGAGCAGTTCGCTGCTGTCGGCTTGCGGAGGCGGAAATCTGGACGCCGACCAACCGGAAACGCCGCGCCTCGCCTCCGTGAGCAACTTTCGCGACGTGGCGGGCGCGGCTGCCGGCTATCCCACTGTCGACGGCAAGCAGATGCGCCGTGGCGTCTTTTATCGCGCGAACGCGCTGACGCTTAGTGCAGCCGACGCGACCGCCGTCGACAAACTCGGCATCGCCTCGGTCTACGATCTGCGCACGCCCGGCGAAATCGCGCGCATCGCGGATATCCTGCCGACCGGCGCGACGTCGCAGGCGCTCGACGTCCTGGGTGTCAGCGACTTCGTTGCGCCAACGTTCGATACGGCGGGCGCGGCCGTCGCGTTCATGGAAGCCCAGGCACGCAGCTACGTCACCGGCGCCGCCCAGCGCGTCGGCTACGGCGAACTCCTCACGCGACTCGCCAATGGCGCCGGCGCGCAACTGTTTCATTCCAACGCGGGTAAGGATCGCGCCGGTTGGGTCTCGGCGCTCCTGCTCAGCATCGCCAATGTGCCGCTCGACGTCATCATGCAGGACTATCTGCTGAGCAACGTCTATCTGGCCCAGTCGATTGCGGCACAGATCGCCACGTTGCGTGCGCAGAATGGTGACGCGGCCGCCGCGAACGAGTCGCCCTTGTTCAGCGTCCAGGAAAGTTATCTTCAGGCGGGGTTCGATCAGGTGCAGGCGAGCTACGGCACGATGGCGAGCTATCTGACGCAAGGCCTCGGTGTATCTCAGGCGACGATCGACACGTTGCGCGACCGCCTGGTCGTCTGACGCGCGCTCGCCGCGCCTGGTGTTGCGCGGACTACGTCGGCGGGTGCGGACGAAAAAAAGTCCGCCCCAAGTAACCGGGCGGACAGAGAAGGGCGGCATCGAGGTTGCCGGGGGCGACTATAAGGCCACAACCCTCACGAAAGCCCATCCAGTAAGGGCGTGTAAGCGCCCGTGCTAAACCCCGCTTCCCCCTTCTCCATCATCCTTACGCGTGTGCCGGTCCAACCGGCAATTCGATCCGCACTTCCAGCCCGCCTTGCGCGTGATTGCGCACATGGCAGCGTCCGCCGCGATCATGCGCGAGCCGCGCGACAATCGCGAGACCCAGGCCGCAATGACCTTCGCCGCCTCGTGCGGCGTCGAGCCGGACGAACGGTTTCATCGCCGCGGCGATGCGGTCGTCGGGAATGCCCGGGCCGTGATCGCGCACGCTAATCACCCAATGCCGGTCATCGCGCTCCGTGGCGATATCCACCGGCGGCGAGCCGTGCTCGAGTGCGTTGTCGACGAGGTTCGTGACCAGCCGGTCGAGCAAGGTGCGCGGCAGCGTGAACGACGAACCGGCGCGCAGATCGAGCGTAAACAGCGGCGTCTCGGTGCTGTCGCCGGCGGAAAACTGTTCCTGCAGGAATTCGTCGACCTCGACCGGCGGCCCCGCGTCGGCGGACTGGCCGGCAAACTCCAGAAACTGCTGGACGATGTTGGTCAGCGAGTCGACGTCGCGGATCAGGCCGGCGCGCTCTTTTTCCGCAACCAGTACGCTCGCGCGCAGCTTGAGCCGCGTGAGCGGCGCTTTCAGATCGTGCGCGACGCCGGCCAGCATCACCGCCTGGTCGTCGCCGGCCTCGTTCAGGCGCCGCATCATGTCGTTGAAGGAACCGATCAGATCGCGCAGCTCGCGCGGGCCCTGCACCGTCACGGGTTCCGGCCGGCCGCCCGATCCGAACGCGCGGGCGGCATCGGCCACGCGCGACAGCGGCCGCTGCATCTGCCAGACCGCGAACAGCGACAGGATCAGCGCGGCCAGCAGCATCGAAATGGATTCGATCAGGAAGCGTGGGCGCGGCGGCACGTCGACCGGCACGACGACCCAGTTCGGCTTGCCGGGAAACAGCACCCATAACTGCGGTGGGCGCAGGTCGTCGACGGCGATCTGCGTGCCGGGCGGCAGGTTCTCGCGCAGATGCCGGCTCAATTCGACCAGCGGATGATCGGTCGGCGTGCGCAGATGGACGCGCGACGGCATGTTCCAGGTGGGCACGAGGTGCACGCGCATGGCGGGCGCGAGCGCGGCGCCCTTCATCGGCTCACCGTTGATTGCCTGCAGCACCAGCAGAATGCCACGCGCGAAGCCGTCCATTTCGTGACGCGGCGGCTGCATCACCACCAGCACGAACCAGCCGGCCTGAATCGCCAACAACACCGCTGTCGACAGCAACGCCATTCTGCCGAATAGCGTGTTCAGCGGGTTTTTCATGCGCTTGAGGCGGCCTCGTCAGCGAATGGCGTGCCGTCGGCGTCGGGCACGAACACGTAGCCTTTGCCGCGCACCGTCTGCACGTAGCAGGGATTGGACGGGTCGTCTTCGATCACGCGGCGCAGGCGCCAGATCGGCACGTCGAGGCTGCGGTCGCGAAAGGCGAGATTGTCGCGATGCACGAGATCGTGGATCAGCACGCGCGACAGCACCTTGTACGGATTGTTGACGAAAATCTTCAGCAGCGCGAACTCGCTGTCGCGCAGCGGCAGCTTCGAATCGTCGCGCGACAGCGAGCGCGTGGCGAAGTCGAGTTCGAACGGCCCGAAGCGGTACGGCTTGCGGGCTTCCGGCGCGCTCGTGGTGGACGGCCCACGGCGGCGCAGCACCGTGTGAATGCGCGCGAGCAGTTCGCGTGGGTCGAACGGCTTGGTCAGGTAGTCGTCCGCACCGAGCGAAAGCCCGACGATGCGGTCGGCCACCGTACCGCGCGCCGTCACGAAGATCACCGGAATGTCGTCGCCGGCGGCGCGCAGCGCAGTGAGCGCGCGTAAGCCGTCGGTGTTCGGCATCATGATGTCGAGCACGACGACCGACGGTCGTTCGCGTTCGAGCCGGCGTTGCAGATGGGTGCCGTCGTGCAGCACCGACGCGTCGAAGCCGTTCGTCTGCAGAAACTTGCAAAGCAGATCGCGCACAACCGGGTCGTCGTCGACGATAAGGACCTGTGGATTCATGGCCAAATTTTAGACTGGCACGCGCGGCGCGCGACCGACTGTTTTCTTACCAATGCTTACCCAAACTCGCGCCACGCCCGCCGGTTCGGGCGCGAGGCCCGCCAACAAAGGCTCACGGCATATTTCACGGTCGCCATATTTGGCAACGCGTGCGTAATGGTTGGCGTATTTTGCCAACCCGCAGCACGGCGCGGAAGTCATTTTGCATCGCTTAAATTTTTCCGGGGAAAGAATTTGCGCGTAATTGCTACTGGCGGCAAGGGGTCGCAATGGGTCGTAAGAACCGCCGGAAAGCGCGCGTTTCTTCGTGCATCGCCACCGTATGCGCGGCGAGATGATTCGTCATGCAGTACGTTGCGCCGCATGTCGAAAACAGCCTAACGCCTTGGGCCCACGGCAGGCGGCGTGAAACCGAAACCTAGCGCCACGCGAGGCTCATCATGACCGTTCACAGCAATCTCAGTTCAACCCGCTTTTCTTCGCTCGCGCCGACGCGGGCCGCAGAAAAGCCCGCAACACCAAACAACTCAACGACTACGTCGCAGGCGCAAGAGCCCACTGGCGAGGCGGCCCCGTCGCTGCCGTCGGGGCTTGTCGGGCATCACGTCAACACGACTGCCTGACGCATCGAGGCCCGTGTGTCGACCTCGAGCATTCCTGATCGTTTCATCCGAGTCGCTGCGTGGTTGACGCTCGGCGCGGCGCTGCTGCCGCTCGGCGGCTGCGCCGTTGTCGCGCTGCCGTGCCGGCTGACGTCGTCCGCGCTGAAAATCGTTCCGGTCGTCGGCCATGCCGCGGCCACCCCGTTCGACATGTGTTCATCCGCCATCGACTGAATCATGACACTCAAACGGTTTGTCTGCGCGCTGGCGCTGCTGGGCGGCGCGTTCTCGATGCTCGCTGAGGCGCAGCCCGTCTCGCGCGAAACGAGCCCGGCCAGCGCCGCGTCGAAGGGTGCTTCCGCTGAAGCACGCCGCCGCTCGCCGGACACGCCGTTTGCGTTTCGCGGCATAGCGCTCGGCATCACGCTCGACGAGTTCCGCGCGGGCTCGACCGTGCGCGCTACGCCGATCGGCAGCGTGCCTGTCTGCGAGACGGATGTGCAGGCAGGCGCGCTCGGCATGCGGCTCAAGTCGCGCGAGAGTCTGACGGTGGCCTGCCGCTGGGCGCATCGCGCGGACGACGGTTGGGCGGTGTCGCAAGCCGTCGTCGACGGCGCGCCGGCACTGGAGCATGTGCTGCGCTTTGCGCGTGTCGACGGCCAGAGCGCACTGCGTCTGTACGAGATTTCTTTCGTGATCGACGAGATCACCGCCGAAGACCTGCGCGAAGCGCTCGCGGACCGTTATGGCGCGCCGCGCCTGGTGACGCAAAGCGTGTCGTCGTCGGGCGCGCTGCCGGTTTATATGTGGGAAAACGCGGTGAGTTCGATCACCTTGTGTTTTCTGCCGGGCACCCGCAACGGCACGCTCACCTATCTGCTGAAAGGCTCGGACGCATGGGTGAAGTCGGTCGTGCGGCAATGGCAGGCGAGCGGTGCCGAGGCGGGTTGATGCCCCGCCTTATCCGTCGCGTTATTCGCGGGTTCACGCGTGAACCCGATTGCGTCGTTGAACAAAGCGTCGGCACCACGATCGCAAAGTCCGTTTTCAATCCGGCCGATCGGGCCAAGGAGCATGTATGACTGCGCTACGTCTCACTGTTGCGCTAGGCGCGGCAGCCTGTCTCGCGGCTTGCGGAAGCAGCCAGCAGCCGTCAATCGTCGAAACGCCGATGTCGCCGCCGCTCACGTCGGCGCCGCTGAACGTCAATACGCAGGGTGCGATCTATCAGGCCGGCACGGCGTTGCTGCTCTATGAAACGCCGCGTGCGCAGCATATTGGCGACGTGCTGACGATCCGCTTGTCGGAATCGTACAGCGGCAACAATAGCGCGACGGCCGCTGCGAGCCGTTCGAGCAGCATCACGGCGACCGCCGCCGATCAGTCGACCAACGCCGCCGCGCGGCTCGCGAAGCTGTTCAACATCGGCTCGGCCAGCACTGAATATAAGGGGCAGGGCAGTCTCACCGACGTTAGCGGCATGACCGGCACGCTGGCCGTGACTGTGATCGGGACGATGTCGACCGGCAATCTGGTGGTGTCGGGCGAGAAGGTGATCTCGATGAGCGGCAACCGCGACCGCTTGCGCCTGTCGGGCATCATCAATCCGAAGGATATCGAAGCAGGCAACTATGTGGCGTCGAGCAAGGTCGCGAATGCGCGCATCGAGCAGGCCGGCGTGGGAATGGTGTCCGACGCCACCACGATGGGCTGGCTGCAGAGAATGTTTCTCAGCGTGCTGACGTTCTAGTGTCGATGCGGGGTGCGCGCGAACCGCGCGGCACGCCGCACAGGTTTTCTCAAGCTGCAAGGACAGGCGCCGGGCGCCTGCCGGACAAGCATCATGCAAGCGGCGGCGCGCTGCGTTCCGCCGCGCCAATTTCACCGTCAGGCACGAACACATAGCCGCGTCCCCAGACGGTTTGCACGTAGCGAGGCTCGGACGGATCCACTTCGATCAGCCGGCGCAAGCGCCAGATCGAGACGTCAAGACTGCGATTGCGATGCACATCGCTATTGCCGTGCAGTTTCTCCAGCAACTGCGCGCGCGTGAGGACGCTCATCGAATGGGTGACGAACACCTTGAGCATCGCGAATTCGCTCGAACGCAGCGGAATCCGCTCGCCGTCGCGGCGCAATTCGCGCGCCGGAAAATTCACCTCGAAACGACCGAAACGATAGGGCGCGCGATGCTCCGGCGCGCTTGGCGCAATCGTGCCGCGGCGGCGCAGGACCGTGCGAATCCGCGCGACCAGCTCGCTCGGTTCGAATGGCTTGCCGAGATAGTCGTCGGCGCCGAGTTCGAGGCCGATCACGCGGTCGATCGGATCGGCGCGCGCGGTAAGCAGGATCACGGGAATATCGTCGCCGGCGACGCGCAGTGCGCGCAGCGCGCTGATGCCGTCGAGCTCCGGCATCATGATGTCGAGCACGACCAGCGCGGGACGCTCCTCCTGCAAGGCGCGCTGCAGCGCCATGCCGTGCTCGAGCGTGGATACCTTGAAGCCACGTCCTAGCAGATATTCGCTGACGAGCTCACGGACGACGGGGTCGTCGTCGACGACCAGAATGGATTGGTTCATCCAGGTCATCTTAGTGATCTGCGCGAGCGGCGCAAAGCACGTAACGCTTTCGAATTCTTTCTCGCGTAAGAAATGGCAAGCAGGCCGTACGCCTAGTTTGCCAGCGACGTCTGGATGGTTTGCATCGGCTGGCGCACCAGATCGGTCTGGTCGACCACCATTTTGTCGATCAGACCATTGAGCTTGGTCGATGCGGTGGAGAAACGGTCGGTGTTGAGGCCGCCAGTCTGGTAACGCGCGGTGACGAGAATGCGTCCGTGCTGGATCAGCGTCAGATCGATGATCGACAGATACTGGATCGTTTCGTCGCTGAACGAACGGCGGCCGTAATCGATCGCGGCGTTGTAGACGAGGCGCGCCTCGCATCCGGCGGGCGATGTGCCCGGATTATAGACATCGGAGCGAACGCCGTGCCTATCGAGCGCAAGTTGCAGCGCCGGCACGAAATCGCCGACCGATACGGTCTGATTCACTTCGATGCAGACGTGATGCAGGTCCGCGCGCGAGCCGTTGATGAAGGTCGGCGACGAGTAGTTTGCCGCGATCGCATAGCCCGCCTGAATCACGGAGCCGGTGGCGTCGGCGGCTGAGATCAGCGTCCACGCACAGCCGTTCAGGCCGAGTGCGAGGGTGGCCGAGGCGGCGAGCCGGACACCAGGCCGCCGCAGCATGACCCACGCGGCCAATGGGGCCCGCGTGAAAGCGTAAGCGCGCAAGCTCGGCGTAGAAATCATGATGCGGTGCCTGGTGGCGGTGAGAAAGTGCGGCGAATAACAGAGGGTCTTGGCGGATTGCAGCGGATCGCGGCAAAAGCGGGCCACGCTCAGCGCGTAACGCGCAGGCGCAATTCGTTTTGCCCTTGCACGCTTGCCGTCACGTTCACGCGACGATCCTCGGTGGTCACGATGAAATGCTGACGCGTCGGCGTGTTGACGTCATGCACGACGTTCGGAAAGCAGGCGGCGATATCGGCACCGAACTCTTCGAGCGGATCGCTGACGACGCCGTCAGCTTGCCAGTGTGCGCGCCAGTGGCAATCGTAGGCGTGCGAGTTGGCGCGGCAGTCGTCCGCGGCCGATACGCCCGGCAGTTGCGCGGCGGTTTGCGCGTGCAGCTGCTTGAAGTCGGGGGCGTCGACGATGTGTTTGAGCGCGGGGCAAACGTCTGCCGGCTCAGTGGGCTGGGTGGCTTGCGCAGCGTACGCGGTGCTCGTGAGCAGCAGGGCTGCGCCAAGAACAAGCGCTGCGCGCTGGGTCAAATGATGGAAGCGGCGATCGAGTGACATGTGCGGAGAGTCCAGTAGCAGTGAGTGGCGGGGCGGGTCGCGCAGGGTACGGCCCGCACGACTATCGTCGCTGCAGCAAGGGATTTTCAAAGCGCGGAACAGCTTGCCCGCTTCGCAAATGCTTTCGAACTCTTCACGCGTGTTTCTGGATGTTGCGGCGGGTGGGGCGGCGCCGTGTTGCCTAGCCGAGCGTGAGGCCGCCATCGACATGGATCACCTGGCCGGTGATGTGACGCGCTTCATCGGAGAGCAGGAACGCGACCAGCGCGGCGACATCCGCGGGCTCGGCGACGCGACCGAGCGGCGTCGCTTCTGCGGCGCGGGTCCACACTGATGCATTGTCGGCACTCGGGCCGCGATCTTTACGGGTATAGCCGGGCGCCACGCAATTGACCGTCACGCCATGCGGCGCCAGTTCGGCGGCTGCGGTTTTAGCCAGCGATTCGAGCGCCGCTTTCGCTGCAGCCGTGGCGGCGAAAGGCGCTTCCGCGCGATAGCGATGCGCGACGAACGAACTGAGCGCGACCACGCGCCCCCGCTTCGACGTTTCCAGGGCGGGCGTGGCACGCTTGACGAGCGCGGCGAACGCGGCCGGCATGGCGGCGAAGGCGGCGCTGAGCGCATCCGCGTCGAGCGCGTGAAGCGTTTGCCGTTGCGCGTGGCCGGCGTTCGCCACCAGTTGATCGAGCGCGCCGAAGCTCGCGAGCGTTTGATGAATCACGTGTTCGGCGGCGCCGCGTTCGGCCAGGTCGGCGAACACCGTTGCGCAGCGCGCGCCGTTCGCGCCGCAATCGGCGGCGACTTGTGCAAGACGCTGGCGGGATTCGTCGTCGGCGCCGCGTGCGTGCAGCATCAACGCGGTGCGCGGCGCGGCGATGCGCCGGGCCAGTGCCGCGCCGATGCCGGAGCCCGCGCCGGTGATCAGGACGACGCGATTGAGCTCGGTGGTGGTCATGCCAGTCGGGTTGCTCGCCTCATCGGTGCTGGTCGTGTCGCTCACGTTGTTCATGCTCTTCACGCGGCAATCGGTTCGCCCGAGCGCTCGACTTCGAGGGTTTCGCCATGGAACGCCGCCAGCGATTCGCGATGCGCGACGCTGACGATCGCAGCCTTCGGCAACCGCTCGGTGAACAGGTGATAGAGACGTGCTTCGTTTTCGGCATCGAGCGCGCTGGTCGCTTCGTCGAGGAACAGATAGTCCGGCTTGTGAAGCAGCACGCGGGCACCGGCGAGACGTTGTTGTTCGCCCGGCGAGAGAATGCGCGTCCAGTGTCCCGATTCCTGCAGGCGGTCGGCATACTCCGACAGATGGCAGGTGACGAGTGCTTCGCGGCATTCTTCCTCGGTGTAGGTGTCCGCGGGGGACGGATAGGCGAGCGCGGCTTTCAGCGTGCCGATCGGCATGTAGCTGACCTGCGGGATGAACATCATGCGCGCGTTGACCGGGGCGTCGATCGAGCCGTCGCCGAACGGCCACAAGCCGGCGAGCGCGCGCATCAGCGTGCTCTTGCCGGAGCCGGAAGGACCCCTCACCAGCCAGCGCGAACCCGGCTTGATCGCGATATCGCGAATGCGCGACAACGGGTTGCCGTTCGGCAGCGCAAGCTGGAGGCCCGCTGTGGTGAGCTTGTCTTCGTCGACGAAATGCAGATTGATGCCGCCATGTGCGGTAGCGGGCGACACCGATTCCTTCAGACGCGGTGCGTGCACGATGCGCTTGAATTCACGCAACCGGTTCACGGTAGCGCGCCATTCGACCAGGGAGCCGTAGCTATTGATGAACCACGAAAACGAGTCGCTGACAGTGCCGAACGCGCTCGAAATCTGCATCAGCACACCGAACGTAAACGCTCCTGCAAAGTAGCGGGGCGCGGCGACCACCAGCGGAAAGATGATTGCAATCTGGCTGTAGAAGGCCGTTACGAAGGTGAGCCGCTTGGTGTACTTCATCACCTGCCACCAGTTGTCGCGGATGCGGCCAAACAGTGAGCGCGTGTTCTTCTTCTCAGTCTCCATGCCGTTGTAGAAGGCGATCTGCTCGGCGTTTTCACGCAAACGGATCAGGCCGAAACGGAAATCCGCCTCGACTTTCTGCGCCTGGTAATTGATCGACACGAGCGGATGGCCAACCTTCTGGATGATCACTGAGCCGACTACCGCGTACAGCGCCGCGGCCCACACCATGTAGCCTGGAATCTGCACCGGCATGCCGCCGAGCGTGACGGTCAGTGCACCGGCCAGCGACCACAGGATCGTCATGAACGAGACCAGCGTGACGATGGTGGACAGCAGATCGAGGGTCAACGAGAGCGTGCTGGTGGCGAGCGATTGCAGGTCGTCGCTGATCCGCTGGTCGGGATTGTCGGCGAGCCGGTCGCGTTCGATCCGATAGAAGGCGCTGTCGTGCAGCCATTCGTTGAGATAACGCGTGGTCAGCCACTGGCGCCAGCGGAAGCCGAGCATCTGCCGTAGATAGCGGCCGTACACCGCAAGGATGATGAAGCCGAACGCGAGCCCCGAAAACACCATCAGCAGGTGTGGGAAATCGTGCACGTTCTTGGTTTGCAGCGCGTTGTAGAAGTCGGCGCTCCAGCGGTTCAGGCGCACGTTGATCCACACGATGAGCAGATTCATCACGATGATCGCGATGAGCAGGCCCCACGCCGTTTTTCGTTCTTCAGAAACCCAGTAAGGTTTGATCAGACTCCAGGCGGAGACTTTTTCGTCCGGCGGCAGCGCGGGGCTGGAAGCGGTATTCGGTGTCATGAGCATCCTGGTGAAGAGCTGGCCCATCTGGACTGGCCCATGTCGGGCCGGTCCCACGGCGGGTTTGCGGTGCGTGCCCCGGGCGTCGTGCTCGACGAACGCACGTCCGGGTGAGCGCCCAATTCTGGCGCGAAGCCCTTAAGTGAAAATTAATTTCGGCCCACAGGTCGCGCCTCGATGCCGCTGTCGCGCGGGCGGTCAAGCATGCCGCCCGCGCGACAGCGGCATCCGGTCCTGGCATTGTGCCAGAGCGCTGCATCCGGCCGTATTGATGAAACGAAAGATGGTGACGGATCAACGGCATGTGATGGCGCCGGCCGCTGGTTTGCGGGCGCCGCGCCTTTTATGGTCTAATGACCTTCGACGAAACAGGGGTGCTTTGCCCACAGGCTGCGTGATTTTCATGCAGCGGCGGCGAGGCTGAGAGAGACCCTTTGCACCCGATCCGGGTAATACCGGCGCGGGAAGTTTCCGGAAGCAGCCAGTCTTCCATTCCCCGCCGGGCGGCGTCCGTCATTGGACGCGCGTATTGCCCGGCCGGCCTCACCCGCCGGTTTCGTCCTGGGTACGTGCGTTTTTTGGCCGTACGGAAAGGATTCGATGACCGCCTATTCTTCAGACATGTGTTTCGTTCTTCGCCACGCTTTCGTCGGTTATGTCGGCGCGCCGTGCTGCTTTGGCCTTGCTTGCCGTCGTGACTCGGAGTGCGCGCGATGAATCGTTCTGCTCAACCCGATTTCGCCGTGCTCGGCGGTGGGCTGTGCGGGCGCCTTGTCGCGTGGCGTCTTGCCGGTGAAGGGCATCGCGTGGCGCTCTATGAGCGTGGCGATGCTACGGGCTCGCAAGCCGCGGCCTGGGTCGCCGCTGCCATGCTGGCGCCGCTGGCCGAAGCCGCCAGTGCTGAACTGCTGATCACGCGTCTTGGCGCGAGTTCGCTCGACACCTGGCCGCGCGTGCTGGCCGAATTGCCCGAACCGGTGTTCTTCCAGCGCAACGGCACGCTGGTCGTATGGCATCACGCCGACCGCACTGAAGCGCCGCTGTTCGAGCGCCGGGTGCGCTCGAACGCGCCTGCCGAATTGCTCGACGGCGGCTTTCTCAAACTGGCGGGCGCCCAGGTCGGCGCCGCCGAGCCCGCGTTGGCGGGGCGCTTCAACCAGGGCTGGCTGCTGCCGCGCGAAGGCCAGCTGGATAACCGGCAGGTGCTGGCCGCGCTCGCCGCGGGCCTCGCCCAGCGCGGCGTCGAAACGCACTGGAACACGCCGGTCGACGATCATGCGTTGCCGCCCGCTCGCGTCACGATCGACTGCAGGGGGCTGGGCGCGAAGTCCGTGCTGCCTACGCTGCGCGGCATCCGCGGCGAAGTCGCGCGCGTGCATGCACCGGGTATCAAGCTGACGCGACCGGTGCGCCTGCTGCATCCGCGCTACCCGCTGTATATCGCGCCGAAGCAGGACGATCTCTACGTGATCGGCGCGACCGAAGTGGAAGGCGAGGACATGTCGCCGGTCAGCGTGCGCTCGGCGCTCGAACTGCTGAGCGCGGCGTTTTCCGTGCATCCCGGCTTCGGCGAGGCGCGCATCCTCGAACTGAATTCGCAGTGCCGCCCGACTTTGCCGGACCACCGTCCGGCCTTGCTGTGGGATGGCGCGCAGACGCTGCGCGTGAACGGCCTGTACCGGCACGGCTACATGATCGTGCCCGAAGTCGCCGACGAAGCCGTGCGCTTCGCCGCGGCACTGCTCGACGGCCGCATCGGCGATGCCGACGCTTTTGCCGACTGGCAAAGCGCGGCGCGCTGGAGCGAACTGTTCCAACTGGATTCCACGCGGGAACCGGCATGAGCGTGGCGCGCCCGCGGCGAAATAGCCGCGGGCAAACCAGCGCGCGCCGTGCCGTTCCCGCCATCGATTGAACCGTATTCGAACACCATGGACATTCACATCAATCAGAAGCCGTTGTCGTTGCCCGAAGGCGCGACTGTCGCCGATGCGCTCGCCGCGTTCGGCGCGCGTCCGCCGTTCGCGGTCGCGCTGAACGGCGATTTCGTCGCGCGTGCCCAGCATGCGGCGCGCGCGCTGCAGCCGGGCGACAAGCTCGATGTCGTGCAACCCGTGGCCGGCGGTTAAGTCCGCGCCACGCCTTGCCGGAGACCAGAATTATGCAAATGACTTCCACTCAAACCGCCGACGCGCTCACGCTCTACGGCCAGACTTTCGCGAGCCGCGTGCTGCTCGGCACCTCGCGCTATCCGTCGCTGCAATCGCTGTCCGATTCGATCGATGCGGCGCGGCCCGGCATGGTGACCGTCGCGCTGCGCCGGCAGATGAACGAAGGCGGCGCCGAAGCCGGCTTCTTCGATCTGCTCAAGCGCCACGGCGTGCCGCTGCTGCCGAACACGGCCGGTTGCCTGACCGTCGGCGAGGCGGTGACGACCGCGCACATGGCGCGTGAAATCTTCGAAACCGAGTGGATCAAGCTCGAACTGATCGGCGACGACTACACGTTGCAGCCCGACCCGGTCGGTCTGATCGAGGCGGCAGCACAGCTAATCAAGGACGGCTTCAAGGTGCTGCCGTATTGCACCGAAGATCTCGTGATCGGCCGCCGCCTGCTCGATGCGGGCTGCGAAGCGCTGATGCCGTGGGGCGCGCCGATCGGCACCGGCAAGGGCGTGATCAATCCGTACGGCCTGCGGGTCTTGCGCGAACGGTTGCCCGACGTGCCGTTGATCGTCGATGCCGGCCTCGGCGTGCCGTCGCACGCGGCGCAAGTGATGGAATGGGGCTTCGATGGCGTGCTGCTGAACACCGCTGTTTCGCAGGCGACGCACCCCGACGCGATGGCGCGCGCCTTTGCGCTGGGCGTCGAAGCGGGCCGCCAGGCTTTTCTGGCGGGACCGATGGCCGAGCGCGAAAGCGCGCACGCGAGCACGCCGGTCGTCGGCATGCCGTTCTGGCATCAGGATGGGAGCGCCGCATGACGCAAGCTTTGCCTTTGACTAGCCGCGATCTCTTCTGGCCGCCCGCCGATGAACTCACGGAAGCCGCTGAGCGGATCCGCGCCCGCCTGGGCGAGTGGCCGCCCACGCACGCCCCGTGGCGCATCTGCCTGACCGCGCCGGACGAGCCGAATGGCGGCGACCTGATCGTCGTCGCCGACGCGCAGCAGCATGGCGAGCAGGTGGCGCGCTGGCAGGTGCAGGGCGCCGGCGTGATCGTGGCCGCCGAGAATGCGGCCACGCTGCATCTGGGCGGGGAGAAATACGCGCTGGAAAGTCATCTGGCGGAAGACTGGATTCCCGCGTTGGCGGCGTTTCTCGACTGCGGCTTCGATCCGCACGACGCGCTGGTTCTGGCGCTGGCCTGGCGCGACGGCGACGAAACCAGGGCGGACGACGCCTTTCCGGCCGACATCGCGCACTTCCCCCGCCTCGCCGGCCTGCCGGCGGCTCCGGCGCAAGCGTTCGCGCGGTGCCCTGACAGGCTCGGTCTGTATCCGGTGCTGCCGACCGCGGAGTGGGTCGAACGGGTGGTGGGTTTGGGCGTCAAAACGGTCCAGTTGCGCCGCAAATCGGCCGAACCCGCTGACGAACTGAAGCGCGAAATCGCCCGCTGCGTCGCCGCGGGCCGTGAGCACGATGCCCAGGTTTTCATCAACGATCACTGGCAAGCCGCGCTGGAAGCGGGCGCCTACGGTGTCCACCTCGGCCAGGAAGACGTGCATACGGCAGATCTGCCGGCACTTGCCGCCGCCGGCATCCGCCTCGGCCTGTCGACGCACGGTTTCTACGAGATTCTGAAGGCGCTGCACTTCCGGCCAAGCTACATTGCGCTGGGTGCGGTGTTCCCGACCACCACCAAGGTCATGCCGACCGCGCCGCAAGGACTCAAGCGTCTGGCGCGGTATGTGCGGCTGCTGGACGGCGTCGTGCCGCTGGTGGCGATCGGCGGAATCGACCTGCAGGTGCTGCCGGACGTGCTGGCGACCGGCGTGGGCTGCGCGGCCGTGGTGCGCGCCGTGACCGAGGCCGCCGACCCGGCTGCCGCGGTTTCTGCGTTGCAACATGCGTTTACGCAATAATCGGTACGTTCAGTAAAGGGACAGGGCACCTCACGGCAGCATTTCCATGATGGCCCTATAATTCGGCCTTCCGTGTAAAAGGACTGTCAGTTTCGTGTCTTCCTCCCCCGAGACCTTACTCGAGCTGCGCGACGTCGACTTCGGTTATGGCGACCGGCTCGTCCTGTCGAACCTGAATCTGCGCTTCAAGCGCGGCCAGGTCGTTGCGGTCATGGGCGGCTCGGGTTGCGGTAAAACCACGGTGCTGCGCCTGGTCGGCGGTCTGGTGCGCGCGCAGCGCGGCCAGATCCTGTTTCATGGCCAGGACATCGGCCAACAGACGCGCGACGGCCTGTATGCGCTGCGCCGCAAGATGGGCATGCTGTTCCAGTTCGGCGCGTTGTTCACCGACATGTCGGTGTTCGAAAACGTCGCTTTTGCCCTCCGCGAGCACACCGACCTTCCCGAAGAACTGATCCGCGACCTCGTGTTGATGAAGCTCAACGCGGTCGGGTTGCGTGGCGCGCGCGACCTGGCGCCGTCGGAGATTTCAGGCGGCATGGCGCGGCGCGTGGCGCTGGCCCGGGCGATTGCGCTCGATCCCGAACTGATGATGTACGACGAGCCGTTCGCCGGCCTCGATCCGATCTCGCTGGGCATTACCGCAAACCTGATTCGCGCGCTGAATCAGGCACTTGGCGCAACGTCGATCCTGGTCACACACGACGTGCCGGAGTCGTTCGCGATTGCCGATTACGTCTATTTCCTTGCCAACGGCGGGGTGCATGCCGAAGGCACGCCGGCTGAGCTGCGGGCGTCGACCGATCCTACGGTGCGCCAGTTCATCGACGGCGCGCCGGATGGCCCGTTCAAATTTCACTACCCCAGCAAGACGCCGCTCGCGGCGGACTTCGGCATTGGCGGAGGTCAGTCATGATCAGTGCGCTTGGTCGCTCGGTGATCGACGGGTTGGGCACGGCCGGTTATGCCACACGCTTCTTTTTCCGCTTGCTGCTCGAATTTTTCCCGTTGCTGCGCCGGCCGCGTCTTGTCACGAAGCAGATCCACTTCGTGGGTAATTATTCGCTGGTGATCATCGCCGTGTCGGGACTGTTCGTCGGCTTTGTGCTTGGCTTGCAGGGTTACTACACGCTGAACCGGTACGGTTCCGAACAGGCGCTGGGGCTGCTGGTCGCACTTTCGCTGGTGCGCGAACTCGGGCCGGTGGTCACGGCGCTCCTGTTCGCGGGGCGCGCCGGCACGTCGCTCACGGCCGAGATCGGCCTGATGAAGGCGGGCGAGCAATTGACCGCGATGGAAATGATGGCGGTGGACCCGGTCAAGGTCGTCGTCGCGCCGCGCCTGTGGGCGGGCATCGTTTCCATGCCGATCCTGGCCGCGATTTTCAGCGCGGTCGGCGTGCTCGGCGGTTATGTGGTGGGTGTGCTGCTGATCGGCGTCGATGCCGGCGCTTTCTGGTCGCAGATGCAAGGCGGCGTCGATGTTTGGCGCGACGTCGGCGCTGGGGTCGTCAAGAGCGTGGTGTTCGGCCTCGCGGTGACCTTTGTGGCGCTGTTTCAGGGCTATGAAGCCAAGCCGACGCCGGAGGGCGTGTCGCGCGCCACGACCAAGACGGTCGTGTACGCGTCGCTTGCGGTGCTCGGCCTCGATTTTCTGTTGACCGCACTGATGTTCAGCTAAAACTGCGCTGCACGTTTTCGCTCAGGGGCGCGCCTCAGGTTGCGCGTGACGCGAGCGGGAGCAGCGTGGCGGATTCACTTTGGGATGACGATGAAAAAGACTGCTCTCGACTTCTGGGTCGGCTTGTTCGTGGTGTTGGGTTTCGTGGCGTTGCTGTTTCTCGCGCTGAAGGCCGGCAACATGAGCTCGTTGTCGTTTCAGGCAACGTATCCGATCAAGCTCAAGTTCGACAATATCGGCGGACTGAAGGCGCGCGCACCGGTGAAGAGCGCGGGCGTGACGGTCGGCCGGGTTGCCTCGATCGGCTTTGACAGCAATGCCTATCAGGCTGTCGTCACGATCGATATCGACAAGCAATACCCGTTTCCGAAAGACACGTCGGCGAAGATTCTGACCTCCGGTCTGCTCGGCGAGCAATACATCGGGCTCGAACCCGGTGGCGACAGCGAGACGCTTAAAGCGGGTGACACGATCTCGATGACACAATCGGCAATCGTGCTGGAAAACCTGATCGGACAATTCCTGTATAGCAAGGCCGCGGACTCGGGCGCATCCAAGCCGGGCGCGGGCTCGGCTGCACCTGCGGCCGCCCCTGCCACGGCGCCCGCGCCGGCGGCGCCGACTCCGCCCGCCTCTGGCGCGGCCGGTCAATAAGGAGAATAAAAATGCAGACCCTACGCAAACGAGGTGCGCGCACCGTCCAGATAGCGACGTTCGCGCTCGCGGCCGCTACGCTCGCCGGCTGCTCGACCGTGCAGACGCCGACCAAGGGCGACCCGCTCGAGGGCTTGAACCGCACCATCTTCACCGTCAACGACAAGCTCGATCAGTACGCGCTGAAGCCGGTCGCGAAGGGCTACGTGTCCATCACGCCGCAACCGGTGCGCGACAGCGTCACCAACTTCTTCTCGAACATCGGCGACGTCTACATCGCGGCGAACAATCTGCTGCAGCTGAAGATCACCGATGGCGTCGAAGACATCATGCGGATCGTGATCAACACGGTGTTCGGCGTCGGCGGTCTGTTCGATGTGGCGACGCTCGCCAAGCTGCCCAAGCACGACAACGACCTCGGCCTGACGCTCGGCCACTACGGCGTGCCGTCGGGTCCCTACCTCGTGCTGCCGCTGTTCGGGCCGAGCACGCTGCGCGACGCGGTCGGCTCGATCGGCAATTACTACGTGAATCCGCTTAGCTACATTCACCCGGATGGCCTGAGCTGGGCGCTGTACGGCCTGAACGTGATCAACACGCGTGCGAATCTGCTGAACGCGAGCGACGTGCTGGAAGGCGCCGCGCTGGATAAGTATTCGTTCGTGCGCAACGCGTATCTGCAACGCCGCCAGTATTTGCTGTCGGACGGCAAGCAATCGCAGTCGCTGCCGAACTACGGCGATGAAGCGCCGCTGCCGAAGTACGAGGACGTCGATAGCGGTGCGGCTGGCACGCAAGGTGCCGCGGCAAAGGCGGCGCCTGCGTCCGGTACGGCAGCGGCAACGCCGCCGCAAGCTGCTTCGGCAGCGGGTGCAACCACCGGGGCTACCACGGGTGCAACCGGCACGGCGGCCGCACCTGAAGCCGCCTCCGGCAGCTCGGAAACGCCGCCGCTCGACCTGAACGGCGGTCCGGAAACGACGCAGATTCCAGCCGGTCAACTGGTTCCGCCGACGCGTTTCAGCTTTCCGTCATTCAAATTGCGTTGATCGTGCGGCCGTAACACCTCGATACGACTCTCGCAGTTTGCGCATGGATTGCTGCTGAACTCGCGTGCTAATGTCGGTTCAAACGGTTGCACTATTTTTAAGGCAAGGTTCGATATGAAAAAATTCTTCCTGATTCCGCTGTTTGCTGCGTTGTTCTCGTTCGCCAGTGCTGGTGCATCGGCACAAACTGTCGATTCGAGTTCGCCCGATACTTTGGTTAAGACCGTCACCCAGCAGGTGATCGACTCGATCCACGCCGACAAGTCGATCCAGCAAGGCGACATCACCCATATCACGCAGCTCGTCAACGAAAAGATCCTGCCGTACACCGATTTCCGCCGTACCACGCAACTGGCGATGGGGCGCAACTGGCGCACCGCGACGCCGGAGCAGCAAAACGCCGTGGTCGAGCAATTCAAGATGCTGTTGATCCGCACGTATTCGGGTGCGTTGGCGCAAGTGCGCGACCAGCAGATCCAGTACAAGCCGTTCCGCATGAATCCGGACGACACCGACACGGTGGTGCGCTCGGTCGTGATGAACAACGGCTCGCCGATCGAACTCGACTACCGTCTGTACAAGACGCCGAACGGCTGGCGCGTGTATGACATCAACGTGCTCGGCGCGTGGCTCATCCAGGCGTATCAGCAGCAGTTCAGCGAGCAGATCCAGCAGAAGGGCGTGGACGGACTGATCCAGTTCCTCACGCAGCGTAACCAGCAACTCGCCGCAGGCAAGCAGTCGTGAGCGAAGTGCTGAACGCCGTCGTAAGCCACTTCGAAAGCGGCGCGACGTTGACCCACGAGAGCGCGAAAGCCGCGCTCGAAGCGGGTTTGCAGCGCATTGCCGCGGGTGCGAACGGCGTGGATTGCGCGCCGCTCGCGCAATTCGATTCGTCCGCGCTTGCCGTCCTGCTCGCGTGGACGCGTGCCGCTCAGGCCCGCGGCATCGCGTTCGAGATCGTCAACCTGCCGGCTGGTCTCGCCAGCCTCGCACAAGCCTACGGCGTCGATACCCTTGTCGACTGGAGCTAGCGCTTTGGCGCTTGCTCGAGTTCCGCGCAAGCTGGTTGCGCCGGCGCGACATTGACGCTCCCATAGCGTCGCTTCCAATCGCCCCGGCCGAGCCGGGGCTGCCGATTTTTGCCCTATAATCAAACGTTTTTCGGGGCATATAACCGGCCCCAATTTCGTCCCTCCCAGCACTTTTGCGCCCCCTCGGGGCTCCTTTAGGCGCCGCGACGCACGCGGCCCACAGTCATGTCAGCCATAGAAATTCGTAACGTCAAGAAGCGCTACAAAGATTTGCAAGCGCTCAAGGGCGTCAGCCTCACGGTGGAAGAAGGCGAGTTCTTCGGACTGCTCGGTCCGAACGGCGCGGGCAAGACGACGCTCATCAGCATACTCGCCGGTCTCGCGCGCGCCGACGAAGGCAGCATCGCGGTCCGCGGCCATGACGTAGTCAGCGATTTCCGCGACGCGCGCCGCGCGCTCGGCGTGGTGCCGCAGGAGCTCGTGTTCGATCCTTTCTTTACGGTGCGCGAAACCTTGCGCATCCAGTCCGGCTATTACGGGTTGCGCAATAACGACGCGTGGATCGACGAGATCATGGCCAATCTCGACCTCACCGAGAAAGCCGACGCCAACATGCGCGCGCTGTCGGGCGGCATGAAGCGCCGCGTGCTCGTGGCGCAGGCGCTGGTGCATCGGCCGCCGGTGATCGTACTGGACGAGCCGACCGCGGGCGTCGACGTCGAACTGCGTCAAACCTTGTGGAAGTTCATCTCGCGCCTGAATCGCGAAGGGCACACGATCGTGCTGACCACGCACTATCTGGAAGAAGCCGAATCGCTGTGCGACCGCATCGCGATGCTGCGGCGTGGCGAGGTCGTCGCGCTCGAGCGCACCAGCACGCTGCTGCAGCGCTTCGCCGGCATGCAGCTGTTCCTGCGTTTTGCGCAAGGCGTGTTGCCGGCTGAGTTGCGTCCGCTCGAAGTGGAAAGTGGTTCGGGCAACGGCAACGGCCGCCAGCATCTGCTGCGGCTCGCGAGCTATGACGACGTCGAGCGGATTCTCGCGCAGTGCCGCGCGGCGGGCTGCGCATTCGAAGAAATCGAGGTTCGCAAAGCCGATCTCGAAGATGTGTTCGTTCAGGTGATGAACGGTCCGGAAGTGATCGAGGGGCTGGCATGAGCGGCTACAGTGGTTTCAGCACGCTGTTTTACAAGGAAATCCTGCGGTTCTGGAAGGTGGCGTTCCAGACCGTGCTGGCGCCGGTCATCACTGCGCTGCTGTATCTGACGATCTTCGGCCACGCGTTGCGTGGCCACGTTCAGGTCTATCCGGGTGTCGAGTACACGAGCTTCCTGATTCCCGGCCTCGTGATGATGAGCGTGTTGCAGAACGCATTTGCGAATAGCTCGTCCTCGCTGATCCAGTCGAAGATCACCGGCAACCTGGTGTTCGTGCTGTTGCCGCCGTTGTCGCACTACGAGATGTTCGGTGCGTATGTGCTCGCGGCCGTGGCCCGCGGTCTCGCGGTAGGCTTCGGCGTGTTCATCGTGACGATCTGGTTCGTGCCGGTCAGCTTCAGCGCGCCGCTTTATATCATCGCGTTCGCGATTTTCGGCGCGGCGATTCTTGGCACGCTGGGCTTGATCGCGGGCATCTGGGCTGAGAAGTTCGATCAGCTCGCCGCGTTTCAAAACTTTCTGATTATGCCGCTCACGTTCCTCTCGGGCGTGTTCTACTCGACGCACACGCTGCCACCGGTGTGGCGCGAAGTGTCGCGGCTCAATCCCTTTTTCTACATGATCGACGGCTTTCGCTACGGTTTCTTCGGGATGTCGGATATCAATCCGCTCGCGAGCCTTGCGATCGTTGCCGGTTTCTTTGTGGTGCTGGCCGTGGTGGCGATGCGCATGCTCGCCTCCGGCTACAAACTGCGCCACTGATCAGGAGCATCTCTCATGTTGCCGACTCCCGAACAGGTCAAGCAATACATCGCAGCTGGGCTCGCTTGCCAGCATCTCGAAGTCGAGGGCGACGGTCAGCATTTCTTTGCGACCATCGTCTCGCCGAGCTTCGAAGGCAAGCGTCTGATCCAGCGCCACCAACTCGTGTATGCGGCGCTCGGCGACCGCATGCGCGAAGAAATCCACGCGCTCAGCATGAAGACGCTGACGCCCGCCGAATGGCAGAACGCGTAATCTGGAAATTTAGTGCGAATTACTCAGGAAGGGCGCGATGCCGGTAGCGGCGCGCCGAACACGGTTAAAGCAGGCCCGGCCGAAGTCCGGGTCAATCAGGAACTGACAGGCATGGATAAACTCGTCATTGAAGGTGGCTACCCGCTGTCGGGTGAAGTCGTCATCTCAGGCGCCAAGAACGCGGCGTTGCCGATCCTGTGCGCAAGTCTGCTCAGCGCGGAGCCGGTGCATCTGGCCAACGTGCCCGACTTGCAGGACGTGCGCACGATGCTCAAGCTGCTCGGTCAGATGGGCGTGCAGATCGAGAGCGGTGAGGGGGGCGTGTCGCTGGATGCGTCGAAGGTCGACAACCTCGTTGCGCCTTACGAAATGGTGAAGACCATGCGTGCGTCGATCCTCGTGCTCGGCCCGCTGGTCGCGCGCTTCGGTCACGCCCGGGTGTCGCTGCCGGGTGGCTGCGCCATCGGCGCGCGTCCGGTGGATCAGCACATCAAGGGTCTGCAGGCCATGGGCGCCGAGATCACGATCGAGCACGGCTTCATCGAAGCGCGTGCGAAGCGCCTGAAGGGCGCGCGCATCGTGACCGACATGATTACCGTGACGGGCACCGAAAACCTGTTGATGGCAGCGGTGCTGGCCGAAGGCGAAACGGTCATCGAGAACGCCGCGCGTGAACCGGAAGTGGGTGACCTCGCGCATCTGCTGGTCGAGATGGGCGCGAAGATCGAAGGTATCGGCACCGACCGTCTGGTGATCCAGGGCGTCGATAAGCTGCATGGTGCAAAGCACACGGTGATTCCGGATCGCATCGAGGCCGGTACGTTCCTGTGCGCCGTCGCTGCTGCCGGCGGCGATGTCACGTTGCGCAAGGTGCGTCCGCTGATCCTCGAAGCCGTCATCGAGAAGCTGCGCGAAGCCGGCGTCACGGTCGAAGAGGGCGATGACTGGATCCGTGTGCGCATGGACAAGCGTCCGAGCGCGGTGAGCTTCCGCACGTCCGAATACCCCGCGTTCCCGACCGACATGCAGGCGCAGTTCATGGCGCTCAACACGATCGCGGACGGCACCTCGCAAGTCGTCGAGACGATCTTCGAGAACCGCTACATGCACGTGCAGGAACTGAACCGCCTCGGCGCGAACATCACGATCGACGGCAACACTGCGCTCGTGACCGGCGTCGAGAAGCTGTCCGGCGCGAAGGTGATGGCCACCGACCTGCGTGCGTCGGCGAGTCTCGTGATCGCCGCGCTGCGTGCCGAAGGCGAAACGCTGATCGATCGTATCTATCACCTGGATCGTGGCTACGACCGGATGGAGACCAAGCTCAATGCCATCGGCGCCAGGGTGCGCCGTATCTCGGGGAGCCAGGCATGAGCTCGATGCCGCAAACGTCGTCTTCGCCGGCTGTGAGCGCACCGCTCACGCTGGCTTTGTCGAAAGGGCGTATCTTCGAAGAGACGCTGCCGCTGCTCGCCGCAGCCGGTATTGAGGTCGCGGAAGATCCGGAAACATCACGCAAGCTGATTCTGCCCACAACAGACGCGAACCTGCGCGTTATCATCGTGCGCGCAACGGACGTGCCGACCTACGTCGAGTACGGCGCGGCCGACTTCGGCGTGGCCGGCAAGGACGTGTTGCTCGAGCACGGCGGCAGCGGGCTGTACCAGCCGGTCGACCTGGATATCGCGCGCTGCCGGATGTCGGTCGCGGTGGCGGCCGGTTTCGACTACGCGAACGCGGTGCGCCAGGGCGCACGCCTGCGCGTGGCCACCAAGTACGTTGAAACCGCACGTGAGCATTTTGCCGCCAAGGGCGTCCACGTCGACCTGATCAAGCTGTACGGTTCGATGGAACTGGCGCCGCTGGTCGGCCTCGCGGACGCGATCGTCGACCTGGTGAGTTCGGGCAATACCTTGCGTGCCAACAATCTTGTCGAGGTGGAAGAGATCATGCAGATTTCGTCGCGCCTCGTTGTGAACCAGGCGGCGCTGAAGCTCAAACGCGCCGCGCTGCGGCCGATCCTCGACGCATTCGAACGCGCGTCGAAAGCCGGCACTGCGGCAGCCTGAACAGTTTGGCCACGCGCGTGGTCGAACTTTTAACGCGCGCCTTACCGAAACGGATACCCGTATGTCTATCAAGATTCGCAAACTCGATTCCAGCTCGCCCGACTTCCAGAAGTTGCTGCACGCGGTGCTCGCGTTCGAGGCGAGCGAAGACGAAGCAATCGAGCGCTCGGTCGCGCAGATTCTGAACGACGTGAAGGCGCGCGGCGACGCCGCGGTGCTCGAGTACACGAACCGCTTCGACCGCGTCGAGGCGAAGAGCGTCGAGTCGCTCGAGTTGCCGATGTCCGAACTGGAAGCGGCGCTGGAAGGCCTCGAGCCGAAGCGCCGCGCGGCGCTCGAAGCGGCGGCGGCGCGCGTGCGCGGTTACCACGAGAAGCAGAAGATCGAGTGCGGCAGCCATAGCTGGCAGTACACGGAAGCCGACGGCACGGTGCTCGGCCAGAAGGTCACGCCGCTGGATCGCGCGGGTATCTACGTGCCGGGCGGCAAGGCGGCGTATCCGTCGTCGGTGTTGATGAACGCGATTCCGGCGCGCGTGGCCGGCGTGCGCGAAATCGTCATGGTCGTGCCCACGCCGGACGGCGTGAAGAATCCGCTCGTGCTGGCGGCCGCGTTGCTGGGCGGCGTGGATCGCGTGTTCACGATCGGCGGCGCGCAGGCGGTGGGCGCGCTGGCGTACGGCACGGAAACGGTGCCGGCGGTCGACAAGATCTGCGGCCCGGGCAATGCCTATGTCGCCTCGGCCAAGCGCCGCGTGTTCGGCACGGTCGGGATCGACATGATCGCCGGGCCGTCGGAAATTCTCGTCTTGTGCGACGGCACGACGGACCCGCGCTGGGTCGCGATGGACCTGTTCTCGCAAGCGGAGCACGACGAGCTCGCGCAATCCATCCTGCTGTGCCCGGACGATGCATTCATCGCCCGCGTACGCGACGCGATCAACGAGCTGCTGCCGACCATGCCGCGCCAGGACGTGATCCGCGCGTCGCTCGAAGGCCGCGGTGCGTTGATCAAGGTGCGCGATATGGCCGAAGCCTGCGCGATCGCCAACGACATCGCACCGGAACACCTCGAAATCTCCGCGCTGGAGCCGCATCAATGGGGCCAGCTGATCCGTCACGCCGGTGCGATCTTCCTTGGCCGCTATACCAGCGAAAGCCTCGGGGACTACTGCGCGGGGCCGAATCACGTGCTGCCTACGTCGCGTACCGCGCGGTTCTCGTCGCCGCTGGGCGTCTACGATTTTTTCAAGCGGTCGAGCGTAATCGAGGTCAGCGCGGACGGCGCGCAGACGCTTGGCGAGATCGCCGCCGAACTCGCATACGGCGAAGGCCTGCAGGCACATGCCCGCAGCGCCGAATACCGGATGCGGCAGAACGGCTGAAGGTGAGGAACAAGCGCCCGGAAGCGGCGAACCCGAAGATGGCGCAAGCGGGCATCGAACCGGTGTCCGCGAACTCCGCCGACGGATTTCGCGTAATTTCCCGTTAAATAACGACAATACAGACCAAGCTGGGGCAGTCCGCAAGCCGCCGATACCTCGATACCCGGCCGGCGTCTCCCGTGCGGCCCGGTCCACTGACTTATGACGACACCTCAAGACATCATCCGCCGCGACGTGCTCGCGATGACGAGCTATCCGGTTCCGGACGCCACGGGCTACATCAAGCTCGATGCGATGGAAAACCCATTTCGACTACCTCCGGTGCTTGCCGCCCATCTGGGCGAGCATCTGGCCGGCGTCGCGCTAAACCGCTATCCGGCGCCGCGCCCGGAAGCGCTGATTGAAAAGATCAAGCGTGTGATGGGCGTGCCCGCGGGTTGCGACGTGCTGCTCGGCAACGGCTCGGATGAAATCATCAGCATGGTGTCGGTGGCGTGCGCGAAGCCGGGCGCCAAGGTGCTCGCGCCGATGCCGGGTTTCGTCATGTATCAGATGTCGGCGAAGCTGGCGAATCTGGAATTCATCGGCGTGCCGCTCAAGGCCGATTTCACGCTCGACACGGAAGCGATGCTGGCGGCGATCGCCGAGCATGAGCCGGCGGTCGTCTATCTGGCCTACCCGAACAACCCCACCGGCACGCTGTACGACGGCGCGGACATGGAGCGCATCATCGCCGCGGCAAACAAAAGCCTCGTGGTGATCGACGAGGCGTACCAGCCGTTCGCGCAGCAAAGCTGGCTGCCACGCGCCGATGCGTTCGACAATGTCGTCGTGATGCGGACGGTGTCCAAGCTCGGCCTGGCCGGCATCCGCCTGGGTTATCTGGTCGGCAGGCCCGCCTGGCTCACCGAGTTCGACAAGGTGCGCCCGCCTTACAACACCAACGTGCTGACGCAAGCCGCCGCCGACTTCCTGCTCGACCACGTCGACGTACTCGACGCCCAGGCCGAGCAACTGCGCGAAGAGCGGACGAAACTCGCGCAAGCCGTGGCCCAATTGCCGGGCGCCGAAGTGTTCCCGAGTGCCGGCAACTTCCTGCTGGTGCGGGTGCCTGACGCATCCGTTATGTTCGAAACGCTGCTGGCGGCGCGGGTTTTGATCAAAAACGTGAGTAAAATGCATCCATTGCTGGTCAATTGCGTGCGTTTGACTGTCGGTTCGCCCGAAGAAAACGCCCAATTGGTCGCCGGACTGAAGCTTGTGCTGCACTGAATGACGTACCAGACGGCTGCGTGAGCGCTTTCCCAAGCTGCGGAAAGCGCGCGCGGGCCGCCGTTTTTCCATCCCACACTACTATCGCTTTCTAGCTAGATTCGAGGAATTACCATGCGCCTTGCGGAAGTCGTTCGCAACACCAGCGAAACGCAGATCCGTGTGAAGATCAATCTGGACGGCACCGGTCAGCAGAAGCTGGCCACCGGTGTGCCGTTTCTTGATCATATGCTCGACCAGATCGCACGGCATGGACTGTTCGATCTGGACATCGAAGCGCATGGCGACCTCGAAATCGACGACCACCATACGGTCGAAGACGTCGGCATCACGCTCGGCCAGGCCGTCGCGAAAGCAATCGGCGACCGCAAGGGCATCCGCCGCTACGGTCATTCCTACGTGCCGCTCGACGAAGCGCTGTCACGCGTCGTGATCGATTTTTCCGGGCGTCCGGGCCTCGAATTCCACGTGCCGTTCACGCGCGCGCGCATCGGCACGTTCGACGTCGATCTCTCCATCGAATTTTTCCGCGGCTTCGTGAACCACGCCGGCGTCACGCTGCATATCGACAACCTGCGCGGCCTGAACGCCCATCATCAGATGGAAACGGTGTTCAAGGCGTTCGGGCGTGCATTGCGCATGGCCGTCGAGATGGACGAACGCGCGGCGGGGCAGATTCCGTCGACCAAGGGCAGCCTTTAAGCGCTCATTTACCAGCCTCGTGACCAGGACCGGCCGCGCTTCCTCGCGCCCGGTGTGCGATGGATATTCTGAAGTCGTTTATTTCGCTGCTGGCGCTGATCAATCCGGTCGGCGCCATCCCGTTCTTCATGAGCCTGACGGCAAATCAGAGCGACGTCGAGCGGCGTAGAACCATCCAGATCGCGGCGATTTCGGTGTTTTGCGTGATTGCGGTGACGACGCTGCTCGGACAGCAGATCATCAGCTTCTTTGGCATTTCGGTCGGGTCGCTCGAAGTGGGCGGCGGGATCATCATGCTGCTGATGGCCATCAACATGCTGAACGCGCAGATCGGCAACAGCCGTTCGACGGCGGAAGAGCGCGATGAAGCCGAGCAGAAGAACAACATCGCGGTTGTGCCGCTGGCGATTCCGCTGCTGACCGGCCCGGGCGCGATCAGCACCACGATCATTTATGCGGCCGGCTCGGCGCACTGGTACGACCGGTTGAGCCTCGTGGCGATCGGCGCCGTATTGGCGGCGATCTGCTTCTTTTCGCTGCGGCTCGCTGAACCGATTGCCCGCTGGGTCGGTCGCACGGGTATCAATATCGGCACGCGGCTCATGGGTTTGATGTTATCGGCGCTGGCAGTGGAATTCATCGTCGACGGATTGAAGGCATTGCTGCCTAACTTGAAATGAAAACTTCGATAGCGATTGTGGATTACGGAATGGGCAACCTGCGCTCGGTTGCCCAGGCATTGCGCCGCGCCGCGCCGGAAGCGGACGTGGCGATCGTCGATCAGCCGGAAGCGATCCGCTCGGCCGACCGCGTGGTGCTGCCCGGCCAGGGCGCGATGCCCGACTGCATGCGCAGTCTGGCCGAGTCCGGCCTGCAGGAAGCGGTCGTCGAGGCCTCGCGCACCAAGCCGCTGATGGGCGTGTGCGTCGGCGAGCAGATGCTGTTCGACTGGAGTGCCGAGGGCGGTACGCCCGGCTTGGGTCTGTTGCCCGGCAAGGTGCTGCGCTTCGATCTGGAAGGCCAGGTACAGGACGACGGTTCGCGCTTCAAGGTCCCGCAAATGGGCTGGAACCGCGTGCGCCAGGCGCAGCCGCATCCGTTGTGGGACGGCGTCGCGGATAACGCGTTCTTCTACTTCGTGCACAGCTATTACGTCGTGCCGGACAATGCGGCCCACACGTCGGGCGAAACGGTGTACGGTGTGCCCTTTACCTCGGCGGTGGCGCGGGATAACATCTTCGCGACCCAATTCCACCCGGAAAAGAGCGCCGAAGCGGGGCTGCGCGTGTATCGCAACTTCGTGCACTGGAACCCGTGAGCGCCTTTCTTCATCCCGTTGCCGTGCGCCGTTCCGCCATCAGCGGAGCGGAGGTTGCACGCCGCAACCGCAGCAAGACGATTTCGCTCCATGCGTTCCAATATGGCGCTGCGCAAGGGCGTCGAAAGAGTTGTACTAAACTAGCGAAACGGCGTTGCGGCGGGCTGGCTTGTCAGCCGCTGCCGCCGACCTTCAACCACCTCCCAGACAACACCCGATTGCTATGCTGCTGATTCCCGCCATCGACCTGAAAGATGGTCACTGTGTACGCCTCAAACAGGGCGATATGGACCAGGCGACGATATTTTCCGAGGAACCGGCGGCGATGGCCCGGCATTGGGTCGATCGCGGCGCCCGCCGTCTGCACCTCGTCGACCTGAATGGCGCGTTCGCCGGCAAGCCGAAAAACGAAGACGCGATCCGCGCGATCATCGAGGAAGTGGGCGGTGAGATTCCCGTCCAGCTGGGCGGCGGCATCCGCGATCTGAACACGATCGAGCGCTATCTGGACGACGGCTTGTCGTACGTCATCATCGGCACGGCCGCGGTGAAGAATCCCGGCTTCCTGCAGGATGCGTGCACCGCTTTCGGCGGCCATATCATCGTCGGTCTGGATGCGAAAGACGGCAAGGTCGCGACAGACGGCTGGAGCAAGCTGACCGGCCATGAAGTGGCCGATCTGGCGCGCAAGTTCGAGGATTACGGCTGCGAGTCGATCATCTACACGGACATCGGTCGCGACGGCATGCTCCAGGGCATCAACATCGAAGCGACGGTGCGTCTCGCCCGCGCGGTGAAGATTCCGGTGATCGCGAGCGGCGGTTTGTCGAACCTCGCCGATATCGAGTCGCTATGCGAAGTCGAGGACGAAGGCATCGAAGGCGTGATTTGCGGCCGGGCGATCTACTCGGGCGATCTGGACTTCGCGGCGGCGCAGACCCATGCGGACCGGTTGCGCGAATCGGACGACGCTTAAGGCTCGAATCAAGGCTCGAAGCGCGAGGCGTCGCGATCGATTTGAAGACGACGCTGCGGCGGAACTAAAGGCGCACGCAACGGCGCGTTCTGAAATCGTGTCAAGCCGCAGGCGTCGCTGTTCGACATCCTTACGGCCTGACGCGGCTAGCCGCGCCGGCACTGTGCCGCTCGCTCAAGGTTGACGCGAGCGGCCTCATCAGCGGTATTGGCAGAATTGCAAGATCATGGCTCTAGCTAAACGCATCATCCCCTGTCTCGACGTCACGGCTGGACGCGTGGTCAAGGGCGTCAACTTCGTCGAGCTGCGCGACGCCGGCGACCCCGTCGAAATCGCGCGCCGCTACGACGATCAGGGCGCCGACGAACTGACCTTCCTCGACATCACCGCCACCTCCGACCAGCGCGATCTGATCCTGCCGATCATCGAAGCGGTCGCCTCCCAGGTGTTCATTCCGCTCACGGTCGGCGGCGGCGTGCGCGCGGTCGAAGACGTGCGGCGTCTGTTGAACGCGGGTGCGGACAAGATCAGCATGAACTCGTCGGCGGTCGCGAATCCGCAACTCGTACGCGACGCGACGGACAAATACGGCTCGCAATGCATCGTCGTCGCCATCGACGCGAAACGCGTCTCCGCGGACGGCGAGGCGCCGCGCTGGGAAGTCTTCACGCATGGCGGCCGCAAGGCTACCGGCCTTGAAGCCGTCGAATGGGCGCGCAAGATGGCCGAACTGGGCGCGGGCGAAATCCTGCTGACCAGCATGGACCGCGACGGCACGAAGAGCGGCTTCGACCTGGCGCTCACGCGGGCGGTGTCCGACGCGGTGCCGATTCCCGTGATCGCCTCGGGCGGCGTCGGCTCGCTCCAGCATCTGGCCGACGGCATCAAGAACGGCCACGCGGACGCAGTGCTCGCCGCCAGCATCTTCCACTACGGCGAACACACCGTGGGCGAGGCCAAGCGCTTCATGGCCGATCAAGGCATTTCGGTGAGGTTGTGACGTGGTGAATCCCTCGGCGGTAGAGTGGCTCGACAAGGTCAGGTGGGACGCGAACGGCCTCGTGCCGGTGATCGCGCAGGAGGCGTCGACTAACGACGTGCTGATGTTCGCGTGGATGAACCGCGAAGCCCTGGCGAAAACCATTGAATTGGGCCGCGCGGTGTATTTCTCGCGCTCGCGCCAGCGCTTGTGGTTCAAGGGCGAAGAATCCGGCCATGTGCAGCATGTGCATGAAGTGCGGCTCGATTGCGACGAAGACGTCGTGCTGCTGAAGGTCGAGCAGGTGTCGGGCATCGCGTGCCACACCGGCCGCCACTCGTGCTTTTTCCAGAAATTTGAAGGCACGGTCGAAGATGGCGATTGGGTCGCCGTCGATCCCGTGCTGAAAGACCCCGAACACATCTACAAATGACGCAATCCACGCAATCCACGCACTCCACGGAACCCGCTTCGTCCACTCGCGACACGTTGCTGCGCCTCGCGGCGATCATCGACAGCCGCAAGGGCGGCGATCCGGACGTCTCGTACGTGTCGCGCCTGTTCCACAAGGGTGATGACGCGATTCTCAAGAAGATCGGTGAAGAGGCCACCGAAGTCGTGCTGGCCGCCAAAGACACGCGTCACGGCGGCGCGCCGAAAGCGCTGGTCGGCGAAGTGGCGGACCTGTGGTTTCATTGCCTCGTGATGCTGTCGCATTTCGACCTGAGCCCGGCTGACGTGCTTGCCGAACTTGAGCGCCGTGAAGGCCTGTCGGGTATCGAGGAAAAGGCGCTGCGCAAGAGCCGCGAGCGCGAGGAAAACGGCGACTGATTGTCGCCGCCTTGTTGCCGCCTTGTCGTTACCGTGTCAGCCGCGTCTTGAACTGGCGAACGTCGGCACCCACATTGCACTGAACGCATCGGATCGCATCCTCGGGAGGACGCAAGCATGGAACAGTCGCAAGGAAATTATCCGCCGCCGGCCTACCGCAACGCGACCGAGCCCGAGCGCGAACGCAGTCTGCGCACGCTCACGCATATCCTGTACGCGCTGTATGCGGTTCATTGGCTGACGGGTGGTCTGACGATTCTGATCGCGATCATCATCAACTACGTGAAGCGGCCTGATGTGGTGGGCACGCCTTACGAAGCGCATTTCGAGTGGCAGATCCGCTCGTTCTGGATGGCCTTGCTGGGTTACGCGATTGGCGGCGTGCTGCTGTTCGTGGTGATCGGCATTCCGGTTCTATGGGCCGTCAGTATCTGGATGTTGTACCGTATTATCAAAGGCTGGCTGTATCTGTACGATAACAAGCCGTTCGCGAATCCGCGCGGGTGGGTTTGAGTCGGGTCCGGTTGCGGCCGGGCGAGACATGAGCCGTCCCGCAGCACGCTTCGCGCTCTAGCCATACTGTGTCAGGAATACGATGAGCCACGACCCCAACTGCCTTTTCTGCAAGATCGCCGCCGGCGAGATTCCGTCGACCAAAGTCCATGAAGACGAGGAATTCGTTGCCTTCCGCGACATCCGTCCGGCAGCTGAAACGCACGTGCTGGTGATTCCCCGCAAACACGTCGCCACGCTGTCGAATTGCACCGAAAGCGAGGCACCGCTGCTTGGTAGAATGCTTGTTCTGGTGGCGCGTTTGGCCGACCAGCTGGGCGTGGCGTACACCGGCGGCGAGACCGGTTTCCGTACGGTGATCAATACGGGGCCGGGCGGCGGGCAAGAGGTGTATCACCTGCACGCGCACATCCTCGCTGGGCCGCGTCCGTGGCACCGAATGGGCTGACAGCAGAACCGGCTCAGAAAAATAAGTGCGGGCTGTGAGGCGCGCGGCGAGTTTTGGCCGTCGACAATACTACGGCCGTTGTTTTTGCTGCACTGTAACGACGCCGACGCGATCGTCAGGTCAGAATGGCACACCGTGTCGCGGGCTGAATCGGATAGCTCGCGGCAACGTATAGATGGAGCGTACGCGCTTCGATTCACGCCGCAAGGCGCACGAGTTTTGCCGCATCGAGAAGCGGTGTCGGGGTTAAGGAGAGTAGTCATGGGTTCGTTGAGCATTTGGCATTGGCTGATCGTGTTGTTGATCGTGGCGCTCGTGTTCGGCACGAAGAAGCTGCGCAATATCGGCACCGATCTGGGCGGCGCGGTGAAGGGCTTCAAGGAAGGCATGAAGGAAGCCGAAACGCCCGCAGGTGAAGCGCAGCAGCAGCGCGAACTGCCGCGCAACGGCACCGTGGACGTGGACGCGAAGGAAAAGACGCCGCGTTCCGGCGATTACCGCTAAGCCGCGGCCCAACCGCGCGTTACTGACGGACACTCCACTTCATGCTGGACCTCGGTCTAACCAAGATGGCGCTGATCGGCGTCGTCGCGCTGGTCGTACTCGGGCCTGAGCGCCTGCCTCGCGTCGCCCGCACGGCCGGCGCGCTGTTCGGCCGCGCGCAGCGGTATATCAACGACGTGAAGGCTGAAGTCACCCGTGAAATCGAACTCGACGAATTGCGTCGCATGAAGACCGAGTTTGAAGCGGCGGCCAGCAACGTCGAAACCAGCGTTCAGGACAATCTGCGCAAGCACGAGACCGAACTGAACGACGCGTGGAATAGCGGGACGTCGGTGTCGCCGAGCATTGCCGGCGGCGCGCTTGAAGATGCCGGCAATGCCTCGTGGCCGATCAGCACGCCGGCGGCAGGCCCCAAACGCAAGAACTGGCGCGTCAAACAGACCGCCATGCCCACCTGGTACAAGCGCGCCACCACGCGCCGCACGCGTGTGCAGTCGGGCGCGGCGCGCGTGGCGCGGCATACGCCGGCCACCATGCGTCGTCCGACGCGGTTCTTCTGATGATCAGAACGACAATCTCCAACCGAGGGCCGGTGTGAGCGACCCCCAGCAAACCCAGGACGAAGGCACTGAAGAGACCTTCATTTCGCACCTCGTTGAATTGCGCGACCGCATCATCCGCGCCGGCCTTGCCGTTATCGTGGTGTTTGTCGGGCTCGTGTATTGGGCGCCGGATATCTTCCGGCTGCTGGCGCGACCCTTGATGCAGAATCTGCCGAAGGACGGCAAGATGATCGTCACCGACGTCACCGGCTCGTTCTTCGTGCCGATGAAGGTGACCATGCTCGTCGCCTTCGTGATCGCGCTGCCGATCGTGCTGTACCAGATCTGGGCGTTCGTCGCGCCGGGCTTGTATCAGCATGAGAAGAAGCTGGTCGGGCCGTTGGTGGGCAGCAGCTACACGCTGTTCCTGTGCGGCATGGCGTTCGCGTACTTTGTGGTGTTTCCGACCATCTTCCGCGTGATGGCGCATTACAACGCGCCGCTCGGCGCGGAGATGACCACGGATATCGACAATTACCTCAGCTTCGTGCTGACCATGTTCATCGCATTCGGCGTGACGTTCGAAGTGCCGATTGTCGTGGTGTTGCTGGTCCGCATGAACGTGCTGACCATCAAGAAACTCAAGGAAATCCGTCCGTATGTGATCGTGGGCGCGTTTGTGATTTCAGCGGTGGTGACGCCGCCGGACGTGTTCTCGCAACTGATTCTGGCGATCCCGCTGATCGTGCTGTACGAGGCGGGCATCATTGCGGCGCGGTTGATTGTCGGCAAGCAGCCGGCAGTTGTTGAAGACGCAAGTTCGCCGAATTGAACGACACGCACTTCACACGCTAGTTGGCGCAGGCGGGTAAGCCAACGACCACGCGAATCAAAAAGGGCAGTCCGTAATGGACTGCCCTTTTTTGTTTTGCGGAGGCGGTTGCGTATGTATTCTTCAACCGCCGTCGTCGTCCTGATCGCCGCCGCCATTGTCTTCTGCCGGTTGCTTCGGCGGAGGCGGGCGCTTGCCGATGGTCACGTCCAGATCGATCTCGTGGCTCTTGCGCACCAGATGAATCTTCGCCGCCGTGCCCGGCTTGATCTGTGCGATCACGTTCAACAGGCGCGTGGTGTCGGTGATCTCCTGGCCATTCACGCTCACCAGGATGTCGCCCGGCTTGATGCCCGCACGGTCGGCCGGTCCGTTCTTCAGCACGCCTGCGACAATCGCGCCCGACTTCTGCTCGAGCCCGAACGATTCGGCGATTTCCGGCGTCACGTCCTGGGGTTCCACGCCGATCCAGCCGCGCGTGACCGAGCCCGTTGTGATGATGCTCTCCAGCACGCTGCGCGCGGTCGAGACAGGAATCGCAAAGCCGATGCCGAGCGAGCCGCCTGAGCGCGAATAGATGGCGGTATTGATGCCGAGCAGATTGCCGTTCACGTCGACCAGCGCGCCGCCCGAATTGCCCGGGTTAATGGCCGCGTCGGTCTGAATGAAGTTTTCGAACGTGTTGATGCCGAGGTGATTGCGCCCGAGCGCACTGACAATGCCCATGGTCACCGTCTGGCCGACACCGAATGGATTGCCGATCGCCAGCACCACGTCGCCCACGCGCGTCTGCTCCATGCGGCCTAGCGTGATGGTGGGCAGATTGGTCATGTTGACCTTCAGCACGGCCAGATCGGTCTCGGGATCGACGCCGATCACCTTGGCGTTGGTGGTGCGGCCGTCGGCGAGCGCGATTTCGATCTGATCGGCGCCGTCCACGACGTGCTGGTTCGTTAGAATGTAACCTTCCGAACTCACTATCACCCCAGAGCCGAGATTCGACGCGGGTTGCTCCTGCTGCTTGCCTTTGTTCTTGTCGCCGAAGAAGTAGCGGAACAGCGGATCTTTCGCACGCGGATCGGGCGGCAGTGAGCCATCCTTGCTGGAGAACACGTTGACCACCGCGGGCATGGCTTTTTGCGCGGCGTCTGCATAAGACGCCTGTGCCGGGCCGGTGCCGATGCCTGGCGCCACTTCCCGAAGAGCGACGATCGGTTCGGCGAGTTGCTTGCCGAATTGCCCTTGACGCTGGAGCCACTGCGGTTTGAGGGTCGCAATGATGAACATCAGCGCCAACAGCACAGTCACCGCTTGGGCAAAGAACAGCCAAAAGCGTCTAAGCATCTGAAGACTAGAGGTTTATATGGATCGGATCGAACTTGAATTGTACTTGAACAATCTCCTTGAAACCGCGCGCTTCAAGGACTATTGCCCCAATGGATTGCAGGTGGAGGGGCGTCGCCGGGTCAACAAGCTCGCGACCGGCGTGACGGCTTCGGTCGCCTTTCTCGAGGCCGCGCTCGACTGGGGGGCGGACGCCGTGCTGGTTCATCACGGCTACTTCTGGCGCAACGAGGCGCCGCAGATCGTCGGCCGCAAACACGCGCGCCTGAAGCTGCTGATCGCCAACGACCTGAACCTGTTCGCCTATCACCTGCCGCTCGACGACCATCCCGAGTTCGGCAACAACGCGCAGATCGGCGCGAAGATGGGCTGGATCAGCGACGCGCGCTTCGGCGAGAACGATCTCGGCTGGCTCGCCACGTTTCCGATGCCGATCACGCTCGCGCACTTCACCGCGCAAGTCGAGCAGACGCTCGGCCGCACGCCGCTCGTGTTCGGCGACCCGGATCGCGAATTGCGCCGCGTGGGCTGGTGCACCGGCGCCGCGCAAGGCATGTTCGACGCCGCGATCAATGCCGGCGCCGACGTCTACCTGACCGGCGAAGTGTCGGAGTCGGTGATGCATACCTCAGCGGAAAGCGGGGTGGCGTTCCTCGCGGCCGGCCATCACGCCACCGAGCGTTTCGGTGTGCAGGCGGTGGGCAAGCATCTGTCCGAGCAGTTCGACATCGAACACGTGTTTATCGATATCCCCAATCCCGTTTGAATTGAAATTCGGCATTAGATAAGAAAAAGGCACGAATAACGTAGAGGGCGCTTAAAAGGAGGTACGAAAAAGTTTGCGATGCGTACGGAGAAACCCTGACTTATCAAGGGCTTCGCACGGTTTTTGGCAATGGGGCCTTGTAAATGCCGACTCCATTCGCGCAAACTAGCGGCGGTAGAAGCGACGTGAAGGAAAAATCCAACTCAGAAGTGGGGCGTGTAATGCGAGACAAGGAAGATGAACGCGTCGACGGCGGCCGCCGTACCTGGCTGATAGCGACGACCGTAGCAGGTGGCATAGGAGGCGTTGCCACTGTCGTACCCTTTGTTAGTTCGTTTGCACCATCTGAAAAGGCCAAGGCGGCGGGCGCCCCGGTCGAAGTCGATATCAGCGATCTCAAACCCGGCGACATGAAGACCGTCGCCTGGCGCGGTAAGCCGGTGTGGATCATCAACCGCACCGACAAAATGCTCGCCGATGTTCAGAAAGCCGATAACGAAGTAGCGGATCCTCACACCACGAATCCTTTTTCGATGCCGTTGCCGGAGTACTGCAACAACGAATTCCGTTCGCGCACCGATCACAAGAACCTTTTCGTCGCCGTCGCCGTGTGCACCCATCTGGGCTGCACGCCGACGCCGCGCTTCCAGGAGGGCGCGCAGCCCAATCTTCCCGACGACTGGCCAGGCGGCTTTCTGTGCCCTTGCCACGGCTCGACCTACGACATGGCCGGCCGCGTCTTCAAGAACAAACCTGCGCCGCAGAACCTCGACATCCCGCCTTACATGTTCACGTCGGCCACCGGCCTCGTGATCGGCAAGGACGAGAAAGGAGAAGCGTAATGGCGATCGAACACGAAGTAGAGACAACCGGGCTGGCCGGCTGGATCGACCGCCGGTTTCCCATGACGTCCACTTGGAAAAAGCACGTTTCCGAGTACTACGCGCCGAAGAACTTCAACTTCTGGTACTTCTTCGGTTCGCTCGCGCTGCTGGTGCTGGTCAATCAGATCGTCACCGGCATTTTCCTCACGATGAACTACAAGCCCGACGCGACGCTCGCGTTTTCGTCGGTCGAGTACATCATGCGCGAGGTGCCGTGGGGCTGGCTGATCCGCTATATGCACTCCACGGGCGCGTCGATGTTCTTCGTCGTCGTGTATCTGCACATGTTCCGCGGGCTCATGTACGGCTCTTACCGCAAGCCGCGCGAGCTGGTGTGGATCTTCGGCTGCGCGATCTTTCTGTGCCTGATGGCCGAGGCGTTCTTCGGCTACCTGCTGCCGTGGGGCCAGATGTCGTTCTGGGGCGCGCAGGTAATCGTGAACCTGTTTTCGGCGATTCCGTTCATCGGACCGGACCTGTCGCTGTGGATTCGTGGCGACTATGTGGTCTCGGACGTCACGCTGAACCGTTTCTTCGCGTTCCACGTGATTGCGATCCCGCTGGTGCTGATCGGGCTGGTGGTCGCGCACCTGGTGGCGCTGCACGAAGTGGGGTCGAACAACCCCGATGGCATCGAGATCAAGGCGAAGAAGGGTCCGGACGGCATTCCGCTCGACGGCATCCCGTTCCACCCGTATTACTCGGTGCACGATTTCATGGGCGTGTCGGTGTTCCTGCTGATTTTCGCGGCGATCATCTTCTTCGCACCGGAGATGGGGGGCTACTTCCTCGAGGCGAATAACTTCGTCCCGGCCAATCCGCTGCAAACGCCGCCGGAGATCGCCCCGGTGTGGTACTTCACGGCTTTCTACGCGATGCTGCGCGCCACGACCGATCCGTTCAAGATCGTGCTGATGGTTGTGATCGCGTTGCTCGGCCTGCTCGCGCTGGTCCGCGCACGCGGCAAATGGAAGCTCGGCTTGCCCGTGCTCGCCGTGCTGGTGATTCTGGCCATGGCGTTCACCGAATCGAAGTTCTGGGGCGTGGTGGTGATGGGCAGCGCGGTGATTTCGCTGTTCTTCCTGCCGTGGCTCGATCGCTCGCCGGTGAAGTCGATCCGTTACCGGCCGTTTTTTCACAAGGTGTTCTACGGAATCTTCGTGGCCGCGTTCCTGACGTTGGCCTTCCTCGGCACGAAGCCGCCGTCGCCGGCCGCCACGTTGATCGCCCAGATCTGCGCCCTGATCTACTTCGCATTTTTCCTCGGTATGCCGTTCTGGACGCGGCTTGGCACGTTCAAGCAGCCGCCCGAACGGGTGCGGTTCAAGCCTCACTAATCGCGAGCCAGGAGAATACGAAGATGAAAAAACTGCTTACGAAGTGCGCGCTGATCGGCGCGACACTGCTCGCGGTGCTGGCTGGACCGGCGCACGCGGACGAGAATTTCCCTCTCGACCGCGCGCCCGATAACGCGGAGAATTTTGCTTCGTTGCAGCACGGCGCCCAATTGTTTGTAAACTACTGCCTGAATTGCCATAGCGCGAATCTGATGCGCTACAGCCGGCTGACCGACCTTGGCATCAAGCCGAGCGAAATCCAGTCCAACCTGCTGTTCACCACGGATAAAGTCGGCAACACCATGACTGTGGCGATGCGCCCGGACGACGCGAAAGCGTGGTTCGGCGCGAGTCCGCCGGATTTGTCGGTGGAAGCACGGGCGCGCGGCAAGGACTGGTTGTACACGTACCTGCGCAGCTTCTATCGCGACAATACGCGGCCGACCGGCTGGAACAATCTGGTGTATGAAAACGTGAGCATGCCTCATGTGCTGTGGCAGCTTCAGGGGCAACGTACCGCGAAATTCGGTGACGCAGTCGACGAAAAAACAGGCGAAACGGTGCACAAATTTGTCGGCTTCCAACAGGTCACGCCGGGGACGATGTCGCCGGTAGATTATGATTCTGCTGTGGCCGACCTCGTGTCGTACCTGTCATGGATGTCCGAACCGACGCAGAAAACCCGCAAACAGCTTGGCGTGTGGGTGCTGCTGTTCCTCGGCATCCTGAGCTTTTTCGCCTGGCGACTGAACGCCGCGTACTGGAAACATATCAAATAATCACGCCGTCACCCGGCGTGGGGCCGGCGCCAGGAAAAACCTGCTGAACGGTTTTTCCGCGCGCTGGCCTTTCAGCTTTTTGAGGAAACGTAAATATGATGGTTCTGTATTCCGGCACAACTTGCCCGTTCTCCCAGCGCTGCCGGCTGGTGTTGTTCGAAAAGGGCATGGACTTCGAGATCCGCGACGTCGACCTGTTTAACAAGCCGGAAGACATCGCTGTGATGAATCCGTATGGTCAGGTGCCGATTCTCGTCGAACGGGACCTGATTCTGTACGAATCGAACATCATCAACGAGTACATCGACGAGCGCTTCCCGCACCCGCAACTGATGCCGGCCGATCCGGTTCAGCGCGCCCGCGCCCGTCTGTTCCTGCTGAACTTCGAAAAGGAACTGTTCGTTCACGTCGGCACCCTCGAAAACGAAAAGGGCAAGGCCGCTGAAAAGAATCACGAGAAGGCACGTCTCGCGATCCGCGATCGCCTGACGCAGCTCGCCCCGATCTTCCTGAAGAACAAGTACATGCTCGGCGAAGAGTTCTCGATGCTGGACGTCGCGATCGCGCCGTTGCTGTGGCGTCTGGATCACTACGGCATCGAGCTGTCGAAGAACGCTGCACCGCTGATGAAGTACGCCGAGCGCATTTTCAGCCGCCCGGCTTATATCGAAGCGCTGACACCTTCGGAAAAGGTGATGCGTCGTTGAGTTTGGCTTTGGGGTGAGGGCGCCGCGTCTCGATTGTTTTCCGTGTGCGCCCAAACCCGGTAAGAGGACTGTTGATGCAAGAGATTTCCACCAAGCCTTATCTGCTGCGCGCGCTGTACGAGTGGTGTACGGATAACGGCTACACGCCGCATATCGCGGTCCGGGTCGACAATCAGACGCGCGTGCCGCGCCAGTTCGTGCGCGATAACGAGATCGTATTGAACATCAGCTTCGAGGCGACCAGCCAGTTGCAGATGGGCAATGAATGGATCGAGTTCAGCGCGCGCTTTTCCGGCAAGTCGCACAAGATCGAAGTGCCGATCGCCAATATTCTCGCGATCTACGCGCGTGAAAATGGGCAGGGCATGGCGTTCCCGGTCGAATCGGCGGGCGGTGAAGCGCAGGATTCGGGCGCGGACGCGGAACAGGCCGACGAAACCGAGTCGCCCGCCGCGCCCGTCAGCGTGGCGCCGCGTGCGGTCGAAACGTCGTCTTCCGCCGCCGATGCTGCCTCCGCCAAGGCGGATAGCGCGACCGAAGGTCCGCAGCCTGACGATGACGGATCAAAAGGTGGCGGAAGGGCTCGCCTCAAGATCGTGAAATGAAGTAGAATCACGGCCTCATGCCGGCTTAGCTCATCAGGTAGAGCGCTTGACTTGTAATCATGAGGTGGCGGGTTCGAGTCCTGCAGCCGGCACCAGTAGTATGAAAACGGGTTTCTGAATCATTTCAGAAACCCGTTTTTTATTTCAGATATCCGGCCGCGAGTGCGCTGCAAGCGAACGGCTGGATGCTGTCCGAGACGTGTTGGGTTTGCTTGCGGCGGCCCTTGCTTCACGACTGGGGGACTTGAAGGCTTGTCGACTCAAGGTATTGGCGAGACCCCAGAAGGCTCGTTTTCGCCATATCTCTTTCACCTTGTCGATTGTGGACATTTTAGTCTACGTCTTGCCGGTGGACCGCAGCAGGAGACGGTGGCATCAGCCTCTTCGGGCGGCCGCCAACAGATACCGCCCCGCGAATCTGACCGACAGAGGTACTATTCGGGCGTCAGTCGGCATCACGATCAGTCACTCCGGCGGGCAACGCCCCCAAGACGCGGTGTTTCGCCGCGTCACTTCCGCAACACAGACCCCACCTTCATCATGACCAGCCCCGCAACCCTCACCTGGCCCGAAGCCGACGGCCCCCGCACTGCGCGTTGGCGCTCCGAAGCCGCGGTGCCGCCGCCCAAGCGCGTAATCGTCGCCGACGACCGCACTACCGCCGACTCCGCCTACCGTCTCGCGTGCGAAGGCACCGCGCTGCTCTGGAACGGCGATTTTCAGAACGCCCGTCAGTTGCTGCAGGCGGTCACGCGCCGGTTGGAGCGCAAGCCGCGCAGGCAGGGCGAAACGCCGATCGACGCGTTCAACCTGCATCGTCAGGCGCAGTCGCAACGCGCCCGCACGCTCGGCATGATCCTGATTCCGCTCGACGCCGCCTACACGATTCCGTTGCGCCGAGCGCCAGACGTGCAACAGGCCTGCATCGAAACCTACGGGCTGCCGACCGACGAACCCTCGGTCGTGTCGCTGCGCGAATTGCTCGGTCTGATCGGTGCGCACGAGTGGCGCAAGAAGGGTGTGGAAATTCCAGTGCTGGGCGAGCGCATTCATCCGCACTACGGCGTGTTTTCACCGGTGCGCGGCGAATATGTGGATCTGGTCGCGCGCACGCCGTTGCCGTCGCTGAACAAGGCGTTCGATATCGGCACGGGTACGGGCGTGCTGGCCGCGCTGCTCGCCAAACGCGGTGTGAAGAAAATCATCGCGACCGACCAGGACCCGCGAGCGCTGGCGTGCGCGCGCGAGAACCTCACGCGTCTCGGCTACGATCAGCAAGTCGAGGTCGTGCAGGCCGATCTGTTTCCGGAAGGCCGTGCGCCGCTGGTGATCTGCAATCCGCCGTGGGTGCCGGCGCGGCCCGCGTCACCGATCGAATACGCGATCTACGATTCGGAAAGCCGCATGCTGCTCGGCTTCCTGAACGGCCTGGCGGAGCATTTGTCACCGGGCGGGGAAGGCTGGCTGATCATGTCGGACTTCGCCGAGCATCTCGGATTGCGTACGCGCGAGTGGCTGCTTGCCGCCATAGAAAAGGCGGGGCTGACCGTGGTGGGTCGCGAGGATATTCGTCCACGGCACCCGAAGTCGACCGATGAAACCGACGCGCTGCATACGGCGCGCATGGCTGAAGTGACGTCGCTGTGGCGTCTGAAGGCGCGCTAAACGGTGGCAGGCAGAGGGAGCGCGATGACGCGCAACGAGGCGCCGCTGACGAGCGGCGTGTCAGACCGGGAAGCCGCGCGCCTCGAGATACGCTAATGCGCCGCGTCCGGCCGCCAGCCCGCTGGCGAAGCAGGCCGTGAGCAGATAGCCGCCGGTCGGCGCTTCCCAGTCGAGCATCTCGCCCGCGCAGAACGCGCCGGGCAGATGCCGGATCATCAAATGTCGGTCCAGCGCCTCGAAGAGGATGCCGCCCGCCGTGCTGATGGCTTCCGCGATAGGCCGGGCGCGCGTGAGCCGCACCGGCAGCGCCTTGATTGCGTGCGCGAGGCCATTCGCATCGGCGAAGGCTTCCTTCGACAGAATCTCGTGCAGCAAGGCCAGCTTGACGCCTCCAATGCCGACTCTGCCATGCAGGTGAGTCGACATGGAGCGTGAGCCGCGCGGTCGCGTGACTTCGGCCACGACACGCTCCAACGTCAAGCCTGGCGCCAGGTCCAGCGTGATCGTGACGTCGCCGTCGGCGAGAATCTGCTCCCGGATGGCTGCCGACAGCGCGTAAATCAGGCTCCCTTCGAGGCCGGTTTCGGTTAGAAGTATTTCACCTTGTCGATTGTGGACATTATTGTCTACATCGGTCAGCGTGATGGCCACCGATTTCACCGGCTGACCGGCGAAACGCTCACGCAGATAGGGGCTCCAGTCCGCTTCGAAGCCGCAGTTCGCGGGCCGCAACGGCGCCACCGGCACCTCGCGCGCGCTCAGCAGCGGCACCCAGGCAGCGTCCGATCCGAGCCGCGGCCAGCTTGCGCCGCCGAGTGCGAATACCACGGCATCGCAAATCACGCGTTGCTCGCCGTCGGGTGTGTCGAAGCGCAACGTGTGTGCGGCGGTGTCGCCGCCATCGTTGTCCCAGGCGGTCCACTTGTGGCGCATGTGGAATCGCACACCGGCTTCTCTCAACCGATGCAGCCACGCACGCAGCATCGGCGCCGCTTTCATATCGGTCGGAAAAACCCGCCCCGAACTGCCGACGAAGGTTTCGACGCCAAGCCCTTGCAACCAGGCCCGAAGGGCGTCGGGACCGAACGCATCGAGTAGCGGCGCGATCTGTTCGCGCCGCGCGCCGTAGCGGCCAAGAAACGGTTCGAGCGGTTCCGAATGCGTGATGTTCATACCGCCTTTGCCCGCCATCAGGAATTTGCGGCCGACCGATGGCATCGCGTCGTAGACGTCGACTTGTACGCCGTGCCGGGCGAGCGCCTCGGCGGCCATCAAGCCGGCGGGGCCGCCGCCGATCACGGCGACGCGGGCGAAAGCGAAGGAGGATGACATGCGGTCCTGCGGATGAGCGGGGGACGGCGCGTTGGCCTGATCTGACAATCAGGCGGCGCGAAGGGCGCTATTTTCACACCGCCGGCAACGCAGGGCAAACTGGGCGACCTGCGACCTGCGACCTGCGACCTGCGACCTGCGACCTGCGACCTATCGCCAGCCACCTTCAACCTTCAACCCGCCACCCGCCACCCGCCACCCGCGAACAGCCTAACGAGCTAGCGGCCAAAAAAAGCGCCGGGTTCGGGCGTGCCGCAATCCCCTGCGCTCACGTTCGATCCTTTGCTATTCAACCGCGCGAACTATACTTTTCAAATACCTTCCACCGGACGCAGCCCGCTTCTTCCCCGCGTCAAACTACCGCACCGCTTTCATTTCGCCCGACGTAGCCAACGCAGCCGCGTCGCGGCGGGCGACGTAGTCTGCGCGTCCGCGGTTTGTCCGGATGTTTCGACGTTTGATCAAGGAGATTGCCATGACTCGCAAATACATCGACTGTCGCGAGTTTCCGAGCGAAACGAATTGCACCGTTGCGCTGTCCGCCGACAGCGAGAGCGAGTTGCTCGACGCAGCCGTGCAGCATGCCGTCGCGGTGCACAAACATACGGATTCGCCGGAACTGCGCGCGCAGCTCAAGACGCTCTTTCACGAGGGCACGCCACCGGTCGAGGCGCCGCGCGCGTGATTCGCTGTCCTTTTCCTTGAGGATGGAGGCCGGCTGACCAGCACGAGCGGGCAGCGCGCCGCTTGTGCGGGTCGCGGCGTTGCGTGAGCGTGCTAGCCGGGATAGGCCTCATCCACCTTCAGTCCGGCCAGCTTGAAAATGACCCGCAGCGTTTGCGGTTTGATGTCGCGGCGCGAAGCAAGCGTTGTCATCACGAAGTCGAGTACTTTCGCGTACTTGAGCATCGTCAGGCACGTCTCCATGTCGACGCTGCCATCGCGCATGACTTCGGCCAGCCGCAGCATTTCGGTCGAGATGTCGCGGGCCATTTCCAGTTCGAGTTGCTGCTTTTCCGACCACGCAGGGGCGGCGGTGAGCTTCGCCAGCATTTCCTGAAACTTCTGCTCGACGTTTCCGTTGGGTACCGTGTCCATCGCTGCCTCTTCTATTATCCCGGCGCGCGTCCGTTTGAGATCGTGGCGCGCTGCTGGTTACGTAACGTTCGGTCCGTGTTCCGGGACCGTCCTCCCCACATGAATTCGGTTCGCGTGACCGATGTCACGGCCGACAGTCTGTTGTTATGCGCGACGCGGCTTACGCCTTCGGGTGAGCCGGCCCGCAAGATACTTTCAAGCCACGTCGGCAAACGTCCCGCATATCGTCTTTTGAGCAGGAAGTGTTCCAGGTTTGTGGCATTTCTCGCAGGGTCGACGCGGCCCCTTAGGTAAGCGGGCCGCGCTTTGGGTAAACTGACAGCAACTTTTCCTTTTTTCCGTCATCTGTCGCACGTTCGCGTTGCAATCGGTGGCGGTTCCCACGATGTCCAGCAAAACCCACGAAATCCGTCCGAACCAGTCCATCGAGCTGTTGAAGGAGCTTCACATCCTCACGCGCGACGGCAAGATGAACCAGGATAGCCGCCGCAAGCTGAAACAGGTCTACCACCTGTTCCAGTTCATCGAGCCGCTGCTGAAAGACCTCAAGGACCAGCAGGGCGCGGTGACGCTCGTCGACCATGGCGCGGGCAAGTCATATCTAGGTTTTATCCTGTATGACCTTTTCTTCAAGGAGTTTCAGGGCGCCGCTGGTGGGGCATCGCACATTTACGGCATCGAGACGCGCGAGGACCTCGTGACGAAATCCGAGGAGCTGGCCAACCGGCTGGGCTTCAAGGGGATGTCGTTCCTGAATTTGTCGGTGGCGGAGTCGATTACGTCAGACCGTTTGCCGGCGCAGATCGATATCGTGACGGCGCTGCACGCGTGCAATACGGCAACTGACGACGCGCTCCGGTTTGCTCTGGAAAAGCGTGCGAAGTACATCGTGGTGGTGCCCTGCTGCCAGGCCGAGGTGGCGGGCGTCTTGCGGCAGAACAAGGGTAAATCGCTGGGAAATGCGCTGACCGAAATCTGGCGGCATCCGCTGCATACCCGGGAATTTGGAAGCCAGATTACCAATGTGCTGCGCTGCCTGCAGCTGGAAGCGCATGGATATCAGGTGAGTGTGACCGAGCTGGTGGGGTGGGAGCATTCCATGAAGAATGAGCTGATTATTGCCCAGTTCAAGGACTTGCCGAGACGGCGGCCGGCCGAACGGCTGAATGAGGTGATGGAGACGCTCGGGATCGAGGAGCTGAAAGAGCGGTTCTTTGTCCCAGCCTGATCCGTCCCGCGGCGGTGGCTTTTTCACCGCCACCGCGCGCACTACCTTTTCATCAATTCATTCCAGCCTTTAAGACCAATCCGCCGAAGGGTTTCCTGATTCCGCTCATAAATAGCTTCGGCATCGGGAAAAGCCTGAACCGCCCGTTCAATACTATCCTCGCGAAGCAGATGCAAAATCGGATAGGGCGCCCGATTCGTGTAGTTCTCGATATCGTCGGGTTCGCTGTCTTCAAACTGATAATTCGGGTGAAAGCTGGCAATCTGAATAATGCCTTCCAGCCGTAGTTGTTTGATCATCCTCTCGGCAAAAAACAGGCAATCGTTATAGTCGAGAAAATCGCCGAGCGCGCGCGGTATAACCAGAAGCGTGGTGTCCAGCGCATCGGGATTCGCCGCGACGAGCGTCTGAATCTCGGTTTCGAGATCGGCCAAGACCCCTTCCATCTCCACCGCGTCGCTTACGGCATAGCGAATCTGCCCTTTCACATGCACGGATTTCGCAAAGGGGCACAAATTCAGCCCAATCACGGCCTGCGTCAGCCAATGACGCGTGGCGGCGATAACAGCATCATGAGATTCGGCGGGCGACGACATGGCAAGCAGCGAAAGAGGAAAGTGCCATTCTAACGGTGCGGAACGGCACCGATCCGCACCTGGCCGCAACACGACGACGAAACCTCAACCCGCTTGCGTCCCGCCGCACGCCGCGGCGATCAACTGCGCCGCCACCTTCGGGGCGGCAAGGATCGGTCCGCAGCCCGGGCCGTAGGTCTGGCTGGCCGCGTATACGCCTTCGATCATCAGACCCAGTCCGTTTGCCAACGCCGCCGGATCGTCGGCGCCTGCCGCGGTTGCCAATTCCAGAAGCCGCGCCATCAACCGTTCCTTGTTGCGAAACACGAATTGCCGCGCCGGATGCGTCGCATCGGAAAACTCCACCGACACATTCACGAACGGGCAGCCACGATAGTTGTCGACCGATGCACGCACCGCCAGGTCGTCGAAATATTGCTGAAGCTGCCTGGCCGGTTCGCCCGGATGCTTTGCAAAGCTCTTTTCCACGTAGCCGAAAAACTGCTCGTCCTTGCGCTCCAGATACGCCAGCACCAATTCGTCCTTCGAGGAAAACTGGCGGTACAAGCTCATCTTGTTCACGCCCGCGCGCTCGACCACCGCGTCGACGCCGACCGAGCGCACACCCTCGCGATAGAACAGTTCGTCTGCGGCGCGCAGCAGATGCTGCTGCGCCTCCGGGCCGGCCGTCTGCGTGCTGCGTGCTCGCCGTGCGCCGGTTGGCTTGGATGTTTCGCTGTCGGACATGGATGCCACCTGAATTGAATTGATGCCTTGACATGTTACCGAGCAGTAACTAAGATCGCAACACCATTGTGACAGATCAGTCACAAGTCCTTTACCGAAGTCGTAACAATGCGAGCGGCGCGGCCTGCGGGCGGGCGTCGATTGGAGAACCGATGAACTGGGCAGCGAGACTGATTGGCGGACGTTTCCATTACGGCTGGTTGACCGTGGCGGTGGTGTTTCTGGTGCTGCTGGCGGCGGCCGGCACGCGCGCCACGCCGAGCGTGATGATGGTGCCGCTGGAGCATCAATTCGGCTGGAGCCGAGCGACGATTTCGCTCGCGATCTCCGTGAACATCGCGCTCTACGGCCTGATGGGGCCGTTCGCCGCCGCGGCGATGCAGCGTTTTGGCGTGCGTCCCACGCTTCTGGCCGCGCTCGGCACGATGGCCGCGGGTGTGGCGTTGTCGTCGCTGATGACGCATCCGTGGCAAATGGTTCTGATCTGGGGCGTGATGGTTGGCGGCTCGACGGGTGTGGCGGCGCTGTCGTTGTCCGCGACGGTGGTGACGCGCTGGTTCACTACGCATCGCGGGCTGGTGATGGGGATTCTCACGGCCAGTTCGGCGACCGGCCAACTGGTGTTCCTGCCGATGCTCGCGGCCATCGCCGAGCATTACGGCTGGCGCCAGGTGGTGTGGGTCGTCGCGGGCGCGGCGGCGATCGTTTTGCCGCTGGTTGCGTTCCTGTTGCCGGAGCGGCCCGCGGATATGAAGCTGCGCCCGTTCGGCGAACCGGCCGACGCGCCGATCTCCACCTCGGTGACGAAACAGAATCCGCTGGCAATCGCCTTCGGCACACTCGCGATGGCGAGCAAGACGCGTGATTTCTGGCTGCTGTTCTTCAGCTTCTTCATTTGCGGCGCGAGCACCAACGGTTATGTCGGCACGCATTTGATCGCAATGTGCGGCGACTACGGCATGACCGAAGTGCAGGGCGCCTCCCTGCTTGCTGCAATGGGCATCTTCGATCTGTTCGGTACGACACTGTCGGGCTGGCTGTCGGACCGCTTCAATAGCCGCGTGTTGCTGTTCTGGTATTACGGTCTGCGTGGTTTGTCGCTGATGTATCTGCCGCACGCCTTCGGCATCGACTTCTTCGGCCTGCCGTTGTTCGCGGTGTTCTATGGACTCGACTGGATCGCCACGGTGCCGCCCACCGTGCGTCTCGCGACCGATGTCTACGGCAAGGATTCGGCGCCGGTCGTGTTCGGCTGGGTGGTCGCCGGCCACCAGCTCGGCGCGGCCTTCGCGGCGCTCGGTGCGGGCATGTTGCGCGCGAGCCTCGGCACGTACACGGTCGCATCGATGATTTCCGGCGGGTTGTGTCTGGTTGCCGCGGTGATCGTGCTGCGGATCAACCGGCCGGCCAAGGTGCCGGAGCCGCAAGCGGCGTGACGCTGCGCCCGTGTGCACGGTGAACGAAGCAAACCTGCGCGAACGGCCTCATACGAGGCCGTTTGCCATTGCAGCCCACGTGAAAACTAACTGACACGAGTTGGCGCGCGAGAGGCTCAGCCCGGTTATGCTATGACACCCCGGGCAGCCGCCCGTCGATCATGAATTTCGACCGAGAGAAGCGCATGACCAACAAACCCGCCCCTACCGCAGTTGCCATTCACGAGTTGATTGCAGGTCGCTGGAGCCCGCGTGCGTATTCGAGCGAGCCGGTGCGCCGCGAGGATCTGCAAGCAGTACTCGAAGCGGCACGCTGGGCGCCGTCTTCGTATAACGCGCAACCGTGGCGTTTCCTCGTATTCGACCGTGGCGTCGATGAAGTCTCGTTCAAGCAGGCTTTCGCCACGCTGGTGCCGTTCAATCAGGGCTGGAATGCGTCGGCGCCGGTGCTGATCGCGGTGACCACGCACACGCTCACCAGCAAGGGCGAAGTGAACCGTTGCGCACCGTACGACGCGGGTGCCGCGGCGATGGCGCTGGTGCTGCAGGCGCATGCGCTCGGCCTCGCCGCGCATCAGATGAGCGGCTTCGACCCGAACGCGTTCCGCACGGCGTTCAAACTGCCGCACGACGTCGACGTGATTGCCATCATTTCGCTCGGCCACTACGGCGACGTCGATAAACTCGATCCGGTGCTGCGTGAGCGCGAGAAGTCGGTGCGTCAACGTCTGCCGCTGGCCGATATTGCTTATGGCGGTGGGTGGAAGAAGGCGTTCTGAGCGTCTTGCAGCTTGGGTAGTGGTAAAAAACGCGCGGCGCTGACTGCGCGTTTTTCTATTCTGAGTCGTCTGCTTCGCTCAAGCAGCGTCATTCATTCCACGTTGTCCGCGACGCTCGAAAGCGGCGCGGCCACATGCTCAAGCGGCTTGCGCTCCGCATCCACACCCCAGATCGCGGCGATCGCCGCAGCGGCGAGCATCAGCCCCGAGCCGACCAGATAGCCCAAAAACACTTCGCTGCGCTGATGCGTATCGATCAGCCGGCCGAAAAACGCCGGGCCGATGATGCCGCCCAGCGCCGTACCGAACGCGTAGAACACCGCGATCGCCAAGGCGCGGATTTCCAGTGGAAATGATTCGCTGACTGTCAGATATGCCGAGCTCGCTGCCGCCGAGGCGAAAAAAAAGACCACCATCCACGCGATCGTCTGCGTCACGACGGTGAGCAGATGCTGCTCGAACAGGTAGCCGCTCAGCGTCAGCAGGATGCCGGACAGCGCGTAAGTCGAGGCGATCATCTTGCGTCGCCCGATGACGTCGAAAAGCCGGCCAAGCACCAGCGGTCCGAGGAAGTTACCGAGCGCGAATGGCAACAGATACCAGCCGATATGGTCGCCCGGAACCTGATAGAAATCGGTCAGCACCAGCGCATAGGTGAAAAAGATCGCGTTGTAGAAGAACGCCTGCGCGGTCATCAACGACAGGCCGACCAGCGCGCGTTGTCGATGCACGTTGAACAGCGTGTGAAACACCTCGCGCAGCGGGGTGTGTCCGCGTGCCCGCAGTCTTAGCCGCGTGAGGCCGTCGTCGGCGAGTGCATGGCCGGCGGTGCGAAAGCGCGTTTCGATGCCGTCGACGATCGAGCGCGCATCGCGTTCGCCGCCGTGCGTCAGCAGCCAGCGCGGACTTTCGGGCACCCAGATGCGCATCGGCAGAATCCCTAGCGCCAGCACCGCGCCGATGAAGAAACAGGCGCGCCAGCCCCAGTCGCCCGGCAGCAGATTCGGGTCGAGCAGGATCAAGGAGCCCGCCGCGCCGAGCGCTGCGCCGACCCAGAACGTGCCGTTGATGCCGAGATCGGTCCAGCCGCGCAACCGTGCGGGCGTGAACTCCTGAATCGTCGAATTGATCGCCGTATACTCGCCGCCGATACCGGCGCCGGTGAGAAAGCGAAACAGCAGAAAACTGGCCAGATTCCACGAAAAAGCGGTCGCTGCGGTAGCCGCCAGGTACACCGCGAGTGTCATGAAGAACAGCTTGCGACGGCCGAGCCGGTCGGTCATCCAGCCGAAGCCGAGCGCGCCGAGCACGGCGCCGGCAATGTAGGCGCTGCCGGCGAGGCCGACGTCGGCATTGGTCAGGTGCAGCGATGGGCTAGACTTCAACGCACTCGCGACGGCGCCTGCGAGCGTCACTTCAAGACCGTCGAGCAGCCACGTCACGCCCAGCGCCACAACGATCAGCGAGTGAAAGCGTCCCCATGGCAAACGGTCGAGCCGCGAGGGCAGGTCGGTTTCGATCACAGCGGCGTTTTTCTCGTGGACCACGGCGTTAGGCGGCGCGCTCATTGGTGCAAGTCTCCTCATTGCTGAAAATTGGTGGCGTATCCTGTCGAATTCAGCAATTTTTGTTCCGCCGAGCGGGCTCTGGACACGATTGTGGGCGTCCCGGAAAGCGTCAGTTGATGCTGATTGGGCTTTCGTGATACAAAGCCGCTCCCCTTTCTGTCCGCGCCAGCCGTGAGCGGCGATTCCTGCCATGAACTATTGCGCGATTGACTTCGGTACTTCCAATTCGGCCGTCGCCGTTCCTGACGGCGCTGCGCTTAGGCTTGCGCCGGTCGAGGGCGCCTATACGACGCTGCCGACCGCCGTCTTTTTCAACACCGACGAGAACACCCGCGAATTCGGGCGTGCGGCATTGGCGGCTTACATCGACGGTTTCGACGGCCGTTTGATGCGCTCGATGAAAAGTATTCTCGGCTCACCGCTTGCCGAGAATTCGACCGATCTCGGCGACGGCTCGGCGATCAAGTACACGGACATCATCGCAATTTTCGTCGACCACCTGAAGCGCTCGGCCGAGACGAGCACCGGCGGTCCGATCAGCCGCGCCGTGCTGGGCCGCCCGGTGTTCTTCGTCGACGACGATCCGCGTGCCGATCACATGGCGCAGCAGCAACTCGAAGCTGCGGCGCGTTCAGTCGGCTTGCGGGAGATTCACTTTCAGTATGAGCCGATCGCGGCCGCATTCGACTACGAATCGCATCTGACGGAAGAGGGGCTCGTGCTGGTGGCCGACATCGGCGGCGGTACATCGGACTTTTCGCTGGTGCGGGTGGGGCCGGAGCGGATGACGCGCGTCGAGCGTAAAGACGACGTGCTGGCCCACCACGGTGTGCACGTTGCCGGTACGGATTTCGACCGTCGCGTCGAACTGGTCACGATCCTGCGCGAACTTGGCTATCAGACGCTCGACCCGGAAGGCCGTGAGATTCCGAACCGCATCTATTTCGATCTGGCGACCTGGCACCTGATCAACACGGTCTACGCACCGAAGCGCGTCAGCGAACTCGCGCTCATGCGGCATCTGTTCACCGAGGTCAAACATCACGACCGCCTGATGCGTGTCGTGGAGCGCCGCCTGGGCCATGCGCTGGCGGCCCATGCGGAAGAAGCGAAGATCGGTGTGGCGGCGGGCGGCGAGACCGTGATCGACCTCGACGAGGTGGAAGACGATCTGCGCCTTGCATTCGACGAAGCGCAACTCATCAAGGCCGGTCAGGACGAGACACAGCGCATCGTGCAAGCGGCGCGCGATACGGTCCAGGCGGCCGGCGTGGCTCCGCGCGACGTCAACGCCGTTTATTTCACGGGTGGCTCAACCGGATTGGCGTTTCTATCGGGCGCATTGGCCGCGGCATTTCCGGATGCGAAAGCGGTATTCGGAGATCGTCTCGCCAGCGTCGCGACCGGTCTCGGTATTCACGCGCGGCGTCTGTTTGGATAACCGGATTGATCAAACACATACTGCGGAGATAATCGCCGCATGTAGTGGCGACGAATATAAAAAAACCCCGCCAAGGCGGGGTTTTTTGCGTCCAGAAGGAAGCGTGCTTGCTTACACCGGCTTGATGTTGGCAGCTTGCTTGCCCTTCGGGCCCGTCTTCACTTCAAACGTAACCTTTTGGTTTTCTTGCAGCGTCTTGAAGCCTTCCGTGCGGATTTCCGAGAAATGCGCGAACAGATCTTCGCCGCCGCCGTCCGGCGTGATGAAGCCAAAGCCCTTTGCGTCATTGAACCACTTGACGGTACCGGTTTCCATATTACTTGTTCCTAAAGATGGTAAATAAGGCCGAAGCCCAATGGGTGCGCATGAAAATCAAGGAAGGGGGTAATGGGACCAACCGGAGTACCGTTGATGGGCGAACTACGAAAGACCAATTCACTCGCCGCTTGAAATCCTGCCCGAACGTTATACGGCGATTTCGGGCGAAGGTCAACACTCTCATCCCAACTTTACAATATTTCGACGGAATGGTGCAAAAATTGCTTACGAAGCTTGCTATTCGTCCGAGAATTTTGCTAGGGAGAACCCTTAGTTCCGCTGCACTGTGCGGGTGCAACCGTTAAACTACGCGCCCGCGTCGGTTGCACCTGGTTGGTACGGGCCGTCGCGTATACATGTACGTCACCCCGTTCCCAGCGCCACAAGCGATGTCACGCGGTGTCGACATGGTTCTGATGCAATCTGCATGGGACCGGACTAGGTGCTAAAGCACTCACTCCGGCCGACATACGGTGTATGGGACCAGTGTAAGTGCTTTGCATGGGACCAGAGTAAGCGCTAAAGCGCTGACTCTGGCCGACAGCTACAGCGCCAGCTCTGGTCGACACAGGAGAAGAAGTGAAAAGTTCTATACAACGGAACATCGGACCGGTCGCGCTGTTGCTGACCGGCTTGGGTTCAATCATCGGATCGGGTTGGCTGTTCGGCGCGTGGAAGGCCGCAAAAATTGCAGGCCCGGCTGCCATTTGTGCATGGGTCATCGGGGCGGTCGTGATTCTTGCGATTGCATTGACCTATGCGGAGCTCGGCGCGATGTTCCCGGAGTCAGGCGGCATGGTGCGTTATGCGCGCTATTCGCACGGCGCGCTGGTCGGGTTCATCAGTGCGTGGGCCAACTGGATCGCCATTGTCTCGGTGATTCCTATCGAGGCTGAAGCATCCATCCAATATATGAGCACCTGGCCGTATCCATGGGCGCATGCGCTATTCGTGGACGGGTCATTAACGACCAATGGGCTATTACTGTCCGCCGCTCTCGTAATCATTTATTTCCTGCTGAACTACTGGGGCGTGAAGTTGTTCGCGCGCGCCAATTCGGCGATCACGGTCTTCAAGTTCCTGATTCCGGGTGCGACCATCGCTGGCCTGATGCTGTCGGGTTTCCACAAGGAAAACTTCGGCGAGGTGAGTACCTTTGCACCGTATGGCTGGTCGGCTGTGCTGACAGCCGTGTCGACGAGCGGCATCGTGTTCGCCTTCAACGGTTTCCAGAGCCCGATCAACCTCGCGGGTGAAGCGCGCAATCCGGCGAGAAGCGTGCCGTTCGCAGTGATCGGCTCGATCCTGCTGGCGCTGGTGATCTACGTGCTGCTGCAGGTCGCGTACATCGGCGCAGTGAGCCCGAGCGACGTGATGAAGGGCTGGAGCCACTTCAATTTCGCTTCGCCGTTTGCCGAACTGGCCATCGCGCTGAACCTGAACTGGCTGGCTATCCTGCTGTACGTCGACGCGTTCGTCAGCCCGAGCGGTACCGGCACGACCTACATGGCGACCACCACCCGCATGATCTACGCCATGGAGCGCAACAACACGATGCCGAAGATGTTCGGCAACGTGCACCCGTTCTACGGCGTGCCGCGTCAGGCGATGTGGTTCAACCTGCTGGTGTCGTTTATTTTCCTGTTCTTCTTCCGTGGCTGGAGCTCGTTGGCCGCGGTGATCTCGGTTGCGACCGTGATTTCGTACCTGACCGGCCCGATCAGCCTGATGGCGCTGCGCCGCGCGGCGACGGATCTGGAGCGCCCGCTGCACATTCCGGGCATGCAACTCATTGCGCCGTTCGCTTTCGTGTGCGCGTCGCTGATCCTGTACTGGGCGAAATGGCCGCTGACGGGCGAAATCATTCTGCTGATGGTCGTCGCGCTGCCGGTGTACTTCTATTTCCAGGCGAAGTCGGGTTTTGGCGGCTGGGGGCGTGACCTGAAGGCTGCATGGTGGCTTGTGGCCTACCTGCCGGTGATGGCGATTCTGTCGCTGATCGGTAGCAAGGAGTTCGGCGGCTACGGCATTCTGCCGTACGGCTGGGACATGCTGGTGGTGGCCGTGCTCTCGCTGGTGTTCTATTACTGGGGCGTGCATAGCGGCTACCGTTCGGAATACCTCGAGGAACGTCAGACGCACGACGAAGTGCTCGAGGGCATCGGCGCACACTAAGTTGCAACGCTGAGTCGTTCGCCGAATCGTCGTGATTCGGCCCGGCACGAAAAAAAGCCCGCCTGAGCAACTCAGGCGGGCTTTTTTGTTGGCGCAGGTTTGACCTTGCGGTGGCGCTTCGACGGCGCCGCATTGGCGTCGAGTCAGGCGGTGCCGAACACGTAATTCGTCATGGCGAGCGAGCGCTGATAGGTTCCGAGCGACTGAATCGCCAGCGAATAGTCGTCGTCCGCCGCACCTAGTGCCGCGAACACGGGCAGCAGGTGCTCGTCGGTCGGATGCATCAGGACCGCGTGCGGCGCCAGACGGCGGTAGTCGAGCAAGGCGTCGATATCGTGCGCGGCGAGCCTGGCCTCGAACCAGTCGGTGAATTCGGCCACGCGCGGATCGGCGTCTTCCGGGCGCGCGGAAAAGTCCGCGGCGCGCAGGTTGTGCGTGATCTGGCCCGAGCCGATCACCATCACGCCGTCATCTTTCAGCGAGCGCAGCGCGCGACCCACACGAAAGTGATGGGCGGCGTCCAGGTGCGGCTGGATCGACAGTTGCGCGACCGGTACGTCGGCGTCCGGGAACATCAGCAGCATGGGGACCCACGCGCCGTGGTCGAGCCCGTGCGGCTGGGCGTCGGCGAGGATGCCGTTTTCGCCGAGCAGCACCGCGGCACGGCGTGCCAGATCGGGGGCGCCGGGAGCCGGATACTGAATCTCATACAGTTGGCGCGGGAAGCCGTAGAAATCGTGGATGGTCTCGGGCGACGTGGACGTGCTCGCAACCGGTTGCGCCGTGCCCCAATGGGCCGACAGCATCAGCACGGTCTCAGGGCGCGGCAATTGCGCCGACAGCGCGCCGAATTCGGCGGACGGCAGGGACGGATCGATCGGCAGCGTAGGCGCGCCGTGGGAAAGGAATAGCGACGGTAAGCGAGTCATGGCAGCAACGCCGCCGCGGGAGCGCGGCGCAGAAGTGGGGTTGCTATCAATATAGGTCCGTACCGACGTTTGATAAACGGGTGAAAACGGAATTGATTGTGTCGCAGCTGTTATTAATGGGAGTGGAGCGATTTTCGGGTGTCGGTCGTCCCGCTCGTGAGGCCACGGCCATGCGGTGCCTGCCTTCGCCCTACACATCGTGGCGGCACGTCGCCTGGCGAATTACTCCTGCGTGTCGCGCAACCCTTGCCATGCGGGCGACATGGCCGGTCCCCACGCGAACAGATCCAACACGCGCGCCACCGTGTGATCGACCATTTCGTCGATCGAGGCCGGGTGGTTGTAGAACGCGGGCAAGGGCGGGAAGATCACGCCGCCCATTTCGGTGACGGCCGTCATATTGCGCAGATGCGCGAGGTTGAACGGCGTTTCGCGCACGAGAAGGACGAGCCGGCGGCGCTCCTTGAGCGTGACATCGGCGGCGCGGGTGATCAGGTTGTCGGAAAAACCGTGTGCGACGCTTGCCAGCGTCTTCATCGAGCAGGGGGCGACCACCATGCCGTCGGTGGCGAACGAACCTGATGCGATGCTTGCGCCGACGTCGCGCACCGAATGGACGACATCCGCGAGCGGATGCACGTCTTCTTTGCTCAATTGGAGTTCGTGCTGGATATTGAGCCACCCGGCACTCGATATCAGCAGATGGCTTTCGACGCCGCCCCGCTTGCGCAACGTCTCGAGCAACCGGATGCCGTAGATGGCGCCGGTTGCGCCGGTGATCGCGACGATCAGCCGGCGTGGCGCTGCAGCGCGTGTTTCCATGGCTCGCGGCGCCTTATCGGAGGACGGCAAAGCGGAGGACAGCAAAGGTTCGGACAGCGGCAGCCGCTTAAGCCGCGGCGAACAGTTGCTGCAGTTCGCCCGATTCGTACATTTCCATCATGATGTCCGAGCCGCCGACGAATTCGCCCTTCACGTAGAGCTGCGGAATGGTCGGCCAGTTCGAGAACTGCTTGATGCCCTGGCGGACTTCGTCGTCTTCGAGCACGTTGACGGTTTTGATTTCGTTAACGCCACACGCCTTCAGAATCTGGATGGCGCGGCCGGAAAAGCCGCACATCGGGAACTGGGCGGTGCCCTTCATGAAGAGCACGACACTGTTTTCGTCGACGATTTGCTTGATGCGTTGTTGCGTATCCATGACTGACCTTGCGGTTCCGTTATGTGTAGGGAGTAGGCTGAAATGATAGCGGATTTCGGTAAGACCGGCCGAGGGTCGCTTTGCCACTTCGGCAATCAGGGCTGGACATCGAGGTCAGCCGGGCCACCGTCCGCCGCTGATTCGCTCGATGCCGGCGAGATCCTGCTCCGAGCGGACGTCTGCAAAACCTTGTGACGTCAGCAGGTCGCGCCCGGCCTGCGCCTGATCGTATCCGTGTTCGATCCACAATACGCCATTGGCGGCCAAACGTGCGGGCGCGCCCGCGACGATCTTGCGGATCGCGCTGAGGCCGTCGGCTTCGTCGGTGAGCGCGCCGCGCGGCTCGAAGCGCAGATCGCCTTCAGACAGATGCGGATCGCCGCTCGCGATATACGGCGGATTGCTGACGATCACGTCAAAGCGCAACGCCGTGTCGAGCGAGCTGTACCAGTCGCTTTGCCGCAGGTTCACGGCGCCGCCGGGGCGTTTGGCATCCAGCAGGCGCGCGGCGTTGCGTGTGGCCACCGTCAGCGCTTCGGCGGAACGGTCGAGCGCCCAGACCGGCGCGTCGGGCCGCATCGACGCAATGGCCACGGCGATCGCACCGGTGCCGGTGCCCAGATCGAGCACGCGCGGCCGTGAGACGTTTTCCATTGCAGCCAACGCCGTTTCGACCAGCAATTCGGTTTCGGGACGTGGAATCAGCACGTCCGGTGTCACTTCGAAATCAAGCCCAAAAAATTCGCGCACGCCGACCAGTTGCGCCACCGGTTCACCGGCGACACGCCGCGCTTCCAGATTCCGGTATCGCTCGACTATGGTGCCGTCGAGCGCCTCATCGCTGCGTGTAATCAATTGCGTATGCCGCCAGCCGAGCACGTGCGTGAGCAGAATCCGCGCTTCGAGCGACGGCAGCGGCGAGGCGCGCAACAGCGCGGCGGGCGTGATGGGATCCATCCGCGCTTAGTCCGCGTCGCCCAGCGATGCCAGCAACTCGGCTTGATGCTCGCTCACCAAAGCCGCGATCAATTCGTCGAGATCGCCGTCCATGATCGCGTCCAGGCGATACAGCGTCAGATTGATCCGGTGATCCGTCAGACGTCCTTGCGGGAAGTTGTAGGTGCGAATCCGCTCCGAGCGATCGCCCGAGCCGATCAGGCTCTTGCGCGTGGCGGCTTCCTTCGCCTGCTGCTCGTGCGACTGCTTGTCCTTGATGCGCGCGGCCAACACCTTCAGCGCGCGATCCTTGTTCTTGTGCTGCGACCGGTCGTCCTGACATTCGACGACGATGCCCGTCGGCAAGTGCGTGACGCGCACCGCCGAGTCGGTCTTGTTGATGTGCTGTCCGCCCGCGCCAGACGCGCGGAACGTGTCGATGCGCAGATCGGCCGGATTGATTTCGACTTCGCCGATTTCGTCCGCTTCCGGCATCACCGCGACCGTGCACGCCGAGGTGTGAATGCGGCCCTGCGTTTCGGTGGCGGGTACGCGTTGCACGCGATGGCCGCCCGACTCGAACTTGAGCTTGGAATAGGCCGCCTCGCCGGCGATCCGCACGATCACTTCCTTGTAGCCGCCGAGGTCCGATTCGCTCGCCGACATCATCTCGACCTGCCAGCGATTGCGCTCGGCGAAGCGCAGGTACATGCGCAGCAAATCGCCCGCGAACAGCGCCGATTCGTCGCCACCCGTGCCGGCGCGGATTTCGAGGAAGATGTTGCGATCGTCGTTCGGGTCTTTCGGCAGCAGCATTTTCTGCAATTCGGCACCGAGTTTTTCCATCCGCTCGCGAGCCGTGCGGATTTCCTCTTCCGCGAAGTCGCGCATCGACGTGTCCGCCAGCAATTCCTGCGCGGTCGCCGCGTCGTTCATCGCGTGGCGCCACAGTGCGTAATGCTCGACGACCGGCCCGAGCTCGGCGTGTTCACGCGTGAGCTTGCGGTATTGGTCGAGATTCGAGGTGATGTCCTCGCGGCTCAACAGATCGTTCAGTTCGGCCAGCCGGATAGTGAGCTGGTCGAGCTTGCGTTGCATGCTCGTTTTCATCGGACGGGTATCGGAGCGGACTCCGGCAAAGACGACGACTAGGGGAGTGGGCAGATGCCCTGGTCAGAAGCATGTCGCGGGCCACTCAGTGTGGCGCGGACGGTGCGGCGGTGGTTGCGCCGCTAACGCTCCGTAGAACCGGAGTGTTTGTAGAAACCGCTCATCAATTCGATGAGCGTGTCACGGTTCTCGCTGCTCGCGCGATTGAGCGCGTGCGTCGGGCCGTGGATCAGTTTGTTGGTGAGCGATTGCGACAACGCCTCGAGCACTGCTGCCGGGTCCTCGCCGCGTGCGAGCATTTTCTGCGCGCGTTCGACTTCGGCGCGGCGCAGCACGTCGGCCTGCGTATGCATGTGGCGGATCACGGGCACGATGCTGCGCGCGTCGAGCCATTGCATGAAGTTCTGCACGCGCGTTTCGATGATCGCCTCGGCCTGCGCGACTGCGGCTTGCCGCGACGCATTACCTTCGCGCACGATCGCGCCGAGGTCGTCGACGGTGTACAGGAACACGTCTTCGAGTTTGCCGACTTCGGGTTCGATATCGCGCGGAACAGCCAGATCGACCATGAAAATCGGCCGGTGACGGCGCGCTTTCACGGCCCGCTCGACCGCGCCCAGACCGATGATCGGCAGGGTGGAAGCCGTGCACGACACGATGATGTCGAATTCATGCATGCGCGCGGGCAGTTCGGAGAGCGGAATGGCCCGGCCGTTGAAGCGTTCGGCGAGGCGGGCGCCACGCTCGGCCGTGCGATTGGCGACGACGAGTTCACGCGGCTGCTGCGCCGCGAAGTGCGTCGCGCACAACTCGATCATTTCGCCCGCGCCGATGAACAGCACACGCTGGTTCGAGACCTTGTCGAAAATCCGCTGCGCGAGCCGCACGGCGGCGGCCGCCATGGAAACCGACTGCGCGCCGATTTCGGTCGTGCTGCGCACTTCCTTCGCCACAGCGAAGGTGCGCTGGAACAGCTGGTTCAGATAGGTGCCGAGCGCGCCGGCCTCGGACGCCGTGCGCACGGCGTCCTTCATTTGTCCGACGATTTGCGTCTCGCCCAGCACCATTGAATCGAGGCCCGAGGCGACGCGGAACGCGTGGCGCACGGCTTCCGACTGCGGCAGCGCGTAGACATGCGGCGCGAGTTCGTTGACGGGCAGGTTGTGGTACTTCGAGAACCACTGGATCGCGGCTTCACGCGCGGCGTGGTCGTCGGTCGCGCAGTAGAGTTCGGTGCGATTGCAGGTGGACAGAATCGCCGCTTCCGGCGCCGTGCGGGCGGTGCGGCCGAGCCAGATGCTCTTGAAGGTATCCAGCGCAGGTTTGATCTGTTCGAGCGGAAACGCCACGCGTTCGCGCAAGGCGACAGGCGCGGTGTGGTGATTGATTCCGATCGTTAGAAGCTGCATATGGGGGGCTATGGTTTAGCTCAATATTATAGCGTTTCCACGATTCTTACATTGTGGATGCGTTACCCAGCCCTCACAATGGCGTCCGGCGGGATGGCGTCGAGTTGATAGCCATAGCCGTACAGCGGTGTCAGGCAATACCCGTGCTCGGGCCGCAACTGCAGTTTGGTTCGCACGCGCGAAGCATGGGTGTCGACGGTGCGCGACTGTACGTCGCGGCGGCGCGTCCAGACCGCTTCGAGAATATGCGCACGCGACACCGGCCGCGACAGATTGGTAAATAACAGCAGCGCAAAGCGGAATTCCTTCGGGGTCAGGCTGACCGTCTGATTACGGAAGGTGACGGCGAACTGCGCCGCGTCGAACGCATAGTCGCCGATCGTGTCGCGCCGCCGGTTGGACGGGCGCCGCAAGCCAGCGCGCCGCAGCAGCGCGTCCACTCGGGCCAGCATTTCCGGGCCGCGGACCGGTTTGGTCAGGCAGTCGTCGGCGCCGGCGTGCAGCGCGGCGACAATCTGGCTCTCGCGTGGCTCCGACAGCAGCACGATCACCGGCAAGCTCGGCAGGATCGAGCGGGCGCGCGGAATCAGGTCTTCGGCCGAATGATCGCCGGCCCAGTTTTCAGTGATGAGAAGATCGAAGAATTCGTCGGTGGCGCGATGCAGAAACGGCGCGCTCGCTGTGAAGTGCTGGCACGCATGGCCGCCGGCGAAGATCAGCCGGTCGACCAGGGTGGCGTGCCGAAGGTCCGGCTCGATAAGGGCGATTCGCATGGGGCGCGTTCAGCTTGGCAATTACCCGGGGCTAGGTTTCTCCGTAAGGCTTACAGCTTGCCTAACATCACCCCGACCCCTAAACTCATCCGCTATGCGGAAAGCGCCGTGCCGAACCTCTATAGTTAACGAGACAAAAATGCTAGCTGTCCTGGCCCCTTGCGCCCATGAGACGAATCTGAAACTGCGCGAGAGTTGCCCCTGATGGGGTGGCCCGGAATCCTGGTGCTGGGCGCGGTGATCGGTTTCGCGGGTTGGTGGTTGCACCCGCTACGCCGGTCGAGCCGTGCCCAATGGTGGGTGGCGCTACTGACCGGCGTGCTGGGCGCGGGTGTCGCGCGCATGGCCGGCAACGTGGTTGGTCTCTTTCATGATGGCGATACGCTCGAATGGCCGGTATGTACCGCCGTCGCGCTGGTCGCGGTTGCCGTGACGGTCGGCTTGCTTTCCCGTCGATGAATACTTGCAGGTGACTCCGATGAATGCCCGACTCCCCGAAACCTCCTCCATCCCCGAACGGCTCGCGACATTGCGCAACGCGATGGCGCGTGAAGGCGTCGCCGCTTACCTGGTGCCGTCCGCAGATCCGCATCTTTCCGAATATCTACCCGGGCGCTGGCAAGGCCGGGAGTGGTTGTCGGGTTTCACCGGCTCGGCCGGCACGCTGGTCGTGACCGCCGATTTCGCCGGCGTATGGACCGACAGCCGCTACTGGGAACAAGCCAACGCGCAACTGGCCGGCACCGGCGTTCAGTTGATGAAGATGACCGGCGGCCAGCAGACCGCGCCGCATTTCGAATGGCTTGCGCAGAACGTCGCGACCGGCGGCACGGTCGGTGTGGACGGCGCGGTGCTGGGTGTGTCGGCGGCGCGTGCTTTGAGCCAGGCGCTTACCGCACGCGGCGTGAAGCTGCGCACCGACGTCGATCTGTTCGACGCGATCTGGCCGCAGCGCCCGTCGCTGCCGGCCGCCGCCGTGTTCGAACATGCCGCGCCGCATGCGGGCGTCGCCCGTTCGGAAAAGCTCGCGCAGATTCGCGGTGCGATGGCGGAGAAGGGTGCGCAGTGGCACTTCATTTCCACGCTCGACGACCTCGCATGGCTGTTGAATCTGCGCGGTGCCGACGTCAGTTACAACCCGGTATTCGTGGCGCACGCGCTGGTCGGTCTGCAAAGCGCGTCGCTCTTCGTCGCCGACGGCAAGGTGCCGCAAGCGCTGGCCGATGCGCTCGCGCGTGACGGCATCAGCGTCGAGCCCTACGCAAAGGCGGCCGATGCACTGGCCGCGTTGCCGGCCGGCAGCACGCTGTTGATCGACCCGCGCCGGATTACCTATGGCTCGCTGCAGTCGGTGCCGTCCACGGTGGAGGTCGTCGAGGCGGTCAATCCGTCCACGTTCTTCAAATCGCGCAAGACGGAAGCGGAAGCAGAGCATGTGCGCGAGACGATGGAACAGGACGGCGCGGCGCTCGCCGAATTCTTCGCGTGGTTCGAAGGCGCGCTGGGCCGTGAAACGATCACCGAACTGACGATCGACGAGCGCCTGACGGCAGCCCGCGCGCGTCGTCCGGGCTTCGTGTCGCTGAGCTTTGCCACGATTGCCGGTTTCAACGCGAACGGCGCGATGCCGCACTATCGCGCGACCGATGAATCGCATTCGTTGATCGAAGGCAACGGCCTGTTGCTGATCGATTCGGGCGCGCAGTATCTGAGCGGCACGACCGATATCACCCGCGTCGTGCCGGTCGGCACCATCAGCGAGGCACAGCGGCGCGATTTCACGATCGTGCTGAAAGGCACCATGGCGTTGTCGCGTGCGAAATTCCCGCGCGGCATCCGTTCGCCGATGCTCGACGCGATTGCCCGCGCGCCGATCTGGGAAGCCGGCGCCGACTATGGTCATGGCACCGGTCACGGCGTGGGCTATTTCCTGAACGTGCACGAAGGTCCGCAGGTGATTTCGCACTACGCGCCGGCCGAACCGTGGACCGCGATGGAAGAAGGCATGATCACCTCGGTCGAACCGGGTCTCTACCGGCCGGGCAAGTGGGGCGTGCGGATCGAGAACCTGGTGCTGAACGTGCCCGCGGAGAAAACCGAGTTCGGCGACTTTCTCAAGTTCGAGACGCTGACGCTGTGCCCGATCGACACGCGCTGCCTCGACCTCTCGCTGTTGCGTGACGACGAGCGCGCGTGGCTCAACGCGTATCACGAGACGGTGCGCGCGCGCCTGTCGCCGCATGTTTCGGGTGAGGCGAAGGCGTGGCTGGAATTGCGCACGCAACCTGTCTGATCTCGTCGCCACGACCTTACTGACGGAGCGTGCATGGCCATCAAAGCAGTCGTGTTCGATTTCGGCGGCGTGTTGATCGACTGGAGCCCCGAGTATCTGTATCGCGAGCTTATTCCGGACGAAACAGAGCGCCGCTGGTTTCTGACACATGTCTGTTCGATGGATTGGGTGATCCGTCAGGACGGCGGCCAGCCGATCGCCGAGGGGACGGACGAGTTGATCGCGAAATTTCCCGATCATGCTGCACTGATCCACGCGTTCTACGAGCGCTGGCACGAGATGGTGGCCGGCGTGCTGGAAGAAGGCGTGGCGATCATGGAGAAGCTCGAGGCCGCCGATGTGCCGCTTTTTGGGCTGACCAACTGGTCGGCGGAGACGTTTCCGTATGCGTGGGAACATTACCCGGTGTTGCGGCGTTTCCGCGACATCGTCGTGTCGGGGCGGGTGAAGCTGGTCAAGCCCGATCCGGCGATCTTCGCGGAAATGCGTCAGCGGATCGAGGCGCAACTGCCGGGCATTCATCCAGGCGAACTCGTCTTCATCGACGACAATCTGAAAAACGCCGAGGCCGCGACGGCGCTCGGCTGGCACGGCGTGCATCACGTGAACGCCGGGCAGACCGAAGCGAAACTACGCGACTTAGGATTGCCGGTTTAAGCGTGGGCGGCCGGGTTTAGAGGCGTGCCGGGTCACAGGGCATCATGATTTAAGCGGCGAGCGGGCGTTTCCACTTTAACGACTAACGAACGACCCCGCCTGCCTCGACCAGCGTCTGGCTACTGACCGAGCAGATTCTTCAACGCGTTACCCAATCCTTTCACGGTCTCCCCGGCGCCCTTCGCCACGCCTTCGACGCTTACGCCCATCGCATTCGCAAAACCGGCGCCAAGGCGCGTCATCAGACTTTCCTGCACCGAAAACTTCGGGTCGCGCAAATTCCCATCCAGCACGAAATGCAGCGTGACGTCGCCGTTGTGCGTCTTGAGTGCGGCGATGGCCGCTTTGGTCGGAATCGACATGAAGGTGTCGAGCGGGTTGTCGCTGTCGGCGAGTTGCAGATGATGGAGGGTCACCGTGCCGGGTGCGTGCAGCTGATAGTTGCGCACCGTCGAGTCGATCGTCAGATCGACCGTGCCGCCCGTCACTTGCGCCTTCGCGCCGGTTTTTTTCAGCAGGTATGGATCCAGCATCGCGACGTCGACGTCGCGCAGTGTGCTGGTGGTCTGTGAATCCTTGCTGGCAATCTTGATCCACCCGCCGAACGCAACGGTGCCCGTGTGCGCCGGGCCCTTGATCGAGCCGGTGACGCTGACATTGGTCGGTTCGGTGAGCGCGGGCAGATGCAGGTGATCGACAGTCGCGTTGGCGTTGCTGACGGTCACTTTGAATGCCGGTGGGCCGACTGTCATGTCGTAGAAATGGAAGTTGCCCTGCTCGAAGCGAATGTGGTCAACCCGCTTTTCGCGCGAGCCGGAGGGTGCCGCGCTGCTGGCCTCGTTGTCGTTGACGCGGTTGATCGTTTGCCGCAGATTCGGCATCAGACGGATCGCACCGTCCTTTGTTCGCAGCGCGGCGATGTCGAAGCCGCGCACTACCACGCTGCGGATATGCATGCGTTGCGCGAGCAGATCGCGGATATCGGGCGTGATGATGATTTCGTCGGCGCGTAGCGGATCGCCGGCGGGCCAGCCGGGCGGCGCCTTGAGCAGAACGTTGGTGAGATGGACCGAAGTGAGGCCGACCCGGATGCTTTCGGCGCTGCCTAATGGCCCGAGCGCTGCAACGACGCGTTCCTTGACTTCGCGCTGCGCGAACTGCAGCGCACCGAGCGCGACGGCAATTAACACGAGTAACACGCCACCGACGGCAATGGCCCAGCGCTTGCTCTGCGAAATCGCCATGCGTGCCTCCTCGTCGCCGCGCTGGGTTCGCAACACCGTCAGCAAAAAAAGGACCCGCAAAACTGCCCGCTCATCAGCCGACGAGCGGGCCGCCAAACTGGCGATTTATCGCGCGATCGGCTTGTAACGCAGACGCTTCGGACGTGCAGCTTCTTCACCGAGGCGTGCACGCTTGTCCGCTTCGTATTCCTGGTAGTTGCCGTCGAAGAACGTGATTTGCGAATCGCCTTCGAACGCCAGGATGTGCGTCGCGATGCGGTCGAGGAACCAGCGATCGTGCGAGATCACCATGACAGAGCCGGCGAATTCGAGCAGTGCGTCTTCGAGCGCGCGCAGCGTTTCGACGTCCAGGTCGTTCGACGGTTCGTCCAGCAGCAGCACGTTGCCGCCCGCGATCAGCGTTTTCGCCAGATGCAGCCGGCCGCGCTCACCGCCCGACAGGTTACCGACCGTCTTCTGCTGATCGCCACCCTTGAAGTTGAAGCGGCCGATGTACGCACGCGAAGGTGTCTCGTACTTGCCCACGGTCAGCACGTCCGCCCCGCCGGAGATTTCTTCGAACACGGTCTTCGAGCCGTCGAGCGCGTCGCGGCTTTGATCCACGTACGCGAGCTTGACGGTCGGGCCTTGCACGATCTCGCCCGAATCCGGCTGTTCGCGGCCGGTCAGCATACGGAACAGCGTCGACTTGCCGGCGCCGTTCGGTCCGATGATGCCGACGATCGCGCCCGCCGGAACCTTGAAGCTGACGTCGTCGAGCAGCAAACGATCGCCATACGACTTGCTGACGTTCTTGAACTCGATGACTTCGTTACCCAGGCGGTCGCCGACCGGGATAAAGATTTCCGAGGTTTCGTTGCGCTTCTGGTAATCCTGGCTGTTCAGTTCCTCGAAGCGGGCGATACGCGCCTTCGACTTTGCCTGACGGCCCTTCGGGTTCTGGCGCACCCACTCCAGTTCCTTCTTGATCGCCTTCTGACGTGCCGATTCCGACGACTCTTCCTGTTTCAGGCGCTCTTCCTTCTGGTCGAGCCAGCTGCTGTAGTTGCCCTTCCACGGAATGCCGTGGCCGCGGTCGAGTTCGAGAATCCACTCGGCGGCGTTATCGAGGAAGTAGCGATCGTGGGTGACGGCGACCACCGTGCCCGGGAAGCGCGTGAGGAACTGTTCGAGCCAGTCGACCGATTCCGCGTCCAGGTGGTTGGTCGGTTCGTCGAGCAGCAGCATGTCCGGTTTTTCGAGCAGCAGCTTGCACAACGCGACGCGGCGCTTTTCACCGCCCGACAGGTGTTCGATCTTCGCGTCCCACGCCGGCAGACGCAGCGCGTCGGCAGCGATTTCGATCTGTTGTTCGGCGCTGCCGTCGGTCGTGGCCAGAATCGCTTCGTACTTCGCTTGCTCCGCAGCGAGTGCATCGAAGTCGGCATCCGGCTCCGCGTAGGCCGCGTAGATCTCGTCGAGTTTCTTTTGCGCGCCGAAGACGTCGCCGAGACCTTCTTCGACCGCTTCGCGCACGGTCTTGTTCGGATCGAGTTGCGGCTCCTGCGGCAGATAGCCGATGTTCAGGTTCGGCATCGGCGTGGCTTCGCCTTCGATGTCCTTGTCCACACCGGCCATGATGCGGATCAGCGTCGACTTGCCCGAGCCGTTCAGGCCGAGCAGGCCGATCTTCGCGCCGGGGAAGAACGACAGCGAGATGTCTTTCAGGATTTGACGCTTGGGCGGCACGATTTTGCCGACCCGGTTCATGGTGAAGACGTATTGGGCCATTTGCTTGCAATAGACGTTGACGACGCCGGCCGCGTGGGGGCGGGCGGTCGTGGGTGGATGGGTAATGGGTGTTGTGGCCGGGCAGTGCGCCCGGCCCCGGCCGGCGCGGCGTCGGGCGCGGCTTCGAACCCCGCGACGCCCCGCGCGCGGGCGGGTTGTGCAGGTGGCATTGTACTTCGGGGCGGGGATGCGGCGGCAGAGGGCCGCCGCGGTGACGTCAGTTCGCTCGTCGTCCTGTCGACGGATCGAAGAAATGCAGATGCTGCGCGGGCAGCGCGACTTGCAGCGTTTCGCCGGCCGCGGGCCGATGCGTGTGCGGCAGCCGCACAGTCACGTCGCGATTGCCCCAACGGCCGTGCGCGAGGTTGTCCGCGCCGAGCAGTTCGCAGGACTCGACGGTCAACGTGGCTTGCGCAGCGTCCGCTTGTCCCGGTGTCATGTGCTCGGGGCGAATGCCCAGCGTCCATTCGCGACCCTTGGCCACTTCCCGGCCGATCGGCGCCACGCCTGTGAGCGGCAGTTTCGGACCGTTGCCGGCAACCTCGAACACGGAACCGTCGTCCGACACCCGGCCTTCCAGCAGATTCATCCCCGGCGAGCCGATGAAGCTCGCAACGAACACCGTCGCCGGCCGCTCGTAGACTTCGGTCGGCGCGCCGATCTGCTCAGCGTGGCCCTTGTTCATCACGATCACGCGTTGCGCCAGCGTCATCGCTTCGATCTGATCGTGGGTGACGTAGAGGCTGGTGGTGGCAAGCCGTGCATGCAGGCGCTGGATTTCGAGGCGCATTTGCACGCGCAGGCGTGCATCGAGATTGGACAGCGGCTCATCGAACAGAAACACTGCCGGCTCACGCACGATCGCGCGGCCCATGGCGACGCGTTGTCGTTGCCCACCGGACAACTCGCGCGGCTTGCGTGCGAGCAGCGGTCCAAGTTCGAGAATCTGCGCCGCGGCGTCCACGCGCTTCGCAATCTGCGCGCGGTCGACGCCCGCGATTTTCAGCGCGTAGCCCATGTTCTCGGCGACGCTCATATGCGGATACAGCGCGTAGTTCTGGAACACCATTGCGATGTTGCGATCCTTCGGCTCCAGCCGATTGACCACTTTGCCGGAGATCGAGACGGTGCCGTCGGAAATGCCTTCGAGCCCGGCCACCATGCGCAGCAAGGTCGATTTGCCACACCCCGATGGACCGACCATCACCACGAACTCGCCGTCCGCGACGTCCACGTCGATACCGTGCAACACGAACTGTTTGCCGTCGTAGGTCTTTTTAACGCCTTGCAGAGTCAGTGCAGCCATGCCGTTTTAGCCTTTTCGTAGCTTGCCGCGCGTGCCACGCTTTGCGCGGTGTTCTTGATTTGAATGCCGGAGTTCGCCATGAAGCGGCTTATTTCTCCGAGTCCACCAACCCGCGCACGAACCAGCGCTGCATCGTCAGCACGACGGCGAGCGGCGGCAGCATGGCGAGGAGCGTCGCGGTCATCACGAGATGCCATTCGGTTGCGGTGTCGCCGGACGCGATCATGCTTTTGATGCCGACCACGGCTGTGGTCAGCGACTGCTGGCTCGTAATCAGGATCGGCCACAGATACTGATTCCAACCGTAAATGAACGTGATGACGAACAGCGCAGCCATATTCGTTTTGGACAGCGGCAGCACGACGTCCCAGAAGAAACGCAGCGCGCCGGCGCCGTCGATGCGAGCCGCTTCCATCAATTCGTCGGGCAGCGTCATGAAAAACTGACGGAACAGGAACGTGGCGGTGGCCGATGCGATCAGCGGCAAGGTCAAACCGCTGTACGTATTGCTCAGATGCATCGACGACACGACCTGTACCGTCGGGAAGATACGCACTTCGACCGGCAGCATCAGCGTGACGAAGATCAACCAGAACGACAGATTGCGAAACGGAAAGCGGAAAAACACGATCGCGTACGCGGAGATCATCGAGATGGCGATCTTGCCGATCGAAATCACGAGCGCCATCACGAGGCTGTTGAACAGCATGCGGCCGAACGGCGCCGCCGCATTGCCGCTGCCATGCGACCAGACAGTCGCGATGTTCTCGAACAGATGCGTACTCGGCACCAGCGACAGCGGCACGCTGAACACCTCGTGGTCGCTCATCGTCGCCGCGCAAAACGCGACGTACACCGGAAACACCACCAGCACGACGCCGAGAATCAGCACCGCGTGGCAGAAGAGGTCGAAACCGCGGCGGTTCTCGATCATGAGTATTGAACCCTCCGTTCGATGAAGCGGAACTGCACGACCGTCAACGCGACGACGATCACCATCAGGATGACCGACTGCGCGCCCGAGCTGCCGATGTCCAACCCCTGGAAGCCTTCCGCGAAGATCTTGTAGATCAGCGTGCGGGTGGATTGCGCCGGGCCGCCGCCGGTGGCGGCGTCGATCACCGGGAAGGTGTCGAAGAACGCGTAGGTGATGTTGATCACCAGCAGGAAGAAGCTGGTCGGCGAGAGCAGCGGCAGGGCGATGCCGAAGAAGCGCCTTACCGGGCCGGCGCCGTCGATGGCCGCCGCTTCGATCAGCGAACGCGGAATCGCCTGCAAGCCGGCGTAGAAGAACAGGAAGTTATAGCTGACCTGCTTCCACACCGAAGCCAGCACCACCAGAAACATCGCCTGACTCGCGTTCAACGCGTGATTCCACACGATGCCGTACTTGGCGAGCGCATAGGTGACGATGCCGATACTCGGGTTGAACAGGAACGACCACAACACGGCGGCGATCGCGGGCGCGACCGCATACGGCCAGATCAGCAGCGTCTGATAAGCCTTGGCGCCGCGTGTCACGCGATCCGCGCAGACCGCCAGCAGGAGCGAAATCACCAATCCGGACACGGTGACGAGCGCACAGAAAATCAGCGTCGTATAGAACGACGACAGGTAAAGCGGATCGGCGAATAACTGCTTGAAATTGGCAAGCCCGACAAACTCGCTCGACGTGCCGAACGCGTCCTGACTCTGCGTGGATTGCCACAGCGCCTCGCCTGCCGGCCATAGAAAGAACAGCAGCGTGATCAGGAGTTGCGGCGCGACGAGCAGGTAGGGCAGCACACTAGTGCCGAAGCTGGAGCGCTTTTCCATCGAAGTTTCCTAGGTTCTGCAGCAACAACGGGTTTCGGTGCGGGCGCACCGAAACCTTGCCGGCTAGTGCTTAGTTAGCGGCTTTTTCGAAGCGGCGCAGCAACTCGTCGCCACGCGACACCGACGAATCGAGTGCCTGTTGCGGCGTCTTCTTGTCCGCCCAGACCTGTTCGAGTTCTTCGTCGATCACGGTGCGGATCTGCGGCATGTTGCCCAGACGCAAGCCCTTCGTGTACGGCAGCGGCGGCTTGTTGAGCATCTGCTTGATCGCGGTATCGCTGCCCGGATTCTTCTCGTAGAAGCCTTGCTGTTGGGTCAACTGATACGCGGCGGTCGTGACCGGCAGATAGCCGGTGTCCTGATGCCACTTCGCGGCGACCGGCGCCGACGACAGATAAGACATGAACTTCGCCACGCCCTTGTACACCGCCGGATCTTTACCCGACAGCACCCACAGGCTTGCGCCGCCGATGATCGCGTTCTGCGGCGCGCCCTTCACGCTGGCGTCGTAGGGCATCATGCCGGTGCCGAAACTGAACTTCGCGTACTTCTTGATCGTGGCAAGCGAGCCCGACGAGTTCGTGATGATCCCGCAGTCGCCGCTATAGAACTTCGATATCGGTTCGTCCTTGCGGCCGACGTATGTGAAGGTGCCTTCCTTCTGCATGTTCTGCAGGAACTGGATATGCGCGACCTGCACCGGCTTGTTGAATTCGAGCTGCGCGTCGGCGCCGTCGAAACCATTGTTCTCCGACGCGAACGGCGCGCCATGCCAGGCACTGTAGTTTTCGAGCTGAATCCAGCTCTGCCAGCCCGACGAATAGCCGCATGCCATGCCCGAGGCCTTCAGCTTCTGCGCGTCCACCTGCAGTTCGGCCCAGGTTTTCGGCGGCTGATTCGGGTCGAGTCCGGCCTTCTTGAACGCGTCCTTGTTGTAGTACAGCACCGGCGTCGAGCTATTGAACGGCATCGAGATCAGTTCGCCGGATTTGGCGTCGCTGTAATAGCTGGCGATGGTCGGCACGAACGCCTTTTCGTCGAGCGGCACACCGGCTTGCTTGAACACTTCGGAGACCGGAATCACGGCTTTCTTTGCCTGCATCATTGTCGCGGTGCCGACTTCGTAGACCTGCAGAATGGCCGGCGCGTTGCCGCTGCGATAGGCCGCGATGCCGGCGGCGAGGGTCTGGTCGTAGCTGCCCTTGAACACCGGTACGATCTTGTAGTCGCTTTGCGACGCGTTGAACGCGTTGGCGATGTCGTTCAGACGCTCGCCGAGAGCGGCTTCCATGGCGTGCCAGAACTGGATTTCGGTGGCGGCATGGGCTGCCTGGCTAATGCCGAGGCTCAACACGGCGGCAACGGAAAGCGAACGGAATAACGGCTTGCAACGCATCGATTGATCTCCTGATTGGAACGGGCGCTGATGGGAATCGCGCGATTCTAGTTGTGTTCGATGACAGTCCGGCGTCAATGACCGAGCGTCAGTGCGCTTTCGACCGGCGCCGGATGCCGCAATTTAACATCGGCTGTCACGGAACGGAAATATTGGATGTCAGGGCGGGGGAGGGTGCCCCTATGTGTTTCGTCAAGCATTAGGGGCTGATTTCGGGTGGTAGAAGGTTCCGTCGCGCAGCATCGCGAACAGCACGTCGCAGCGCCGTCTGGCAAGAGCGATGAGCGCCTGATTGTGGCGCTTGCCCTGCTGGACCTTGCGGGCGTAATAGTCCCTCGAAGTCGGGTCTCGCAGGGCAGCAAAGGCGGAGAGGAAGAGCGCTCTCTTGAGCACCTTGTTGCCGCGTCTGGAGGGGTGTTCGCCACGGATAGACGAGCCTGAGCGTCGGGTGACCGGGGCGAGGCCGGCGTAGGCTGCGAGATGCGCAGCTGAAGCGAAGGCTTTGTGGGCGACTTCCGTGAGGAGTCTGGCGGCGGTCCTGACGCCGACTCCCGGCATGCTGGTCAGGACCGGCCAAAGAGGGTGTGCGTGCACCAGGCGTTCAACTTCGCTGGCAACCTCGTCGCGTTGTTTGCGCAAAGACGCGAGCTGCTGGGCCAGACGCGGCATGACGATGGTTGCTGCCTGCGTACCGGGTACGACCACAGCCTGTTCGCTGAGCGCCTGAACGATTTCGGCAGCAAGGCTTTTGCCCATGCGAGGTGCAAGTTTGGTGAGGCGGTTGGCGAGTGCTTTTTCGCTGGTCGCGGCAAGCTCGGCGGGCGACGGGTACCGCTCAAGCAGATCGAGCACGGCCGGATGGTCGAGGCGCGGCCCCAGAACCCGTTCCAGTGCGGGATGGATCTGGGTAAGCAGGCCGCGAATGCGGTTGCTGGTCTGCGTGATCTGCGCGGCGAGATCGTCGTCGAAACCGCACAACATGGTGAGTTCGGCAAGCGGCTCGTCAGCAAGTCGAAGCGAGCGCAGCGTGTGCGGCATCGAGCGGGCGGCCTCTGCAATGATGGCGGCATCGCGGGCGTCGGTCTTGGCTTCGCCCGCATGCAGATCGGCGATGCGGCGCATGGCCAGACCTGGCAGATAGGCGACCAGAACGCCTTCGTCCCGAGCGACTGCCAGCGGCAGCGCGCCGATGGTGGCGGGCTGGTCGACGACGAATAGAAGTTGGCCGTGCTCCTTGAGTTCGGTGATTAGGGCGCGCAGTTTGGTTTCATCGTTTGGAAGCGCTTTGTTGTACAGGCGCTTTCCGGTCCGATCGAGAGCGACGGCGTGATGATGGCCTTTACCTACGTCAACGCCGACGAAGACATCGACGGAGTCATGTTGTTGGTTTTCTTGCATCGAAGTGTTTGTGCAGATTGAGCTGGTTGGCCTGCAACATCGGTGGCAAGTCTCGGCATCCACGTTACGGACGGCCTCAAGATGTGCCCGGCCGAGCCCCTATTAGCGATCACCAGCCACCCACCAGACCCGGTGACAACACCCCCCGGATCATGACTGCGACTGGGGGCGGGAATCATGCCGGGCCTGGCTGGCCAAATCCTCAATTATCGAGGAGTGAAGATAGTAACGGGGGCGTGCGACGTCACGACTCGATGCAGGCCGTCCGTCTACGGGCATGATGGCTGGGAGCTGGGAGCTGGGAGCTGGGAGCTGGGAGCTGGGAGCAAGGAGCAAGGAGCAAGGAGCAAGGAGCAAGGAGCAAGGAGCAAGGAGCAAGGAGCAAGGAGCAAGGAGCAAGGAGCAAGGAGCAAGGAGCAAGGAGCAAGGAGCAAGGAGCAAGGAGCAAGGCACTTTGCAAGATCATGCGCGTTTGATCAGCGTGTTTATTAATCAGGATTACAGATGCTGAGTTCAGTACGATTGGCGGTGTGCGGTTCGATAGCGGGTCTCATGCTCGCCGGATGTGCGCTGATGCCCACCACGACGAACGGTGGGCCGGCGACGGTGACTTCGTTGCCGAGGATCATTGCGCATCGCGGCGGCACAGGCGATGCGCCCGAAAACACGCTGGAAGCGATTCGTCAGTCGATCGCAAATCATGCCGACGCAATGTGGCTTACGGTTCAGTTGAGCAAGGACGGCGTGCCGGTGCTGTACCGTCCGGCCGATCTGTCGGCGTTGACAGACGCGAAGGGGCCGGTGTCCGCCTTCACGGTGGCAGAACTCGCGAGCGTGAATGCCGGCTGGCGTTTTCGCAGCGGCGACGCGTATCCCTATCGCGACCACCCGGCCGGCATTCCGACGCTGCGCGAAGCGTTGCGCGCAATCCCGCCGGCCATGCCAATCATCCTGGATATGAAAGCGTTGCCCGCCGCGCCGCAGACGCAGGCAGTGGCGCGTGTTCTAGACGAAGAAAACGCGTGGTCGCGTGTGTCGATCTATTCGACCGAAGCCGAGTATCAGCAGAGTTTCGCCGGTTATCCGCGGGCGAAAGTGTTCGAATCGCGCGACGCGACCCGTGGGCGGCTCGTGCGCGTGTTGCTGAATCAGGGCTGTGTGGATGCGCCTGCCGAACACGCAATGACAGCGTTCGAGTTGCACCGTGCGATGACGGTGGTGGAGAAGTTCACGTTGGGCGAAGGCCGCTCCGACGTGAACGCAACGCTGTGGACGCCGGCAACCGTGGCCTGCTTCCGGCAGAAGCCCGATGTCCGGATCGTGGCGATTGCGGTGAACGATGGGGGGGACTATCGGACGGCAGCGTGTCTGGGGATCGATGCCGTGCTGGCGGATTCGCCCTCCCGCATGGCAGCCGTCAGGGACGGTATCCCGATGCCGCTCCGGTGTGCCGCAGCCAACGGAGCGGGCGCACAGTAAAACAAAAAGCCCGCTTTGAGCGGGCTTTTCGGGGGCGGCGTTGCGGGCGGCGGCGTTTAACGTTCGTCCGGCCTTCTGCCAATTGCGCGCCTCACGCCGAGACCACGCCTTAAACGTTGAACAGGAAGTTCATCACGTCGCCGTCGTGCACGACGTATTCCTTGCCTTCCGCGCGCATCTTGCCGGCTTCCTTCGCGCCTTGTTCGCCCTTGTAGGTGACGAAGTCGTTGAAGGCGATCGTCTGCGCGCGAATGAAGCCGCGCTCGAAGTCGGTGTGGATCGCACCGGCTGCCTGTGGCGCGGTATCGCCGACATGGATCGTCCATGCGCGCACTTCCTTCACGCCGGCCGTGAAGTAGGTTTGCAGGCCCAGCAACCTGAAACCCGCGCGAATCACGCGGTTCAGGCCCGGCTCTTCCATGCCCATGTCGGCGAGGAACACTTCCATGTCCGCTTCTTCGAGGTCGGCGATTTCCGCTTCGATTGCCGCGCACACGGCGACGACCGGCGCGCCTTCGGCTGCCGCGAACTTCGTGACGGCGTCGAGGTGCGGGTTGTTGTGGAAACCGTCGTCCTTCACGTTGGCGACGTACATGGTCGGCTTCGCGGTGATCAGGCAGAACGGCTTGAGGGTGGCTTTTTCCTCGTCTGACAGGTCGAGCGCGCGGACCGGCTTGGCCTGGTCGAGCTGAGCGCGCACTTTTTCCAGCACGGCGGCGTTCTTGATGGCTTCCTTGTCGTTACCCGACTTGGCGGCCTTCGAATAGCGCGACAGCGCTTTTTCGACGGTCGCGAGGTCGGCCAGCGCCAACTCGGTGTTGATCACTTCGATATCCGACAGCGGATCGACCTTGTTCGCGACGTGGATCACGTTCTCGTCTTCGAAGCAGCGCACCACGTGCGTGATCGCATCGGTTTCGCGGATGTTCGCGAGGAACTGGTTGCCCAGACCTTCGCCCTTGCTCGCACCGGCGACGAGGCCGGCGATGTCGACGAATTCCACCACAGCCGGCAGGATCCGCTCCGGCTTGACGATTTCGGCGAGGGCCTTCAGACGCGCGTCCGGTACTTCGACGACACCGACGTTCGGCTCGATCGTGCAGAACGGATAGTTTTCGGCGGCAATGCCCGCCTTGGTCAGCGCGTTGAACAGAGTGGACTTGCCGACGTTAGGCAAGCCGACGATGCCGCATTTGAGGCTCATGGAAATCCTTCAGTGAATCAGTAAGTTGCGTGATGCGCTCGACGCTGTGTGCAGGATTCGGAAAGCCTTCGCGTTTGGCGTGGCGGAGCAAGTGCAGCGGAGCGGGACAAGACACCAGATCGGGGCGTTGCCTCGACGATTCTGGGCGAGTTCTGTCACGGAAAGCGCAATTGTAACCCGTTCGGATCGGGTTCTTGATCTGCCTGCGGTAAAGCCGGCGCTCGATCCGTCCCCCGCAACCCCCGCGGCTATAATGCGCGGATGAACGCACACCACCAGACCTTTGATGCCGCCGTGATCGGCGGCGGGCTCGTCGGCAAGACCGCGGCGCTCGCGCTGACGCAAGGCGGACTGCGCGTGGCGCTGCTCGCGCAACCCTGTGCGGCTTTGCCCGCCGGCGCCACCTTCGACTCGCGGGTCTACGCGCTGTCGTCGAGTTCGCAGGCTTTGCTGGAACGATTGCGGGTCTGGCAGGCGCTCGATCTGTCAAAGCTCGGGCCTGTCTACGACATGCGTGTCTATGGCGATGCGCACGTTGAACTCCATTTCTCCGCGTTTCAGGCGTCCGTGCCGCAACTGGCGTGGATCGTCGAGTCCTCGGTGATCGAGCGTGCGCTGGATGCCGCGCTGCGTTTCCAGCCGAATCTCACCTGGATCGATACACGCGCGCAGGCGCTGGACTTTGCCGCCGACGGCGCGAGCGTCGGTCTCGCCAACGGCAACGTCATCGAAGCCGATCTGGTGGTCGGTGCGGACGGCGCGCATTCGTGGGTGCGCGCGCAGATCGGCTCGAAGATGAACCGGCGCGACTATAAGCAAACCGGCGTGGTCGCGAATTTCAAGGCGGCAAAGCCGCACAGCGAAACCGCCTATCAATGGTTCAAGGACGGTGAGATCATCGCGCTGCTGCCGATGCCGGGCGGCCACGTGTCGCTGGTCTGGTCGGCGCGCACCGAGCACGCCGGGCAACTGCTCGCGCTCGATCCGGCGCAACTCGCGGCGGAAGTCGAACGCGTGACGGGCGAGCAGTTCGGCGCTCTGGAATGCGTGACGCCGGCGCAAGGCTTCCCGCTGGCGCTGCAAACCGTCGATAAGCTCGTGGCGCCGCGCGTCGCGCTGGTCGGCGATGCCGCGCATCTGATTCACCCGTTGGCGGGTCAGGGCATGAACCTCGGTTTGCGCGATGTCGCGACGCTTGCCGAGACGGTCGCCGGCAAGGAAGCATTCCGCGATCTCGGCGACATGGTGCTGCTGCGCCGCTACGAACGCGCCCGCCGCGAAGACATCCGCGCGCTGATGATCGCCACCGACGGCCTGCAAAAGCTCTTCTCGGCGCCCGGTCCATTCGCCAAGGCGCTGCGCAATACCGGCATGGCGTTTGTCGGCGCGCAGCCGTTCATCAAGCGCTGGCTGGTGTCGGCCGCGCTGGGGTAATGCGCCCCAGCCCGCAGACCCGGCCGGCGAGACGGGTATCATGAACGGATGGACGCCGCTCTGGTCAGACCAGAAGCGTCCCAAAAAACGCGCCTCGTGCGCGATCGAACTCCAGGAATTCAGCATGAAAAAATCCTTTCGCATCGCGGCCGCCGTGCTCGCGATCGCTGCCGTGGCAATTGGCTGCTCCGCGCAGGCCGACCAGGCCACCGACAAGCTCAAAGCCACACTGCAAACGCGTCTGACCGACGTGACGATCAAAAGCGTGGCGAAGTCGCCGATTGCCGGCCTCTACGAGGTGAATCTCGGCACGCAGATCATCTATAGCGATGCGAACGGCGACTACCTCATGCTCGGCGACATCGTCGACGCGAAGACCCGCAAGAATCTGACGGAAGCGCGTCTCGCGGAGACCAACCGCATCGACTTCGCGAGCCTGCCGTTCGCGAACGCGGTGAAGGTCGTCAAGGGCAACGGCACACGCAAGATCGCGGTGTTCTCCGATCCGAACTGCCCGTACTGCAAGCAGCTCGAAACGACGCTCAAGTCGATCGATAACGTCACGGTCTACACCTTCCTGTACCCGGTGCTGTCGCCGGACTCGACCGCCAAGTCGAAGTCGATCTGGTGCTCGACCGACCGCGCGAAGGCGTGGGAATCGTGGATGCAGGATCATCAGGCGCCCACGGCAGCCGGCACTTGCGACACCGCCGCGATCGACAAGAACCTGGCGCTCGGCCATGCGATGAATGTCGACGGCACGCCGACCGTGTTCCTCGCCGACGGCCGCCGCTTGCCCGGCGCCGTGCCGGCGGATCGGCTGGACAAGGAAATGTCCGCCGTGCACTGAGCACGCAGCACCCGTCGAAGAAAGGAGGCGCGCCGTGCGCCTCCTTTCACATCAAGCCCGAACATCCCCGCCAGAAACCTCCTAAGCGCCGCCGATGAAGCCGATCCGCTACACCATCGTTCCGAAACAACCCGCCGCCCATCTGTTCGAAGTCACCGTGACCGTCGCCGATCCCGATCCGGCCGGCCAGCGTTTCATGCTGCCGGTGTGGATTCCGGGCAGCTACATGGTGCGCGAATTCGCCCGCAACATCGTCGCGTTGCGAGCCACCAACGACGCGGGCCGCAAGGTGCGTGTCGAAAAGACCGACAAACACACGTGGCAGGCCGCGCCGGTCAAAGGCGCGCTGACGCTGCGCTACGAGGTGTATGCATGGGATCTGTCGGTGCGCGCCGCGCACCTTGACGACACGACGGGATTTTTCAACGGCACCAGTGTATTTCTGTCGCCGCTCGGTCACGAGGAAGCGCAGTGCCTGGTCGATATCCAGAAGCCGGAAGGCGCGGCGTATCGCGACTGGCGCGTCGCCACCGCGTTGCCGGAAGCGCGCGGCACGAAGCGCTATGGCTTCGGCGAGTATCGCGCGCAGAACTACGATGAGTTGATCGACCATCCGGTGACGTTGGGCGAATTCGCGTTGGCGAGCTTCAAGGCGCACGGCGTGCCGCACGACATCGTGATCGCGGGGCGCGTGATCGGACTCGATATGGCGCGTCTGTCCGCCGACCTGAAGCGTATCTGCGAAGCGCAGATCGCGTTGTTCGAGCCGAAATCGAAGAAGGCGCCCATGGATCGCTACGTGTTCATGACGCAGGCTGTCGCCGACGGTTACGGCGGGCTGGAGCATCGCGCCTCGACCGCGCTGATCTGCAACCGCGGCGATCTGCCGGTGGAAGGCCGCGACGCAACCACGGAGGGCTACCGAACCTACCTCGGTCTGTGCAGCCACGAGTACTTCCACACCTGGAACGTGAAGCGCATCAAACCGGCCGTGTTCGCACCGTACGATCTGAGCGTCGAAAACTACACGTCGCTACTGTGGCTGTTCGAAGGCTTCACCTCTTACTACGACGACCTGATCCTCGTGCGCGCCGGCCTGATCTCGCAAGACGAGTATCTCGGCATGCTCGGCAAGGTCGTCGGCGGCGTGCTGCGCGGCAGTGGTCGTCTGAAGCAGACGGTGGCCGAAAGCTCGTTCGATGCCTGGGTCAAATATTATCGGCAGGATGAAAACGCGCCTAACGCGATCGTCAGCTATTACACCAAGGGCTCGCTCGTCGCGCTGGCATTCGACTTGACGATTCGTGCGCAGACTAACCACCGCAATTCGCTCGACGACGTGATGCGTCTGCTGTGGCAGCGCTTCGGGCGCGACTTTTATCGCGGCAAGCCGGTCGGCGTCGAAGCCAGCGAGATCGAGGCGATTTTTGCCGAGGCGACCGGCGTGCAACTGGGCGAGTTGTTTGCCGAAGCCGTCCACGGCACGCGGGATCTGCCCCTCGACACGCTGCTCGCGCCGTTTGGCGTTACGCTCGCACCCGACCTCGAGAAAAACGGCAAGCCGTCGCTCGGCGCGCGTGTGCGCGGCGGTGCGGATTGCACGCTGGCCGCCGTTCACGACGGCAGCGCGGCGCAAAAAGCCGGCCTCTCAGCGGGTGACGTGCTGATCGCGCTCGACGGTTTGCGCGTCACCGGCTCGAATCTTGATTCGCTGCTGTCGCGCTATCTGCCGGGCGCGAAGGTCGAAGTCCACGCCTTCCGCCGCGACGAGCTGCGCACCGCGCAAGTCAAGCTGGACGGGCCTGAGGTGTCGCGCTACAAGCTGACCGTCAGCGATAAGCGGCCCGCCGCGCGCAAGGCGCGGGACAGTTGGCTGGCAAGCTGATCGTAATCTTTGCCGTTGTTAATCGACGGTTCGGAGTGGGGGATTGTTCTATCAGTGCAACAATCCTTCGCTGCCGGACGGCTTTTTCCTGGGTCGGTAAAAAATCACAATGGCTCCACTCGCGCAAAACTGCGCGCCCCTACTGGAGTCAACCATGACCACGATCCTGCAAATCAACTCGGCAGCCCGCTCGCAAGGCGCGAACTCGACGCTTCTCGTCAACGAGCTGACCGCAAAGCTGCAACAATCGAATTCGGGCGCGCAAGTCGTCGTCCGCAACCTGCAAGCTGAGCCGCTGCCGCACCTGGACGATGCCGTCCTCGGCGCGTTCTTCACGCCGGCTGACCAGCGCACGCCGGAACAAGCCGCGATCGCTGCACGCAGCGAAGCGCTGATCGCCGAACTGCAAGCCGCCGACATCGTCGTGATCGGCGCCCCGATGTACAACTTCGGCATCTCGTCGCAACTCAAGACGTACTTCGACTTCATCGCACGCGCCGGCATCACGTTCCAGTACACGGCGAACGGTCCGGAAGGCCTCGTGAAGGGCAAGAAGGTGTTCGTGGTGTCGGCGCGCGGCGGCAAGTATCTCGGCACGCCGAACGACAGCCAAACGCCGTACCTGAAGAGCTTCCTCGGCTTCCTCGGCATGACCGATGTGAGCTTCATCTACGCCGAAGGCCTGAACATGGGCCCGGACGCCGCGTCTGCCGCATTGGCCGGCGCGCGTGAAGCGATCGCCGCTGCGTAAGGTGTGAGGTTTGCCTCGCGCTGCGTGATTGCGGCGCGGTGGAATGAAAAAACGCCACGGGGTGTGAATTCCGTGGCGTTTTTGTTTTTGTGGCGGTGATCTTTGGTGCCTGGTGCCTGGTGCCTGGTGCCTGGTGCTCGGTGTTCGGTGCCCAGTTTCCAGCTCCCGGCCCTCGGTTTCTATTTCATGGGTCCAGGTTTCCGGTTTTCGGTCTCTGGCCTTTGGCGGGTGTCGGTGCGTTGTTGCGCGCGCCGGGCGCTATGCCAGCATTTGCGCTTCGTCGGGCAAGCGCCAGTCGATCGGCTCGCGGCCTTGCTTCACGAGATATTCGTTGGCCGACGCAAAGTGCCCGCAGCCGAGAAAGCCGCGATGCGCCGACAGCGGCGACGGATGCGGCGCCTCCAGCACGTAGTGCGACTTGCCGCCGAGCAGCGCGCGTTTGGCTTGCGCATGTGCGCCCCACAGCATGAACACGAGACCGTCATGGCGCATGGCCAGTTCGTGGATCAGCGTGTCGGTGCATTTCTCCCAGCCGCGCTTCGCGTGACTCGCGGCTGCATCGCGCTCGACGGTCAGCACGGTGTTCAGGAGCAGAACGCCCTGTTTGGCCCAGGTGTCGAGGCAGCCATGACGCGGCGGCTCGTGGCCGAGGCTCGCGGCGATTTCCTTGAAAATGTTGCGCAGCGACGGCGGCGTGCGCACGTTCGGCGCTACGGAAAACGCCAGTCCGTGCGCTTGCGGCGTGCCGCGGTCTTCGCCGTGATACGGGTCCTGGCCGAGGATCACGACTTTGACTTCGTCGGGGCTGGTGAGGCGCAGGGCCCGGAAGACGTCGGCGGGATAGACGGTTTTACCGGCCGCACGCTCGCCGTCGACGAAGCGGCACAGGGGCGCGTAGGCGTCGCTTTCGATGAACGGTTTGAGGTGTGCGCGCCAGGCCGGGGGCAGAGCGGCGAATTGGGCTTCGAGCGTCGGGGGCGGTTGGCCGGCGGGTGTTGATGTCTGCAACGGCTGCGCTGTTGCGCCGGCCGGCGTGGCTGAGGCGTCGCCGAACAGCGAGGCCTGTGACGAATCGGAGCGGGTGCGGGAAGCTGAGGTCATGGCGGGGAAGTGTCGCAGCAAATGCGAGCTGGCTCAAGGTGTGAATGCCGTGCGGGCGTTGTGTACCTTGCCGGCGTGCGCCGGCGCGCTGAGGCGTAGCGCGAGGCAGGGCTTCGGCGCGTGGGTCAAATGCTGAAAAGAACACGTTGGAAGCAATACTTCGGGACGATCACGGCAAAACGATCACGGCAGGACGACCACACCGAACCGAAGACGCGCCCGGCCTTGATCACACACGCCGAGGTCTTAAGCCGCCCGCAACTGATACCCGCGCTGCGCCTTGCTGATGTTGTCCGGCGCGAGGCCGGCCACCTGTTTGCCGAGTTCTGTCGCGAGCGTGTTGAGCGCCGCTTCGTCGCCCGACTTCAGTTCGAGTTCGACTTCGGAGATCGGCGCGCGGCGCGTCTCGCCGTTCACCTCGGCGATAACGTCGCCCTGGTCGATCGCGGCTTCGACTTCCGAGCCGCCCAGCGAGACTTCCCACAGCGTGCGCGTGAAATTCGTGCGGAACAGTTCGATCAGTTCGGGCGCCGCCCGACGCAGGGCTTCAGCGGCGGTGGGCTCGTCGCATTGGCGCAGCAATGCATCGATTTCCAGCTTTTCGCCGGCCACCGGCATTTCCCATTCGTGCCGGCTATGCAGCCCGTCCTTCGCGTTGCCCACCGTCTTGAACGTTTGCAGCCAGCCGTCGGGCGTATGCCGCAACCGCAGCGCGCTTTTCGACGTAGCCAATGCAAGCTTGGGCGTGTCGAAGTAGATATTCGCCAATTCGATCGGGCGACCCTCGTCGCCGGTGCGCGCGACGAACCACCGCGTCGCCGCTTTCACCTGGCTCGCCGGCAGCGCCAGCTTGATTTCACGTTCCATCGCCATTGTGTGCTCCGCAGCGTCCGCTGAATGTTGAAACGCGCTTAGAAAAACATCCGCGCAAGTTCCACACCCGGCTCTTCCGCGCGCATGAACGCCTCGCCGACGAGGAACGTATGCACGTCCATTGCCCGCAGACGGTCGACATCCAGGCGCGACAGAATGCCCGATTCCGTGACCACGATGCGGTCGTCCGGAATCGATTCGAGCATGCCGATGGTCGTCTCGATCGACGTTTCGAAGGTGCGCAGATTGCGGTTGTTGATGCCGATCAGCGGCGTCTTCAACTTCAGCGATTCCATCAGTTCATTGTGGTCATGCACTTCGACCAGCACCGCGAGGCCCAGCGAATGCGCGAGCGCTTCGAGGTCCTGCATCTGCGAGGTTTCGAGCGCGGCCGCGATCAGCAGGATCGCGTCGGCACCCATCGCGCGGGCTTCGACGATCTGATACGGATCGACGATGAAGTCTTTGCGCAGCACCGGCAGATTGCAGGCGGCGCGTGCCTCCTCGAGATACGCGACGCTGCCCTGGAAGAATTGCACGTCGGTGAGCACGGACAAGCAGGCTGCGCCGTGTTTTTCATACGAACGCGCAATCTCGGCGGGGACGAAGTTTTCGCGCAGCACGCCTTTCGACGGGCTCGCCTTCTTCACTTCGGAGATCACCGCGGCCAGACCGGCCGCGTGTTTCGCGCGCAATGCACCGACGAAATCGCGGATGTCGCGCGAGGATGCTTCGAGGCGCAGTTCTTCGAGCGGCGCGCTCTGTTCAGCTACGCGGACTTCTTCGCGTTTGACCGCGATGATACGGTCGAGGATGTCGCTCATGAGTGTCTCGCTACGTAGTTACTGCTTGAATTGCTGGGTGAAGCGGATCAGCTCGTCGACCTTCGCCCGTGCCTTGCCGCTCGCGATCGCTTCGCGCGCCAACTGGATGCCGTCCGCAATCGACGTCGCCACATTCGCCGAATAGAGCGCTGTGCCCGCGTTCAGCGTGACGATTTCACGCGCGACCCCCGGCTTGTTGTCGAGCGCTTCGAGCAGCATCAGCTTGGATTCGGTGGCGTCCGCCACTTTCAGCGTGCGGTTCGACACCATCTGCATGCCGAAGTCTTCCGGATGGATTTCGTATTCGTGCACCTCGCCGTCGCGCAACTCGCCGACTTGCGTGGCCGCGCCGAGCGAGACCTCGTCCATGCCGTCCATGCCGTACACCACCAGCACGTGCTTCGCGCCGAGGCGCTGCATCACGCGCACCTGAATGCCGACAAGGTCGCCGTGGAACACGCCCATCAGCTGATTCGGCGCGCCGGCCGGATTGGTCAGCGGCCCGAGGATGTTGAAGATCGTCCGCACGCCGAGTTCGCGGCGCACCGGCGCGATGTTTTTCATCGCCGGATGATGGTTCGGCGCGAACATGAAGCCCATGCCGGTTTCCGCAATCGAGGCCGCCACCTGTTCCGGCTGCAGATCGATATTCACACCGAGCGCTTCCAGCACGTCGGCGCTGCCAGATTTGCTCGACACGCCGCGACCGCCGTGCTTCGCGACCTTCGCACCTGCAGCCGCCGACACGAACATGGTTGCCGTGGAAATGTTGAACGTCTGCGAACCGTCGCCGCCGGTGCCGACGATATCGACGAAGTTCGAGTTGTCCGGTACGTCGACGTGCCGGGCAAATTCACGCATCACCGTGGCGGCAGCGGTGATTTCGCCGATGGTCTCTTTTTTGACGCGCAAACCGGTGATGATCGCCGCCGACATCACGGGCGAGAGTTCGCCGCGCATGATGAGCCGCATCAGATGCAGCATTTCGTCGTGAAAAATCTCGCGGTGCTCGATCGTGCGTTGCAGCGCTTCCTGGGGCGTAATCGACATGATTTCGTCTCTCTTTATCAAGCGGTGCGGTGAGCGGACTTTGACTGCTTCACGAAGTTTTCGAGCAGCGCGTGGCCGTGTTCGGACAGGATCGATTCCGGATGGAACTGCACGCCTTCAACGGCCAGTTCCTTGTGACGCACGCCCATGATTTCGCCGTCTTCGGTCCATGCGGACACTTCGAGGCAGTCAGGCAGCGATTCGCGTTCGATCGCGAGCGAGTGGTAGCGGGTCACGACGAAATGCTTCGGCAGGTCGGCAAAGACGCCTTTGCAGTCGGTTTCGATCGTGCTCACCTTGCCGTGCATGATGGTTTGCGCGCGCACCACACGGCCGCCGAACGCTTCGCCGATCGCCTGATGGCCGAGGCATACGCCCAGAATCGGCGTCTTGCCGGCGAATTCGCGCAGCACGTCGAGCGTGATGCCGGCGTGTTGCGGGTTGCTCGGACCGGGCGAGAGGCAAATGCGCTCCGGGTTGAGCTTCGCAATTTCGGCCAGCGTGATTTCGTCGTTCCGATAGGTGCGCACGTCTTCGCCGAGTTCGCCGAAGTACTGCACCAGGTTGTAGGTGAACGAGTCGTAGTTGTCGATCATTAGCAGCATGGTGTGTCTCCGGTCAGAAGTCGCTATCGAGGCCGTCTTGAACCTGCTCGGCGGCGCGCAGCACGGCGCGCGCCTTGTTCTCGGTCTCTTGCCATTCGGATTCCGGCACCGAATCCGCGACTACGCCCGCTGCCGCCTGCACATACAGATTGCCGTTTGCGATCACGCCGGTGCGGATCGTGATGGCCAGATCCATTTCGCCGGTGAACGACAGATAGCCGACGGCGCCGCCGTAGAGGCCGCGCTTCACGGGCTCCAGTTCGTCGATCAGTTCCATCGCGCGCACCTTCGGCGCGCCGGACAGCGTGCCGGCCGGGAAGGTGGCGCGCAGCACGTCGAAATTGGTGGTGCCGGGCTTCAGCTTGCCTTCGACCGAGCTCACGATGTGCTGCACGTGCGAGTACTTTTCGATCACCATCTTGTCGGTGACGACCACCGAGCCGATCTGGGCGATGCGGCCCACGTCGTTACGCGCGAGGTCGATCAGCATGACGTGTTCGGCGATTTCCTTCGGATCGTTCAGCAGTTCCGTGGCGAGTTCTGCGTCGCGTTCCGGCGTATTGCCGCGCGGACGTGTGCCGGCGAGCGGCCGGATCGTCACGATGCGGTCCTCGCCGCGCTTTTCCTGGCGCACCAGGATTTCCGGCGACGCCCCGACCACGTGGAAGTCGCCGAAGTTGTAGTAGTACATGTACGGCGACGGATTCAGCGAGCGCAGCGCACGGTATAGCGACAGCGGGTTGTCGCGGTAAGGCTTGGTCAGGCGCTGGCCGACCTGCACTTGCATCAGCTCGCCGGCGGCAATGTATTCCTTCGCCTTGCGCACGGCGGCCAGATAATCGTCTTTCGCGAATTCGCGGTAGGTCTCGGTGCGCACGCTGGCCGAGGTGACCGGCGGCTGCACGGTCGTGCGCAAGCGCTGACGCAATTCACGCAGACGCTGCCTCGCTTTCGTGTACGCCTCGGGCTGCGTTGGGTCCGAGTACACCACGAGGTACAGCTTGCCCGCGAGGTTGTCGATCACCGCGACTTCTTCCGTGAGCAGCAACTGAATGTCCGGCAGGTTCAGATCGTCGTTCGGTGCGGTGTGCGCGAGCTTTTTCTCGATGTAGCGCACCGCGTCATAGCCGAAGTAGCCCGCAAGGCCGCCCGCGAAACGCGGCAGACCGGGGCGTTGCGCCACTTTGAAGCGGCCCTGGAATTGCTGGATGAATTCGAGCGGATCGCCCTCGTGCGTTTCGACGACCTGGCCGTCCCGTACGACTTCAGACACGCCGTTGCGGGTGCGCAGCAGCGTGCGCGCCGGCAGTCCGATGAACGAATAGCGGCCAAAGCGTTCGCCGCCCACCACCGATTCCAGCAGGAACGAGTTGGCGCCGTTGCGCTCGGGCTGAGCCAGCTTCAGGTACAGCGAGAGTGGCGTTTCGAGGTCGGCGAGCGCTTCGGCGATCAGCGGGATGCGATTGAAACCCTCGTTGGCGAGGGACTGGAATTCGAGTTCGGTCATGTTCCGATCCTGTACGTACGTCAGACGGCACTATGCGTCGGACAAAGCGGGGCGCGGCGCGCCCGGTCAGGCGTTCGTTCGACGTTTCGATACGATGATACCGACCGGCGCGAGTTTCCCATCGACGCATGCAAGGGGTTCAGCGCGCAGCTGTACTTTGCGGGTACACGAAGGCCGAATCAACCGGTGCAGCGAAACAAGGTGATGGAAAAAACGCGTGAGCGCAGCGAAGTAAAAAACGGTTGCCGAAGACGAGCTTCAGCGTACCTCAAGCGAGGTTAGCGCGACCAGCGACGCCAGGGCCAGGCTCCCCGGTCGATGCTAATCAGACTCCGTTTTTTATTCAGAAACATGAGGATGAGGGACTTTTCAGGTCGTGGAATGGTGCGCTGCGATAGCCTTGGCGGCATCGAGCAGCGAGGCAACTATACCATCGGATTTTATTTCTTGTATAGCTCGGCCGTGGTTGTAGCCGTACGGCAGCGTCAGCGTTGCCATACCCGCCGCGCGGCCTGCCAGCGCATCGTTTTCCGAGTCGCCGATGGCGACCGTGGCTTGTGGCGCAACGCCTAGCTCCGCGGCGGCGGTGAGCATCGGCAGCGGATCTGGCTTCTTTTTCGGCAGGCTGTCGCCGCCGAGCACGACGCTGAAATACTGGCTGAGCCCATATTGCTCCAGCAATTCGACCGCGAAACGGTGGGGCTTGTTGGTGACGCAGGCGAGTTTGAGGCCGGCGTCGCGCATCGCGCTGAGACCGGCTTCGACCTCGGGGTACAGCCGCGTGTGCACACCGTTGATCTTGGCGTACTCCTCCTGATAGATCGCGAGCGCTTCGTCGAAACGGTCCTGTGCGTGGTCCGTTTCGAAGCGCTCGGCCAGCACGCGGCGAATCAGATTCTCCGAACCCTTACCGATGTAGCCGACCACTTCCTCGCGCGAGGTTTCCGTCGCGTCGAGTTGCGCAAGCATGCCGTTCAGGCCGGCGGTGAAATCGTCTGCGGTATCGATCATCGTGCCGTCGAGGTCGATGATCGCGGCTTGCAGGCGCGGGCCGGTGAAGGTCGGAGCAGGGAACGGAGTCGTCATATTGCGTGCGGGGTGGGTGCGGGGCTTCAGTGTTGGATGTTGGCGAGCGCGGCGCGCATCTTGTCGATCACCACCTTGTGATCCGGCGCGCCGAAGATCGCCGAGCCTGCCACGAACGTATCCGCGCCAGCCGCCGCGATCTCGGCGATGTTGTCGACCTTGACGCCGCCGTCCACTTCGAGATGGATCTCGCGGCCGGTCTTTTCCTTGTAGGCGTCGATCCGCTTGCGCGCTTCGCGCAATTTAACGAGCGCTTCGGGAATGAACGATTGACCGCCGAAGCCAGGATTCACCGACATGATCAGCACCAGGTCGACCTTGTCCATCACGTAGTCCAGATAGCTCAGCGAGGTGGCCGGGTTGAACACGAGACCGGCCTTGCAACCGTGGTCGCGAATCAGCGACAGCGTGCGGTCGATATGGTCCGAGCCTTCCGGGTGGAAGCTGATCAGGTTCGCACCGGCCTTGGCGAAGTCCGGCACGATGCGGTCGACCGGACGCACCATCAGATGCACGTCGATCGGCACGTCCACGTGCGGGCGGATCGCCTCGCAGACGAGCGGGCCGATCGTCAGGTTCGGCACGTAATGGTTGTCCATCACGTCGAAGTGAATCCAGTCGGCGCCGGCGGCGACAACGTTGCGGACTTCTTCGCCGAGGCGGGCGAAATCGGCGGACAGAATGCTGGGGGCGATGCGGAATTGCGTCATGGTGGGGGCGGATACATGCGGGAAAACGCTATTTTACCGTTTTGTGCGTCCCGGAACCGGCTTGCGGGCGGTTTGAGGCCTGCGCCGAAAGCACGCGGCAACAGTGACAAAACGCCTTAGCGGCCCTTGGCCAGAGGGATTTGTCCGGTTGCGGGCGTGCCGCGCATCAAGCAGAATGCCAAACCATAAGCGCCGCTTCGCCAATGTGCCCGCAAACCATTGGCGTTCGGGGCTTCCCGCGATTTTTCACACCCCGTTTCATCAGACCGGAATCAGGATGAGCCAGTATGAATTCAGCGTCTCGGCGCAGGTGCAGTTTCTGCCCGAAGAGTCGGACCCGGAGCGCCGCCAGTATGCGTTTGCGTACACGCTGACCATCCGTAATAGCGGTCAGGTGCCTGCGCAGTTGATCGCGCGTCATTGGGTGATCACCGACAGCGAAAACAATGTGCAGGAAGTGAAAGGGTTGGGCGTGGTCGGGCATCAGCCGCTGCTCAAGCCGGGCGAACACTTCGAATATACGAGTTGGGCGGTGATCGCGACACCCGTCGGGACCATGCGCGGCGACTATTTCTGCGTAGCGGAGGACGGCGAGCGTTTCGACGCACCCGTGCCCGAGTTCATTCTGCGGATGCCGCGCACTTTGCATTGAACCGAGGGCGCGGCTCGAGGTCTCTAAAAAGCTTTATAGCGCAGCTTTACCGGGAGTTTTGCTGCTCTTGCTGTTCATGGGTGGCGGCGCGCGCGGCCTTTTTCTTGCCGGACGACGTCCAGACAACGATAAAGACGAGCAGGAAGAGCGCGAGGAGCGATTCCAGCGCGAAGATGAGCATCGGGTATTCGTCGAACAGATCAGACATGGCGGTTTCCATCAAGAACGAACATTGTATGCGTTTTGTCCGCGCGGCCGGAGCATGGCTCGGCGCGCTTTCGGTTGCGGTCATGCTGGCATCCTGCGGCGGCGGCGGCGCAGTCCGGCCTTCGGTTTCGCCGCCCACGGGTGCCGCAATCATACCTGGGCAAATCGCCGCGACGCGGCTCACCGCCGTGGCCTGGCAGCAGGTGCCAGGGTGGCAGGACGATTCGCTGATCGGCGCGACGGCAGCGTTGCGGCAAAACTGCCTGAGACTTGCGCGTCAACCGAACTGGGCTCGCGCATGCGCGGCGGCCTCGCAGATCGACGATCTGGACGTCACCAGCGCGCGGGCGTTTTTCGAGGCGTACTTCACGCCGTTCCAGTTAGCCAATAACGACGGCACGCTCGATGGTCTCGTCACCGGTTACTACGAGCCGTTGCTGCGCGGTTCGCGCACGCGGCATGGCGTATATCAGACGGCGCTGTACCGCTGGCCATCCGGTTATCGCGCGGGTGCGCCGCTGCCGGCGCGTGCGCAACTCGAGCGTGCGGGCGTGCTCAACGGCAATGAACTCGTGTGGGTCGACGATCCGATCGAAGCGTTCTTCCTGCAAGTGCAGGGCTCCGGGCGCGTCGTGATGGAAGACGGCAGCGTGATGCGGGTCGGATTTGGCGGGACGAACAATCAACCGTACAAGTCGATTGGGCGGTGGCTGCTCGATCGTGGTGAACTGACGCCGGCGCAGGCGACCATGCAGGGTATCAAGGCATGGGCGCGCGCGAACCCGACGCGGGTCGACGCATTGCTCGATACGAATCCGCGCTTTGTATTCTTCCGCGAGATGCCCTCTGCCGAGAGTGTGCCGAGCGGCGGGGCGGACGGTCCGATCGGTGCGTTGGGCGTGCCGCTGACGCCGGAGCGCTCGATCGCGGTGGATCCGACTTCGATTCCGCTGGGTACGCCGGTGTTCCTGCAGACCACGCGTCCGTTGACGAACTCGCCGATGAATCGTCTCGTCTTTGCGCAGGACACAGGCTCCGCGATCAAAGGCGGCGTACGCGCGGACTACTTCTGGGGCCTCGGCGACGATGCCGGCGATCTGGCCGGCAAGATGAAGCAGGGCGGCCGGATGTGGTTGTTGTTGCCGAATTCGTGAGGGGTTGGCGGAGTGGCGGCGGGGTTTTCCCGATCGCTGGTTTCTGGCTTCTGGTTTGATAACGGCGCTGACACTGATCAGCTCCGTTATCAAGCATCAACCTTCGGCGCTTCCGCTTAAAGCCCCGACTTCCGTTTGTCCACCACGCGCCGTGCCTTGCCTACAGAACGCTCGATGCCGTTCACACCCAGCACGTTCACGATCGCGCTAACGCCAATCAGCGCCTTGATGTCGTAGGTCAACGCCTGTTTTGCCGTGGTCAACGCTGCAGTATCCGGCGCTGATTCCGGGCAGGGCTCGACGTTCAACGTCAATACGTCGAGCGGCCCTTCCTTCGTCAGCACGATTTGATAGTGCGGCGCGAGGGCGTGTTGCTTGAGTAGCAATTCTTCGATTTGCGTCGGGAACACGTTGACGCCGCGCACGATCATCATATCGTCCGAACGGCCTGTGATCTTTTCCATCCGGCGCATGGTGCGCGCGCTGCCCGGCAGGAGGCGGGTCAGGTCGCGCGTTCGGTAGCGGATGATCGGCAGCGCTTCCTTCGTCAACGACGTGAATACCAGCTCGCCGAGCTCGCCGTCGGGCAGCACTTCGCCGGTTTCAGGATCGATGATCTCGGGGTAGAAATGGTCTTCCCAAATGGTCGGGCCGTCTTTGGTCTCGACGCATTCTGACGCGACGCCAGGTCCCATCACTTCAGACAAACCGTAGATATCCACAGCATCGATGCCCATGCGCTTTTCGATTGCCTGGCGCATGTCGTTGGTCCACGGTTCCGCGCCGAAGATGCCGAGACGTAGCGAACAATTCGCCGGATCGATGCCTTGCCGTTCGAGCTCGTCGGCGATCGACAACATATAGCTCGGCGTCACCATGATGATGTCAGGCCGGAAGTCCTGAATCAGTTGCACCTGCTTTTCAGTCTGGCCGCCGCCGAACGGAATCACCGTCAGCCCCGCGCGTTCGGCGCCATAGTGTGCGCCCAGGCCGCCTGTGAACAGGCCGTAGCCGTAGCTCACGTGAACCTTGTCGCCGCGTTTTGCACCCGCGGCGCGGATCGAACGTGCGACGAGATTCGCCCATGTGTCTATATCGCGGGCCGTGTAGCCAACAACTGTGGGCTTGCCCGTCGTTCCTGACGACGCGTGGATCCGCGAGATCTGTTCCTGCGGTACCGCGAACATGCCGAACGGGTAGCTGTCGCGCAGATCCTTCTTGGTGGTGAAGGGGAAGCGTGCCAGGTCCGAAAGAGTTTTCACTTCGCTCGGGTGAACGCCGGCTTCATCGAATTTTTGCCGATACACCGGCGAATTTTCATAAGCGTGGTTCAGCGACCATTTGAGCCGCTCGAGTTGGAGCGCGGCAAGTTCGTCGCGGCTGGCTGTCTCGATGGGATCGAGCGGGAGGGCGGTGGTCATCGAATGTCTCCTTGCTGCCTCAATGCTTGGGTCTGGGGTGCGGTGCGCTTGCGCGCAAAAACCTGGGACTCGCTGCTATCTAATCTGTATGGGCACGGCCAACGTGGCGCGAACGGGGCGTGGCTCGGCGGTTCAATCTGTTATTCAATCACCCGTACCCGTGGGAATCAGGGTGCCTTTGATCTGCGCGGATTTGCCGCGAAACATCGCAACGGTCTCTTCTGCGCGATTCGTGACGCGAATATCGTAAATACCGGTGCGGCCGCTCAGCGTCTGTTCGACCGCTTCAGCCGTCAACACGTCGCCGCCTCGCACAGGCCGCAGGAACTCGATCGAGCAGCCCGCTGCAACGGTGTTGACGTTGTATGTGTTGCAAGCGAAAGCGAACGTCGAATCAGCGAGCGTGAAGATCAGACCGCCGTGGCAGATCTGATGGCCGTTCAGGAAGTCGTCGCGCACGGCCATGCGCAGGCGCGCGTACCCTGGGCGCACTTCTACGATTTCGAGGCCGAGCGCCTGGCTGCACGCGTCGTTTTCATACATGGCGGCCGCGGTTGCGCGAGCGAGTTCGTCAGGTGTCATCTGGGCGGGGTGGTCTGGTTGCGCGGACATTTGTGTGGACATATCAGCGACCCTCGAAGCGCGGCGCGCGTTTTTCCACGAATGCTTGCACGCCTTCCGCGTAGTCGCGCGAAGCACCGAGCTCGCGTTGCAGGTTGCGTTCGAGATCGAGCTGCTGATCCAGTGTTTGTGTCGCACCGGCGCGCATCGCCTGCTTGATCGCGGCGATGGCGCGCGTGGGTTGCTGCGCCAGTTGTGCCGCGAGTTTGCTTGCCGTGGTGGCTAGCTCGGTGTCATCGACCGTTTGCCAGATCAGCCCCCAACTCTCGGCTTTCTCCGCGCTCAGTTTGTCGCCTGTAATGGCAAGACCCAAGGCGCGCGCCATGCCGACGCGCTGCGGCAGAAACCAGGTGCCACCCGAATCCGGCACGAGGCCGATTTTCACGAATGCCTGAATGAAGCTGGCAGAACGCGCGGCAAGCACGAGATCGCAAGCCAGCGCCAGATTGGCGCCGGCGCCGGCGGCCGTGCCGTTGACCGCAGCGATCACGGGCAATGGCAGTGCTTGAAGGCGGCGAATCAGCGGATTGAAATGTGCGTCGATCAGTTCGCCCAGATCGGTCATCGCGCCCGGCGTGAAGTCGAGATCCGCGAGATCCTGTCCGGCGCAGAAGCCGCGGCCAGCACCGGTCAGCACGAGCGCACGAGCGCCGGACGCTTCGACCTCGCCGAGTGCTGAGCTCAATTCCAGGTGCATCGCGCGCGTAAAGCTGTTGAGCTTGTCCGGGCGGTTCAGTGTGATGGTCGCTACGCGGCTCGATGCGTCCAGGTCGACGCGAATCGCTTCATATGACATTGGGTGTCTCCTCAAAGTCTCTTTGACCGGTGGGTGCGGTGGCGTTGTTTCAGACCCGCTCGATCGCCAACGCGATGCCTTGACCCACGCCGATGCACATCGTGCAAAGCGCAAATCGGCCGTTGATTCGTTCTAGCTGGTAAAGCGCCGTGGTGATCAAACGCGCGCCGGATGCGCCGAGCGGATGGCCAAGCGCAATCGCTCCGCCGTTCGGATTGACACGCGGATCGTCATCGCGCAGACCGAGTGTGCGCAAAACCGCCAGCCCTTGCGACGCGAACGCTTCGTTCAACTCGATCACGTCGAATTGGTCGAGCGTCATGTTCAGTTGCTTCAGCAGCTTTTGCGTGGCCGGTGCCGGGCCGATGCCCATGATGCGCGGCTCGACACCCGCCGTCGCCATGCCCACGACACGTGCGCGGCGACGCAGCCCGTATTGCTCGGCAGCTTCCTGATTTGCGAGCAGCATTGCGCACGCGCCGTCGTTCACGCCGGATGCATTGCCGGCCGTTACGCTACCGTCGGGACGGACCACGCCCTTGAGCTTGCCCAGGCTTTCGAGCGACGTCTCGCGCGGATGCTCGTCGAGCGTCACGCGGACGGGGTCGCCCTTCTTCTGCGCTATTTCGACGGCGACGATTTCCTGAGCGAGCGTGCCGTCACGCTGCGCGCGAGCCGCCTTCCGCTGACTCGCCAGAGCAAAGGCGTCCTGATCCGCGCGGCTTATGCCGAACTCGACGGCCACGTTTTCCGCGGTCTCCGGCATCGAGTCGACGCCATATTGGCGTTTCATCAGCGGATTGATGAAGCGCCAGCCGATGGTCGTGTCGTAAATGTCGGCCTGCCGCGAGAACGCACTAGTGGCCTTGCCCATCACGAACGGCGCGCGTGTCATGCTTTCGACGCCACCGGCGATCATCAACCGCGTTTCGCCCGCCTTGATGGCGCGAGCAGCGGTGCCGACCGCGTCCATGCCCGATCCGCACAGGCGGTTGATGGTTGCACCGGGGGCATCAGTGGGCAGGCCGGCCAGCAATGCGGACATACGCGCGACGTTGCGGTTGTCGTCACCCGCCTGATTGGCGCAACCGTAGATCACGTCGTCGATTGCCCGCCAGTCGACTCCCGGATTGCGCTCGATCAGTGCCTTGATCGGCACCGCACCCAGGTCATCCGCGCGGACATCTTTCAGGGCGCCGCCGTAACGGCCGATTGGAGTGCGAATCGCGTCGCAAATGAAGGCGTCGTTCATGTGGGTTCCTGCGTGGACGGATCGGCGGGACATGCCGATCCGATGTCTCACGTTAGTTGGGGCGCACAGCCCGGTCCATTCGGCCAGACGGCATAGGACGAACGCCGTGCTCTTGTCTTATGCCAATCAGCCAGGTACCGCCGGTGCCGCTTTCGGTTCAACATGAACGCGACTTTGAACGACGCGGAAGCGGTTCGCGACAAAGGCTGCGTCGGCCAGCGCGGCATTTGCCGCCGGGTTTGCGCCCGTGCCATGGAAGTCCGAGAAGGCGGCCGACTGATTGACGAAAACGCCGCCCGTCAAATTGATTGAGAGTGCTACGCCGCCGCGGATCGATGCTTCGTGCGCCTCTTCGAGCACGGCTTCATCTGTACTGTAGACCGACAGCGTCAGCGCGCCGTGCTCAGCGGCAATTGCGCCGGCAAGGTCGAGCGACTGCGCTGTCGAGTCCGTCGCGATCACGAACGAGATCGGGCCGAACCACTCTTTGGTGAACTGGGCGTGATCGGTGGCGGCGTCCAGCTGGAGCACGAGCGGTGTGCGCACGCGAGCGCCGGCAAAAGCCGGATGTTCGAGCGATTGGCTTTCTACTAGAACGTGGCCAAGCTTGGCCGCTTCGTCGATACGTTGCGTTACGCCTTCGTTCTGGATCGCGCCGAGTAGTTCGACTGCGCGCGCAGGGTCCGCAACCAGTTTTTGTACTGCGCCGGCGATAGTCTGGGCGACTTCGTCGAAACTGAGCGTGCCTTCAGCGGTGCGGATGCCGTTGCGCGGTACATAGATGTTTTGCGGGGCGGTGCACATCTGGCCCGAGTACAGCGCGAGCGAGAAGGCAATATTGCGAGCGGTGGCTTTGATGTCGTCAGCCGAGTCGATCACGATCTGGTTGACGCCGGCTTTTTCGGTGTAGACCTGCGCTTGATGCGCATGGCGTTCGAGCCACGTGCCGTTTTGCGTGCTGCCTGTGAAGTCGATTAGCTTGATTTCAGGGCGCAGTGCCAGACTCTGGACGAGCGCGCCGTCGTTCGGTTCCGTGGCTAGCAACGTGACGACATTCGGATCGAATCCGGCCTCGCGCAGCACATCACGCGCAATGCGTACGGTTAGCGCGAGCGGCAGAATCGCGCCCGGATGTGGCTTGACGATGACGGTGTTGCCTGTGGCCAGATCGGCGAAGAGGCCTGGGTAGCCATTCCATGTCGGAAAGGTGCAGCAGCCGAGCACCAGACCGGTGCCGCGCGGCACGACGGTGTAGCGCTTGTGCATGGCGAGCGGCGGATTTTTGCCTTGTGGCTTTTCCCAGTGGGCGTCGGCGGGAATACTGCGTAGCTGGTCCCACGCGTATACGACCGCTTCGAGCGCACGGTCTTGTGCGTGCGGGCCGCCCGCCTGGAAGGCCATCATGAATGCCTGACCCGTTGTGTGCATCACGCTGTAGCCGATTTCGAAGCTGGCGCGATTAACGCGCGCGAGAATTTCGAGACATACGCCGATCCATGCCTGAGGACCGGCCGCGCGCCAGCCACGTTGTGCGGCGGCGGCTGCGGAGATCAGCGAGTCGGGATTGGCCTTCGGATAGCGTATGCCGAGCGGAAACCCGAACGGCGAGACTTCGGCGCCGACCGTTTCGCCGGTCGACGGCTGATCCAGTTCAAACGCTTTGTTCAGATGCGCTTTGAATGCGGCTTCGCCGTCCGCGTTAGCTGTTTCCCCGTACACTTTCGGGCTGGGCATCTCGACGAACGGGCTCCAGTAGCCGCGCGTTTCAACCGCGGTGAGTGCCTTTTGCAGCGTGTCTTCGTGCTTGGTGAATAGCGGATGTGTCATGGCAGAGGGCTTGGCTGTGTGTTGGGAAAAGCCTGTCGAATAATTGACCGACCGGTTGGTTGGTGAATGGTAGCATTACTGAGACGGCCGCGCGAAGCGTTTTTTGCGCGCCATTAACCATTAGGAGGCGACATGGCTTACGAGAACATTCTGGTTGAGACGCGTGGACGGGTCGGTTTGGTCACATTGAATCGCCCGAAGGCGTTGAACGCACTGAACGACGCGTTGATGGACGAACTGGGTGTAGCGCTACGGGAGTTCGATACCGACGACGCGATTGGTGCGATCGTGGTGACCGGCAGCGAGAAGGCGTTTGCCGCCGGCGCCGACATCGGCATGATGGCGACCTATTCCTATATGGACGTCTACAAGGGCGACTACATCACCCGCAACTGGGAAACGGTGCGCTCGATTCGCAAGCCGATCATTGCTGCGGTGGCGGGATTCGCGCTTGGCGGTGGCTGCGAGTTAGCCATGATGTGCGACATCATTTTCGCCGCCGATACTGCGAAGTTCGGTCAGCCGGAAATCAAGCTGGGCATCATGCCGGGTGCGGGCGGCACGCAACGGCTCCCGCGCGCAGTCTCCAAGGCGAAAGCGATGGACCTTTGCCTGACCGCCCGCTTCATGGATGCTGCTGAGGCCGAGCGCGCCGGATTGGTTTCGCGGGTGATTCCAGCGGCTTCGCTGCTTGACGAGGCGGTGGCGGCCGCCGCAACCATCGCTGAATTCCCGTTGCCTGCGGTGATGATGGTCAAGGAATCGGTTAATCGCGCATACGAAACGACGCTTGCAGAGGGCGTGCATTTCGAGCGTCGCCTCTTCCATTCGCTCTTCGCTACGGAAGATCAGAAGGAGGGGATGGCCGCGTTCGTCGAGAAGCGCAAACCGGTTTTCAAGCATCGTTAATACGCTTGTCAAAATAACGCTTGCAAGGGGCCGTGCGGCTCGCTAGAATCTCGCTCTTTCGTGCTCCGGACAGCGGGGTGCGGGAAGCGGGAGAGCCAGCAGTGGCAAGGCTTTGCGCGAAGTGAGCGGGTTGGGAAAGTTGGAAAAACCTGTTGACGGCGTAGTGAAAGTTCTCCATAATCTCGTTTCTCTGCTGCTGATGCAGCGACGCAGAACGAAGCGGTGCCGGGAGGTGAAGGATGCGACCCGGTGCGGTTTTGGTGGTGGATGCGTAATTGATCTTTAAAAACTAACAGCCGATAAGTGTGGGCGCTTGATGCGCGACGCGAGCCGGGCCCTTCGGGGTCTGGCGCAAAGCGAAAGTATCAAGTCTCACACAGTAATGAAAGGAAGGTTTTTCTGTCGAGAGACAGATTAATCATTCGTCAGTACGTTGAGTGAGCGACCGGTCTCGGAAGAGACCGAAAAACAGTAACAGGTTTGAACTGAAGAGTTTGATCCTGGCTCAGATTGAACGCTGGCGGCATGCCTTACACATGCAAGTCGAACGGCAGCACGGACTTCGGTCTGGTGGCGAGTGGCGAACGGGTGAGTAATACATCGGAACGTGTCCTGTAGTGGGGGATAGCCCGGCGAAAGCCGGATTAATACCGCATACGCTCTACGGAGGAAAGGGGGGGATCTTAGGACCTCCCGCTACAGGGGCGGCCGATGGCAGATTAGCTAGTTGGTGGGGTAAAGGCCTACCAAGGCGACGATCTGTAGCTGGTCTGAGAGGACGACCAGCCACACTGGGACTGAGACACGGCCCAGACTCCTACGGGAGGCAGCAGTGGGGAATTTTGGACAATGGGGGCAACCCTGATCCAGCAATGCCGCGTGTGTGAAGAAGGCCTTCGGGTTGTAAAGCACTTTTGTCCGGAAAGAAAACCTCCGCCCTAATATGGTGGGGGGATGACGGTACCGGAAGAATAAGCACCGGCTAACTACGTGCCAGCAGCCGCGGTAATACGTAGGGTGCAAGCGTTAATCGGAATTACTGGGCGTAAAGCGTGCGCAGGCGGTCCGCTAAGACAGATGTGAAATCCCCGGGCTTAACCTGGGAACTGCATTTGTGACTGGCGGGCTAGAGTATGGCAGAGGGGGGTAGAATTCCACGTGTAGCAGTGAAATGCGTAGAGATGTGGAGGAATACCGATGGCGAAGGCAGCCCCCTGGGCCAATACTGACGCTCATGCACGAAAGCGTGGGGAGCAAACAGGATTAGATACCCTGGTAGTCCACGCCCTAAACGATGTCAACTAGTTGTCGGGCCTTCATTGGCTTGGTAACGTAGCTAACGCGTGAAGTTGACCGCCTGGGGAGTACGGTCGCAAGATTAAAACTCAAAGGAATTGACGGGGACCCGCACAAGCGGTGGATGATGTGGATTAATTCGATGCAACGCGAAAAACCTTACCTACCCTTGACATGTATGGAATCCTGCTGAGAGGTGGGAGTGCCCGAAAGGGAGCCATAACACAGGTGCTGCATGGCTGTCGTCAGCTCGTGTCGTGAGATGTTGGGTTAAGTCCCGCAACGAGCGCAACCCTTGTCCCTAGTTGCTACGCAAGAGCACTCTAGGGAGACTGCCGGTGACAAACCGGAGGAAGGTGGGGATGACGTCAAGTCCTCATGGCCCTTATGGGTAGGGCTTCACACGTCATACAATGGTCGGAACAGAGGGTCGCCAAGCCGCGAGGTGGAGCCAATCCCAGAAAACCGATCGTAGTCCGGATCGCACTCTGCAACTCGGGTGCGTGAAGCTGGAATCGCTAGTAATCGCGGATCAGCATGCCGCGGTGAATACGTTCCCGGGTCTTGTACACACCGCCCGTCACACCATGGGAGTGGGTTTTACCAGAAGTGGCTAGTCTAACCGCAAGGAGGACGGTCACCACGGTAGGATTCATGACTGGGGTGAAGTCGTAACAAGGTAGCCGTATCGGAAGGTGCGGCTGGATCACCTCCTTTCTCGAGCTAACGTGTCAATGCGTTGAGCGCTCACGCTTATCGGCTGTGAAATCAGACAGTAAGTCAGACAGACTGAGGGGTCTGTAGCTCAGTCGGTTAGAGCACCGTCTTGATAAGGCGGGGGTCGATGGTTCGAATCCATCCAGACCCACCATTGTCTTGTCTGCGATGGCTGCGCTGGTCGATGAACCCCGAAGTGTGATGATGGTCTGTGCATGACTGGGGGATTAGCTCAGCTGGGAGAGCACCTGCTTTGCAAGCAGGGGGTCGTCGGTTCGATCCCGTCATCCTCCACCAATCTTCAATGCGCAGCGTTCTGCTGAAGTAAAAAAGCAGAGGGTTTTGCATTGGCGATTGAGCCAGTCAGAGTGATACGCGGTTATAGCAACTGCGATATCGGCTGTCGTTCTTTAACAATCAGGAAGAAGTAGTAAAGAGATTCACGAAAGGATACTTAGAGATGGGTATTCGAGTAGGTGAATCAGGGTTGTGATTGTATCAATGTATGAAAAGGTGATCGAAAGATTGCTTTGGAATACGGCGCAACACGAATACTCAACCTGTAGCGGTGGTGGCGAACGCATCATTCCCAGAGAATGATGCAGAGACACACCCGTTATAGGGTCAAGCGAACAAGTGCATGTGGTGGATGCCTTGGCGATCACAGGCGATGAAGGACGCGGTAGCCTGCGAAAAGCGGTGGGGAGCTGGCAAACGAGCTTTGATCCACCGATATCCGAATGGGGAAACCCGGCCCGTATGGGTCATCCGTAGCTGAATACATAGGCTACGTGAAGCGAACGCGGTGAACTGAAACATCTAAGTAACCGCAGGAAAAGAAATCAACCGAGATTCCCAGAGTAGTGGCGAGCGAAATGGGACCAGCCTGTACTCTTTATTTGTAGTGTTAGCCGAACGCTCTGGAAAGTGCGGCCATAGCAGGTGATAGCCCTGTAGGCGAAAACATTATGAAAGAACTGGGTGTACGACAAGTAGGGCGGGACACGTGAAATCCTGTCTGAAGATGGGGGGACCATCCTCCAAGGCTAAATACTCGTGATCGACCGATAGTGAACCAGTACCGTGAGGGAAAGGCGAAAAGAACCCCGGGAGGGGAGTGAAACAGATCCTGAAACCGCATGCATACAAACAGTCGGAGCCTCGCAAGGGGTGACGGCGTACCTTTTGTATAATGGGTCAGCGACTTACATTCAGTGGCAAGCTTAACCGATTAGGGCAGGCGTAGCGAAAGCGAGTCCGAACAGGGCGTTCAGTCGCTGGGTGTAGACCCGAAACCAGGTGATCTATCCATGGCCAGGATGAAGGTGCGGTAACACGTACTGGAGGTCCGAACCCACTAACGTTGAAAAGTTAGGGGATGAGCTGTGGATAGGGGTGAAAGGCTAAACAAACCTGGAAATAGCTGGTTCTCTCCGAAAACTATTTAGGTAGTGCCTCGTGTATCACCTTCGGGGGTAGAGCACTGTCATGGTTGTGGGGTCCATTGCGGATTACTACGCCATAGCAAACTCCGAATACCGAAGAGTGCAATCACGGGAGACAGACATCGGGTGCTAACGTCCGGTGTCAAGAGGGAAACAACCCAGACCGCCAGCTAAGGTCCCCAAATATGGCTAAGTGGGAAACGAAGTGGGAAGGCTAAAACAGTCAGGAGGTTGGCTTAGAAGCAGCCATCCTTTAAAGAAAGCGTAATAGCTCACTGATCGAGTCGTCCTGCGCGGAAGATGTAACGGGGCTAAGCCATATACCGAAGCTGCGGATGCACAGTAATGTGCATGGTAGGAGAGCGTTCCGTAAGCCTGCGAAGGTGCACTGGAAAGTGTGCTGGAGGTATCGGAAGTGCGAATGCTGACATGAGTAGCGATAAAGGGGGTGAAAGGCCCCCTCGCCGTAAGCCCAAGGTTTCCTACGCAACGTTCATCGGCGTAGGGTGAGTCGGCCCCTAAGGCGAGGCAGAAATGCGTAGCTGATGGGAAGCAGGTTAATATTCCTGCACCATTGTTAAATGCGATGGGGGGACGGATCGCGGAAGGTTGTCCGGGTGTTGGAAGTCCCGGTCCTTGCATTGGAGAAGGCGCTCAGGCAAATCCGGGCGCGGAATTCAAGGGTGCGAGGCCAGTCGCTTAGGCGACGAAGCAATCGGAAGTGGTTCCAAGAAAAGCCTCTAAGCTTCAGTTTAACAGGACCGTACCGCAAACCGACACAGGTGGGCGAGATGAGTATTCTAAGGCGCTTGAGAGAACTCGGGAGAAGGAACTCGGCAAATTGGTACCGTAACTTCGGGATAAGGTACGCCCCTGTAGCCTGACTGGCCTGCGCCAGGAGGGTGAAGGGGTTGCAATAAACTGGTGGCTGCGACTGTTTAATAAAAACACAGCACTCTGCAAACACGAAAGTGGACGTATAGGGTGTGACGCCTGCCCGGTGCCGGAAGATTAAATGATGGGGTGCAAGCTCTTGATTGAAGTCCCGGTAAACGGCGGCCGTAACTATAACGGTCCTAAGGTAGCGAAATTCCTTGTCGGGTAAGTTCCGACCTGCACGAATGGCGTAACGATGGCCACACTGTCTCCTCCCGAGACTCAGCGAAGTTGAAGTGTTTGTGATGATGCAATCTCCCCGCGGCTAGACGGAAAGACCCCATGAACCTTTACTGTAGCTTTGCATTGGACTTTGAACCGATCTGTGTAGGATAGGTGGGAGGCTATGAAGCGTGGACGCCAGTCTGCGTGGAGCCGTCCTTGAAATACCACCCTGGTTTGTTTGAGGTTCTAACCTTGGCCCGTGATCCGGGTCGGGGACAGTGCATGGTAGGCAGTTTGACTGGGGCGGTCTCCTCCCAAAGTGTAACGGAGGAGTACGAAGGTACGCTAGGTACGGTCGGAAATCGTGCTGATAGTGCAATGGCATAAGCGTGCTTAACTGCGAGACCGACAAGTCGAGCAGGTGCGAAAGCAGGTCATAGTGATCCGGTGGTTCTGTATGGAAGGGCCATCGCTCAACGGATAAAAGGTACTCTGGGGATAACAGGCTGATACCGCCCAAGAGTTCATATCGACGGCGGTGTTTGGCACCTCGATGTCGGCTCATCTCATCCTGGGGCTGTAGCCGGTCCCAAGGGTATGGCTGTTCGCCATTTAAAGAGGTACGTGAGCTGGGTTTAAAACGTCGTGAGACAGTTTGGTCCCTATCTGCCGTGGGCGCTGGATATTTGAAGGGGGCTGCTCCTAGTACGAGAGGACCGGAGTGGACGAACCTCTGGTGTACCGGTTGTCACGCCAGTGGCATCGCCGGGTAGCTATGTTCGGAAGAGATAACCGCTGAAAGCATCTAAGCGGGAAACTCGCCTTAAGATGAGATATCCCCGGGGCTTCGAGCCCCTTGAAGGGTCGTTCAAGACCAGGACGTTGATAGGTCAGGTGTGGAAGCGCAGTAATGCGTTAAGCTAACTGATACTAATTGCCCGTAAGGCTTGATCCTATAACAGGTGTGTGTCGGCAGCCGTTAGTGCTTCAGCACTTATGGATGCCCCACCCTGCGCCACGCGCAGGGTCTTATGCAGACCACACACGGTTGAGAGATCGATGTTGTGCCTCGAACAACACAACTCCCTCTGGTGAGCATCACCAGAAACTACTTCTTCCAGATTGGCTGTATTGCCCAAAGGCAGTACGGCAACAAGTCATGCCTGATGACCATAGCGAGTCGGTCCCACCCCTTCCCATCCCGAACAGGACCGTGAAACGACTCCACGCCGATGATAGTGCGGATTCCCGTGTGAAAGTAGGTAATCGTCAGGCTCCCCAGCAGCAGCAGAAACCCCACCCCGAAACGGTGGGGTTTCTGCGTTTACGCGGCAGAAACCGCGCGGCAGAAACAGTGCGGCAGAAACAGCCCGGCAGAAACACGGCGCGGCAAACAGCGCGACAAAAACAGCCCGCAGGAAGCGCACGCAGAACGGGGCGCTGCCCCCCGGCCATGCCATCACGACTGCGATCGCATGCTCACACCGGCACTGCGTCCGGATGACCCGAGATGGCACATCGCCCCGCGTGTCCCTGCCCGATACGCACCCGCTCTCCCACCGTCACTCCTTCCCGATCCACAGCGCGTTCGCGTAACCCGTCAGCTCCAGATAGGCACGTCCGACGTCCACGCCGTCGCGGTTCACCCGCACGGCATCTTCCCCAATAAAGCCGCGCATCGATATGCATGGCATCTACAAAGCGGCGATGCGTAAATCGCCGTTCCACATACACCCAACCGCCCTATGTCTCTTGCGCCAGAAATCGTTGTGCAAGTCGAACCCAATATGTCGAGCCGATTGGCAATAGCTCGTCGTTGAAGTCATAGCTTGCGTTATGCAGCATGCAAGGCCCCGCGCCATGTCCTGAATCCCGGTGCCCACCGTCGCCATTGCCGAGAAATGCATAACAGCCCGGTTTCGCGAGCAGCATGAACGAAAAGTCTTCGGCACCCATTGTCGGTTCGACCGCGTCGTCGACATTTTCCGCGCCGACGATTTCCTTCATGACCTCAGCCGCGAAGCGGGCCTCCTCGCTACTGTTGATGGTAGGCGGGTAGTTGCGATGAAAGTGGATATCGACCGAACAGTCGTAAGCCTCGGCCGTGCTCTTCGCGATCTTGCGCATGCGCGCTTCGATCAGATCGAGCGTTTCAGTGGTAAAAGTCCGCACAGTGCCTGCAATCCACGCATCGTCCGGGACGACATTGAGGGCGTCGCCGGCATGAATCTGGGTGATCGACAGTACCGCGGTATCGAGCGGCTTCTTGTTCCGCGTGATGATGCCCTGCAGCCCGTTCGCGATCTGAACCGCCGTGAAGACGGGGTCGCGGCCGTTGTGTGGCAGTGCCGCATGCGAACCCACGCCTTTGATTTCAATGCGGAATTCGTTGCTGGACGCCATAATCGGACCTTCGGTCACGCCAAAGTTGCCCGCCGGCATGCCCGGCCAGTTGTGGATTCCGAAAACCGCATCGACTGGAAACTTCGTGAACAGGCCGTCGTCGATCATAGCCTGTGCGCCGGCACCGCCTTCCTCTGCCGGTTGGAAGATGAACACGATCGTGCCGTCAAATTCGCCATGCTTGACCAGATGCCGCGCCGCGCCGAGCAGCATCGCGGTATGTCCGTCATGACCGCACGCGTGCATTTTGCCGTCGTTCTGCGAGCGATGGTCGAAGCTGTTCAGCTCCTGAATCGGTAGCGCATCCATATCGGCGCGCAGTCCGATCGACCGCAATCCGTTACCGCGCTTCAGTACGCCGACTACGCCCGTTTTGCCCAACCCGCGATGAGTTTCGATGCCCCAGGACTCAAGTGTCCTCGCAACCAGATCTGCTGTTACCGTTTCTTCGTAACGCAACTCAGGGTGGGCATGAATTGTTCGTCGAAGGGTCTGAATTTCGCCGTGGGCGGCCTGAATTTCCGGGATCAGTTTCATGATGGTGCGCTTGTGCTTTGCTTTGCGTGGAGTCGCTCGGGGCCGTATCGCCCGGGCACGTTGATAACCGATTCTACGCCGAAGGCGTTTTTGGCGGCACCGGGCGGATCACCGGCCAACAGCCGTAATAAAATTCGGGATTGCCCCACCGTTTGCCGCTCTCCTGGACGGATCGCCAATGAATGCTCCGACTGAATTCGCCCGCGCAGTGTGCCCGCACGATTGCCCCGATACTTGCGCGATGCGCGTGACCGTCGAAGGCGGAAGGGCGATCAAGGTCGTCGGCGATCCCGATCACCCGCCGACTCAAGGCGCGCTGTGTACCAAAGTCAGTCGCTATGCCGAGCGGGTGCACCATCCGCACCGGTTGACGACACCGATGAAACGCGTCGGCCGCAAAGGCGAAGGCCGTTTTGAGCCGATCAGCTGGGATGAGGCGCTCGAGCTGGCTGCAGCGCGCCTGTCGGAGATAGCGAACCGGGCGCCAGAAGCCATCGTGCCGTATAGCTACGCCGGCACAATGGGCCTGGTTCAGGGCGACAGCATCGCGCAGCGGTTCTTTCACAAACTCGGAGCGTCGCAGTTAGACCGCACGATCTGTGCAGCAGCCGGTGCGGCGGGGCTGAAATACACCTACGGCGCCAGCCTCGGCATGCTCACCGAGTTTTTCGCCGAGAGCGAGGTCATCCTGATCTGGGGCTCGAATCCCATTGCGTCGAACCTGCACTTCTGGACACGTGCCCAGGAGGCCAAACGTCGCGGTGCGCGACTGATCGCGATCGATCCGTACCGGTCGCTGACGGCGGAAAAATGCCACCAGCACATTGCACTGAGACCCGGAACCGACGGTGCTCTAGCGCTAGGCATGATCAACGTGTTGATCGCAGAAAATCTGCTCGATCACGCCTACATCGCTGCTCATACGCTGGGTTTCGACGAACTCAAGGCGCGTGCGTTCAGCTATCCGCCGTCACGTGTTGCTCAAATTTGCGGTGTCGACGAGCAGGCGATTGTCGATCTCGCGCGTCTTTACGGCGGCACGAAAAAGGCCGCGATCCGGATGAACTATGGCTTGCAGCGGGTGCGCGGCGGCGGTAACGCTGTGCGCGCCATTGCCTGCTTACCTTCGCTGACAGGTGCATGGCGCGAGCGAGCGGGTGGTGTGCTGCTATCTTCGGGCGGGTGGGCGCCGGTGGATTCGCACGCGTTGCAGCGCCCGGACCTGATGCCGGGCTGGCCCACCCGGACTTCGCGCGTCATCAATATGAACGCCATTGGCGACGCGCTGCTGCACCCCGGCGATGTCGCGTTCGGCCCGAAAGTCGAGGCGATCATTGTCTATAACTCGAATCCGGTGGCGGTCGCGCCGGACTCTGAACGAGTCGCCGCAGGTTTTGCACGTGAAGACCTGTTCACGATTGTCCTCGAGCACTTTCAGACCGATACCGCGGACTACGCCGATCTGCTTCTGCCTGCCACAACGCAGTTGGAGCACCTCGACGTGCACAAGTCGTACGGACACACTCACGTGATGGTCAACCTGCCGGCGATCGCGCCGGTCGGCGATGCACGCCCCAACACGGAGATCTTTCGCGGCCTGGCGCGTCACATGGGCCTGCAGGAGCCGGCGCTTTACGAGAGCGACGATGCTATTGCACAGTCGGCTTTCCGCTGGAACGACAAGACCCTCAAAGGCGTCAACTGGGACTCGTTAAAGAAAACCGGCTGGGCAGCGCTGAACCTGCCGGACGCGCCATTCGCCGAGGGTGGCTTTCGCACGCCGTCCGGCAAGTGCGAGTTCTTCAGTGAGCGCCTCGCGCAGCAGGGACTCGATCCGTTGCCCGACTACCTGCCGCCTTACGAGTCCGAAGACGGTGCGCCCGAACTCGCCGCTCGTTACCCGCTTGCGATGATCTCGCCGCCTGCCCGCAACTTCCTGAACAGCACCTTTGTGAACATCGAAAGCCTGCGCTCAACGGAGGGCGAGCCGCATCTGGACATCCACCCGGCCGACGCGCAACAGCGAAACATCGCCAACGGTGACCAGGTGCGCATATTCAACGACCGCGGCGCGATGCAGGCGCGCGCCCGTGTCACCGACAAGACACGCAAAGGCCTCGTAGTCGGCCTGTCGATCTGGTGGAAGAAGCTCGCCCCTGACGGCCGAAACGCCAATCAGGTCACCAGCCAGGCGCTCACCGATCTGGGCGGCTCGGCCACGTTCTACGACTGCCTCGTCGAAGTCGAACGTGCCTGAAAACAGGTTTAAAAATCCCGTGGCAACGGCCCGCAACGGGTTCGAGGCTGCAGTCTAACCTAGCCGCTTTTCGCGAATAGCAACGGGATGCCCATGCTACGATGCGTTTTTAGCACGACCATTCGAAAATAAAGGAGGAGACGCTGCATGGACAAAATCTGGCTGAAATCTTATCCGCCCGGCGTTCCCGCAGAGATTGACCCGACTCGGTATTCGTCGGTCGCCGAACTGCTTGAAGAAGCTTTCCGTGACCACCGCGCAAAACCGGCGTTCGTCTGCATGGGCAAGGAGATCAGCTACGGCGAGCTCGACGCGCTCTCGCGCAAGCTGGCCGCGTGGTTTCAGTCAAAGGGCCTTGTCCGCGGCGCGCGCATCGCGATCATGATGCCGAACGTGCTGCAGTATCCCGTCGCGATTGCTGCGATCCTGCGCGCGGGCTACGTGGTGGTGAATGTGAACCCGCTCTACACACCGCGGGAGCTCGAGCATCAGCTCAAGGACAGCGGTGCGGAAGCGATCATCCTGCTCGAAAACTTCGCTGTCACGCTGCAGTCGATCGTGCGCAATACGTCGGTCAAGCACGTTGTCGTCGCCGCAATGGGCGATCTGATGGGCGTCAAGGGCGCGTTGGTGAACTTCGTCGTGCGGCGCGTGAAGAAGATGGTGCCGGCGTGGAGTCTGCCCGGCCACATCAAGTTCAACGTGGCAATCGCCGAGGGCGGCCGCCAGAGTTTCAAGCCAGTCCAGCAAGGTCCGGACGACGTCGCGTTTCTCCAGTACACGGGCGGCACGACCGGCGTGGCCAAGGGCGCGACGCTTTTGCACCGGAATCTGATCGCCAACGTGCTGCAGTCGGAAATCTGGCTCGATCCGGTTCGCGCTAACCGCACGGACATCGATCAGTTCATTACGGTTGTCGCGCTGCCGCTTTATCACGTCTTTGCGCTGACGGTCTGCGGGCTGTTGACGATCCGCACCGGCGGCCTCGGCGTGCTGATTCCAAATCCGCGCGATATCCCCGGCATGATCAAGGCGCTCGAAGGCTATCCGATCACAACAATTCCCGCCGTCAACACGCTGTACAACGCGATGCTGAACAGCCCGGACTTCCACAAGCTCGATTTTTCGAAGCTGATCGCAGCCAATGGCGGCGGTATGGCGGTGCAGGAAGCGGTCGCCAAGCGCTGGTTCGAGCATACGCATACGCCGATCATCGAAGGCTATGGTCTGTCGGAAACGTCGCCGTGCGTCACCTGCAATCCGGTTACGGTAACGGAATATAGCGGCACGATCGGTTTGCCGCTGCCGTCGACGGAAATCTCGATCCGCGACGACGAAGGCAACGAGGTCGCGCTCGGCGAGCCGGGAGAAATCTGCATCCGCGGCCCGCAGGTGATGGCGGGTTACTGGAACCGCCCGGACGAGACGGCCAAAGTGATGACGCCGGATGGCTTCTTTAAGTCGGGTGATGTCGGCTTCATGAACGAAAATGGCTTCGTCAAGATCGTCGACCGGAAGAAGGACATGATTCTGGTCTCCGGCTTCAACGTCTATCCGAACGAGATCGAGGATGTGGTTGCCAAGTTGCCGGGTGTGTTCGAAGTCGCTGCAGTCGGCGTGCCGGATCAGCATTCTGGCGAAGCGGTGAAGCTGTTTGTCGTGAAGAAGGACCAGGCGCTTACCGATGCGGACATCTTCGAGTATTGCAAACAGCAATTGACGGGCTATAAGCGGCCGAAGATCGTCGAATTCCGGACTGAACTGCCCAAGAGCAATGTCGGCAAGATTCTGCGTCGCGAATTGCGCGACGGTCGGGCGTAAGCGCATCACGCGCGTCAAGCCCATCGGTCCGATCAAAGCCGGCACCAACTAAAGCGCATTGGACGAGAAAAGAAAAAGATCCGGCAGACGAAAGTCTGCCGGATCTTTTTCTTTGGCCCGTCATCTTCACGCGAACCAAGTCGACCTGCGCTTGAAGCAGTCACAAAAAAAGGCGCCCGAAGGCGCCTTTGAGGCAAACTGCTTTATTACGACTTATTAGAACTTGTGGCGGATACCGACGCGAGCTGCGAGTTGGTTCTGGTTCGACGAACCCGTCAGGCCGTTGATGCCTGCCGTTGCGTTGACCGTAGCACCCGTAACGCTCAGCGTTTCGCCCAGAGCGTGTTGGTACACGCCGATCACGTACACGTCGGTACGCTTGGACAGGAAGTAGTCCACGCCGAGCGAGCCTTGGTGGTACTGAGCACGCGATGCACCGTTGATTTCCGCGCCGCGCGTGTAGTCATACGCTGCGCCGACCAGCAACGCCGGGGTCAACTGATATTTGAAGTTGAGTTCCGCGTTGTTGAACGTAGCCGATTGGCCCTTGTACGGCGACGTGAACGTAGCGCCCAGGTTGCCGAAGCGGATGTTCGAGTACGTTGCACCGATCGTTGCTGCGCCGAACGTGTATGCGCCACCGAGGCCAGCCACTTGGTACGTGTTAGCCGAAGCGAAGCCAGCGTAGACCGGCGACGTCACAGCGAAGTTCGACAGGGCACCCGTGTTCGTCGCAGCCGTGCTGCCGGTATTGAACAGGCCACCCGAAGCTGCCGGGGTGCGTGCGTTCAAGTAACCGGCGCCGAGAACGAGGGGGCCGTTGTTGTAGCCAACGCCCAACGACCAGATCTGGTTGCCGGTAACGTTACCTGCCTGGCCGCCGAAGCTGTACGTGCCGCCGAACTTCAGGCCACCGTAATCCACGCTGGTGTACTTGATGGTGTTGTTCGTACGGTACGCGTTGTTGAAGTTGTCGATGTCACCCGGGTGAGCAGCGATGTAGCCGCCCCACTGGTCGCCGGCTTCCAGCGGACCGACGTAGTCGACGACGGAATCATACTGACGACCCGCCGTAACCGTGCCGAACTGGCTCGACAGACCAACGTAAGCTTGACGACCGAACAGCAGGCCGCCTTGACCCAGCTTGCCGTTGTTCACGTCAAAGCCGTTTTCCAACACGAAGATTGCCTTCAGACCGCCGCCCAGATCTTCCGTGCCGCGCAGGCCGAAACGCGAGCCTTGCATGACGCCGCTGGACAGGTTGTACAGGTGCTTGCCACCCGAGTTGGTGTTGATGTTGAAGCCTTCGTCAATGATACCGTACAGGGTCACGCTGCTCTGAGCATGTGCGACGCCTGCGAATGCGCCCAGTGCTGCGAGAGCGAGAAGCGACTTTTTCATCGAATGATCTCCAAGGATTACGAATCTTTTGAACAAGGCGAATTTTTGTCTAGCGTTGAGGCCTTGCTTGTCCAACTTCGCGAGAAGTTGCACGTAATGTAACAAAAGGCATACATGGCACAAAGAAAAAGGAGACGGCCGGGACGGGTCCTGTTTCGTTTACGCAACATGGTCTAAAATCCCAAATTGGCCGCCGGAATCGTGTGAATTCAAGGTCTTCGTGAGGCCGGGTTTACCCCGTAAAGCCTTGTCGCATGGCGCTGTCAGCGCGGCGGGCCGGTTGTGGAATCAGGGAGTGTTGAATGTTTCTGGACGAGTTGATTAGCGAGTTTGATCGGGGTTTACGCTCAATGACCGGCGTGTCGCGGATGAGTCGTCCATTACCGGTTCCGCAAGAATCGGCTGCGGAGCATGCCGAACTCTCCCCGACGGAACGTGCGCATGCGGCCGGGTTGATGCGTGTGAACCACGTCGGTGAGGTGTGCGCCCAGGCGCTTTACCAGGCTCAGAAACTCGCGACCAGGTCGCCGTCTTTGCGGGCCGTGTTTAATCACGCTGCCATGGAAGAAGAGGATCATCTGGCGTGGACCGCCAAACGCCTCGAAGCACTCGATTCCCGTCCAAGTCTATTGAATCCGCTCTGGTACACCGGCGCGTTGGCGATCGGCCTCGCGGCAGGCCGTCTTGGTGATCGAGTGAGTCTCGGTTTCATGGCCGAGACTGAGCGCCAGGTCGAACAGCATCTGGATAGCCATCTGGATCAGCTACCCGCGGCGGACCGTGAATCGCGCGCGATCGTCGAACAGATGCGCGTAGATGAAATGGAGCATGGTAAATCCGCGATGGACGCGGGTGGCGTCGAATTGCCGTTCCCTGCACGCGCGCTGATGCGTGCGGTATCGAAAGTCATGACCCGCACCGCCTATTACCTATAAGTTCGAGACCTCCGCTCACGCACCGCCTGAGAGTGGGACGGCGCCTCGCGCGCCGTCCGCCCGAAATCCCCGGAACGCCAGCAAACACCTCCCGATCCCGCTTCACGATCTCTTACATTCCGCGCCTTTCCCTCGCACTTTTCACGTATCACCTTCACAAGTCTCACTAGCTCATTCATTTATAACGGTTTTCCGTTTTATGTCTGACGTGAAGGAGTCGCGCTAAGTCCTTGTTCTAACAAACAAAATTCACCCGAAAAGCGCGTATCTCCCTTGACCCCTGTTTAGCGTTCCTCTAAAGTGGGAGACAGTGTGAGAAAGTGTATTTTTGTGTGATCTCACGGGTGGTTTCGGGTAGATTTTCACGAATCGGGCAGCCGGCGCAAAAGCGCCGGGCAACTAGGTTGCATGGGACCGGAGTAAGTGCTCTGCATGGGGCTGGAGTAAGCGCTAAAGCGCCAACTCCAGCCGACAGCTGAAGCGCTAACTCCGGTCGACAGGGAGAGTGAAGTGTTCCAAGGGGCGTCGGCGCTGACGCTCGATGCGAAAGGGCGGATGTCGATTCCCTCTCGCTATCGGGATGCGCTGCAAACACAGGCAGAGGGCCGGGTGACGATCACCAAGCACCCGGACGGCTGCCTGTTGCTCTTTCCTCGCCCGGAGTGGGAGATCTTTCGCGACAAGGTCGACAAGCTGCCTATGAACGCGGCCTGGTGGAAGCGCATTTTTCTCGGCAATGCCATGGACGTCGATATGGACGGCGCGGGTCGTGTGCTCGTGTCGCCGGAATTGCGCGCGGCCGGCTCGCTGGAGAAGGAAGTGAACCTGCTTGGCATGGGCCGTCACTTCGAGTTGTGGGACGCACAAATTTACGCAGCAAAGGAACAGGCAGCGATCGCCGAGGGCATGCCCGAAGCGTTAAAGAATTTCACGTTCTGATCGCGGACTACATATATGGCACCTGCGATGGGAAACGAATTGCAGCATCGCACGGTGCTGCTGGAAGAGGCGGTCGAGGCGCTGGTCACGCGCGCGGACGGCGTGTATGTGGACGGAACGTTCGGGCGCGGCGGCCATAGCCGGCTGGTGCTGGAGAAGCTGGGTGAAGCGGGGCGGCTGATCGCGTTCGACAAAGACCCGCTCGCCATTGCCACGGCTCAGCAGATTGCGGATCCGCGCTTTGGCATCGTGCACGAGAGTTTTGCTTCGCTGCGCGACGCGATCGCGGCGCGTGGGGTAGGGCGGGTGTCGGGTGTCTTGCTGGATCTGGGCGTGTCGTCGCCGCAAGTCGACGATCCGGAGCGCGGTTTCAGTTTCCGTGCCGACGGCCCGCTCGACATGCGGATGGACCCGACGCGCGGCGAGTCCGCTGCTGACTGGCTGGCGCGGGCCACGGTGCAGGAATTGACGGAGGTGATACGAGATTATGGGGAAGAACGGTTTGCTTTTCAGATTGCAAAGGCGCTTGTTGCTCGCCGGGCAGAGTCCGACCGTCTTGGGCCTCTCGTCAGCACGGGCGAGCTTGCCCAAATCGTGGCTAACGTCGTCAAAACCCGTGAGAAGGGCAAGGATCCGGCAACCCGCACCTTTCAGGCTATACGGATTCACATCAATCAAGAGCTTGCGGAGCTGCAAGTCGTTTTAGAAGCAGCGTTGTCGCTGTTGGAGCAAGGGGGGCGGCTGGTGGTCATCAGCTTTCATTCGCTCGAGGACCGGATCGTCAAACGATTCATGCAGGCGCACGCCAGTACGCCCGCGGTGGACCGCCGTCTGCCGATTCGCGCAGTCGATCTGCCGAGCCCTCCGCTCAAAATCATCGGCCGCGTGTTCGCCAGCGACGCTGAAGTCGCCGCGAACCCGCGCGCCCGTTCTGCCGTGATGCGTGTGGCGGAGCGGATCGCACCATGAGCCGCCTCAATATCTTCCTGCTGATGATCGTGATGGGCTGCGCATTGTCCGTCGTCAACGCTACCAATCAGCAGCGTCAGATCTTTATTCAGTTGCAGCGCGCGCAATCGCAGGAGCGCCAGCTGCAGCAGGATTATTCACAGCTTCAATATCAGCAGAGCGCGTTGTCGAAGACGTCGCGCATCGAGCAGATCGCCACTGATTCCCTGAAGATGCAATCGGTCACGACCGGCCGTACCCAGTACCTGACGCTCGATCCGGGCGCCGCCAAGGCTGAAGACGCGCCGATCCCAACTTCCGGCCCGGCGTCGGCGCCGGTCGCGAGCCGTCGCGGAGGCGTGCGATGAAAAAATCGTCGACTCGCAAAAGCGTCGCTTTTTCGGCGAACCCGATCCTGTCGGTGCGACTGCCCATGTGGCGCTCGAAACTCGTCGTGTTCATGCTCTTCATGGCGTTTGTCGCGCTGACCGCGCGCGCCTTCTGGATTCAGGGACCCGGCAACGCCTTCTATCAGAAGCAGGGTGAAATCCGCTATCAGCGCCGCCTCGAATTGCCGGCCACGCGGGGCAAGATTCTCGATCGCAACGGCCTCGTGCTTGCCACGAGTCTGCCGGTGCGCGCCATCTGGGCGATTCCCGAGTCGGTGCCGGACGACCTGGGCGCCGACAAGCTGACTGCGCTCGGCAAGCTGCTCGGCATGACGAACAAGGAGCTGCGCGCCAAGCTGTCGGAAGACAAGACCTTCGTTTATGTGAAGCGCCAGGTGCCGGTCGACGTCGCCGAGAAGGTCACCGCGCTGGACATCCCCGGCATTTATGCGCGCGACGAGTACAAACGCTTCTATCCGGAAGGCGAAATCACGGCCCACCTGATCGGCTTCACCAATGTGGAAGACGAGGGCCAGGAAGGCGTCGAACTCGGCGATCAGAAGTTGCTGGCCGGCATGTCGGGCAGCCGCCGCGTCATTAAAGACCGCATGGGCCACATCATCGAGGACGTGGACGAGCAGGTCGTGCCGCATAACGGCCAGGACGTCGATCTCTCGATCGACAGCAAGATCCAGTACATCGCATATACGAACCTGAAAGCGGCCGTCGAGAAATTCAAGGCGAAGGCCGGCGCGGCGATGGTGATCGACGTGCGGACCGGCGAAGTGCTCGCACTGGTTAACTACCCCACGTACAACCCGAACGACCGTTCGCACCTTACGGGCGACCAACTGCGCAACCGCATTCTCACGGACACCTTCGAGCCGGGTTCGATCATGAAGCCGTTCACGGTGTCGCTCGCGCTCGACCTGCACCGCGTGACGCCGACTACACTGGTAGACACGGGGCCGGGCCGCTTTGTGCTCGACGGTGCGCCGATTACCGACGATAGCGCGTTCGGCGTGCTGACGGTAGGCGGCGTGATCCAGAAGTCGAGCAACATCGGCGCGACGAAGATCGCCATGCAGCTCAAGCCCGAAGAGATGTGGAATATGTATACCAGCATCGGTCTCGGCCAGGCGCCGAAGGTCGGCTTCCCGGGCGCGGCGGCGGGCCGTCTGCGGCCGTGGAAGAGCTGGCGCCGCATCGAGCAGGCGACCATGTCGTACGGCTACGGCTTGTCGGTGTCGCTGTTCCAGTTGGGGCGTGCGTACACCGCGATCGCGCATGACGGCGAGATCATGCCGGTATCGATTTTCCGCACGCCTGGCGATCAACCGGCCACGGGGCCGCAGATTTTCGCGCCCACCACCGCTCGCGAAGTGCGCGCGATGCTCGAAACCGTTACTGCGCCGGGCGGCACGTCGCCGGACGCGGCCGTGCCGGGCTATCGGGTCGGCGGCAAGAGCGGTACTGCCTACAAGCATGGCGCTCACGGCTATGACCACTCCAAGTACCGCGCTTCGTTCGTCGGCATGGCGCCGATGCCGAATCCGCGCATCGTCGTCGCCGTGTCGGTCGACGAACCGACGGCCGGCAGCCACTTCGGTGGTCAGGTGTCGGGTCCGGTGTTCTCGGCGATCGTCGGCGATACGCTGCGTTCGCTGAATGTGCCGCCGGATATGCCGGTCAAGCAGATGGTCGTGTCGGACGATTCAGCGCCTGCCGCGCCGAGCGCGCCACCCTCGCCCGCGGCGGTCAAGAAACTCTCCACCAGCGCCGGCGCAAAGAAGATGACGATTGCCGCCAACGCGAAAAGCCATCCCGGAGTTGTGCGATGAGCGCGCTGCGTAAGAAGCATCCGGCGCACCGGCAAATCGCCGACGCACTCAACTGGCTGCACGCCCACGTGCAGCCAGGCGCGCATCTGCACGCCGACACGCGCTCGCTCGCCGCGGGCGACGCGTTCTTTGCCTATGCCGTCGACGGCGCGGATAACCGCCCGTTTATCGACGGCGCGATCGAGCGTGGCGCGGCGGCCGTGCTGGTGCAGCCCGAAGGCTTTAGCGGTGCGATCGATTCATCTACGACATTGGCCGTGCCGGCATTGAACGAACTGGCCGGTTCGATTGCGAGCGCCTGGTATGCCGATCCGAGCGACGGCATGCTGGCGATCGGCATCACCGGCACGAACGGCAAGACGTCCTGCAGCCAATGGATTTCCGCGGCCTTGACCGCACTCGGCAAGCGTTGCGCGATCATCGGCACGCTCGGCACCGGTCTGCCGGGGCAACTGGTGCACACGGGCTTCACGACGCCCGACGCGCCGCAACTGCAACGCAGTCTCGCGCAATTGCGCGACGCGGGTGCTCAAGCAGTGGCGATGGAAGTGTCGTCGCACGCGCTGCACCAAGGCCGTGTGAACGGCACGGCGTTCGACATTGCCGTGTTCACGAATCTCACGCAAGACCACCTCGACTATCACGGCACGTTCGAAGCTTACGAAACCGCCAAGGCACGTCTGTTTGCGTGGCCGGAATTGCGCGCCGCGGTGATCAATCGCGACGATGCCGCCGGTCGCCGCCTGCTCGCGAGTACCAAGAGCCATGCACGCACGATCGCCTACGGTCTCGATGAAGTGCTCAAGGATGGGCCGCAAGCCGATGCCTGGTTGCTCGCTTCGAATGTGCGAGCAACCGCGACTGGCACCGCGTTCCATCTGACCACATCGGACTGGGGCAGTGCGGAAGTCGACGTGCAAACGCTCGGCGCATTCAACGTCAGCAATCTGCTCGGCGTACTCGGCGCATTGCTCGCCGCCGACGTGCCCTTCGACGCCGCGCTTGCCGAACTGGCGAAGCTCGAGCCGGTAAATGGCCGCATGCAACGTCTTGGCGGCCGCTTGCAGAACGACGAGCCGCTGGTCGTGATCGATTACGCGCATACGCCGGACGCGCTGGAAAAGACCTTGGAAGCCTTGCGCCCGATGGCGGCCGCACGCGGCGGCGAACTGATCTGCATGTTCGGCTGCGGCGGCGACCGCGACGCGACCAAGCGTCCGCTGATGGGCGCGATCGCCGAGAAGCTGGCCGATGGCGTGGTCGTGACCAGCGACAACCCGCGCAGCGAAGATCCGCAGTCGATCATCGAGCAAATCGCTGCAGGCATGAAAGACGCGTCGAAGGCGCGCCGTATCGAGGACCGCGCGAGCGCGATCCTGCAAGCGATCCGCGGCGCCGCCCGGGAAGACGTCATCGTGCTGGCCGGCAAGGGGCATGAAGCAACACAGGAAATCATGGGTAAGAAGCGCGCTTTCTCCGATCAGGACCATGCTCGCCTTGCGCTCGCCGCACGGGCAACGCACGTACGCGGAGGTGGCGAATGACCATGTTCTCGCTGCGTGAAGCTGCTGCACTGATCCCCGGCGCCACCGTGCTGGGTGACGACAGTGTCACGTTCGAACGCGTGTCGACCGATAGCCGCAGTGCCGGTCCCGGCGATCTGTTCGTCGCAATCAAGGGTGAGCGTTTCGACGCGCACGACTTCCTGCCGGAAGTCGCATCGCGCAACGTCACGGCGGCACTGGTGACGCGCACGCCGCAAGACTGGCAGGCGCCCGCGTTGCGCGTGGCCGATACGCGTGTCGCGCTCGGCGCGCTTGCACGCGGCTGGCGGCGCACGTTCAGCATGCCGCTCGTCGCCGTGACGGGCAGCAACGGCAAGACGACGGTCAAGGAAATGATCGCGTCGATCTTCGCCGCCGCGGTCGGCGCGGACGCGCGTCTCGCGACCGCCGGCAACTTCAACAACGATATCGGCTTGCCGCTCACGCTGTTCCGCCTGCACGCCGCGCATCAACTGGCGGTGGTCGAACTCGGCATGAACCATCCGGGCGAGACCGCGCTGCTCGCGAAGATCGCCGAGCCGACGGTTGCGGTGGTGAACAACGCCCAGCGCGAGCATCAGGAATTCATGGCGACGGTCGAAGCGGTCGCGCTCGAACACGCCAGCGTGATTCACGCGCTCACGCCGGCAGGTGTCGCCGTGTTCCCGGCCGATGATGCGTACGCGAGCATCTGGCGCGTCGCGGCAACCGGCAACCGCATTGTCGACTTCGCGTTGAACACCGCCGAGCGCGCGACCGAAGCCGCCGTGACCGGCACGTTCAACGGCAATGTTCTGAGTATCGACACGCCGGAAGGCCACGTCGACGTCACGCTGCAAGTGCTCGGCGACCACAACGCGCACAACGCGTTGGCCGCGACTTCGGCCGCGCTCGCCGCAGGCGTGTCGCTCGACGCGATCAGGCGTGGCCTCGAATCGTTCGGCGCGGTGAAAGGCCGTTTGCAGGTGAAGCGCGCAGCGCTCGGCACACTCGCCGGCGCAACCGTGATCGACGACACCTACAACGCCAACCCCGATTCGATGCGTGCGGCAATCGACGTGCTCGCGTCGCGCGAATCGCCGCGTGTGCTGGTGATGGGCGACATGGGCGAAGTCGGCGACAACGGCCCGGCATTTCACCGCGAAATTGGCGCGTACGCCAAGGAACGCGGTATCGACGCGCTATACGCGCTGGGCGACGCTTCGCGCGACGCCTGCAGCGCGTATGGCGCAAACGCGCATCACGTGACCGATGTCGGCACGCTGGTCGCGCAATTGCAGCAGGCCGGTTTCGGTTCTGCGGCAACGCTTCTCGTGAAAGGCTCGCGTTTCATGCAAATGGAACGCGTGGTGGACGCCGTAACGAGTCCACAACCCAACGCAGCGGGCAGCACGCCCGCGGCACATTGAAATAGAAGGACCGAAGCATGCTACTGGCGCTGGCGCAATGGCTGCAGAATGACGCAAGCTTCTTGCGCGTGTTCAGTTATCTGACTTTCCGTGCGGTGATGGCCACCATCACCGCGCTGCTGATCGGGCTCGTCTGCGGCCCGGCGGTGATCCGCAAGCTGACCGCGATGAAGGTCGGCCAGGCCGTTCGCAAAGACGGTCCGCAAACGCACCTCGTCAAATCCGGCACGCCGACGATGGGCGGCGTGTTGATTCTGCTCGGCATCGCCGTCGCAACGTTGCTGTGGGCCGATCTGACCAACCGTTTCATCTGGATCGTGATTCTCGTCACGTTCGGTTTCGGCGTGATCGGCTGGGTCGACGATTACCGCAAGGTGGTCTACAAGGACCCGCGCGGCATGTCGTCGCGCGAAAAATATTTCTGGCAGTCGGTGATTGGCCTGTTCGCGGCGGTGTATCTCGCGTTCAGCGTGTCCGAAGCGAGCAACGTGCGCGTGTTCGACCTGTTCATGGCGTGGGTGCGCAGCGGCTTGTCGATGGGCTTGCCGGCGCGCGCCGACCTGATGCTGCCATTCGTCAAATCGATCAGCTATCCGCTCGGTGTGTGGGGCTTCATCGTGCTGACGTATCTGGTGATCGTCGGCGCGAGTAACGCGGTCAATCTCACCGACGGCCTCGACGGCCTCGTGATCATGCCGGTCGTGCTGGTCGGCGCATCGCTCGGTGTGTTCGCTTATGTGATGGGTAGCTCGGTCTATTCGAAGTACCTGCTGTTTCCGCATATCCCCGGTGCCGGCGAGTTGCTGATCTTCTGTTCGGCGATGGGTGGCGCAGGGCTCGCGTTCCTCTGGTTCAACACGCACCCGGCGCAGATGTTCATGGGCGACGTCGGCGCGCTCGCACTCGGCGGCGCGCTCGGCACGATCGCCGTGATCGTGCGCCAGGAAATCGTGCTCTTCATCATGGGCGGCATTTTCGTCGCGGAGACGCTCTCCGTGATGTTGCAGGTGACGTGGTTCAAGTACACCAAGCGCCGCTTCGGCGAAGGACGGCGTCTCTTCAAGATGGCGCCGCTGCATCACCATTTTGAATTGTCGGGATGGAAGGAGACGCAGGTGGTCGTGCGCTTCTGGATCATCACGTTGATGCTGTGTCTGTTCGGTTTGTCCACGCTCAAGTTGCGTTAAGTCGTATTTAGGGGAAGCAGGCGATGTTTGGCGAGAAGTTTCGGGATCGGCAAAAGCCGATGGTGCTCGTGCTGGGACTCGGTGAATCCGGTCTCGCGATGGCGCGCTGGTGCGCGCGGCACGGCTGTCGGCTGCGTGTGGCCGATACGCGCGAGGTGCCGCCGAACCTGTCCGCGCTGGAAGCGCACAGCGTCGATGCCGAGTTCGTCGGCGGCCCGTTCTCGCTTTCGCTGCTCGAAGGCGTCGAGCTCGTGGCGATCAGCCCGGGTTTGTCGCCGCTCGCAGCCGATTTGCTGCCGCTGATCACCGCGGCGCGTGAGCGTGATATCCCTGTCTGGGGTGAACTCGAATTCTTCGCGCAAGCATTGAAGACGCTCGGAGAGAGCGGTTACGTGCCAAAGGTGATCGCGATCACCGGCACCAACGGCAAGACCACGACGACGAGCCTGACCGGCCTGCTGTGCGAACGCGCCGGCAAGAAGGTCGGCGTGGCGGGCAACATCAGCCCGGCCGCGCTCGACAAGCTCAGTGAAGCGATCGACAACACCGCGTTGCCCGACGTGTGGGTGCTGGAACTGTCGAGCTTCCAGCTGGAAACCGCGCACACGTTTTCCCCAGACGCAGCCGTCGTGCTGAATATCACGCAGGATCACCTGGATTGGCACGGCGGCCTCGATGCGTACGCCGCCGCGAAGGGCCGCATTTTCGGACCACAAACCGTACGGGTGCTGAATCGCGACGACGCCCGCGTGATGGCGCTGGCGCCGTCGGACGGCGACGTTGCGATGGTCACGTTCGGGCTCACCGAGCCGAAGAACGACGGCGACTATGGTCTGCTGCGCGACAACGGCATGATCTGGCTGGTCGAAGCGCACGATCGCGACGCCAGCGACGAACCCGCGCCGACGCGCCGTCGCAAGAACGACGTGGCGGCGCCGAAGGACATCGCGCTCAAGCGTCTGATGCCGGCGGACGCGCTGCGTATCCGCGGCCTGCACAACGCCGCCAACGCACTGGCTGCGTATGCATTGGCTCGCGCGATCGGTCTGCCTGGCGCGCCGCTCCTGCACGGCCTGCGCGAATACCGTGGCGAGCCGCATCGGGTGGAATTGATCGCGTCGATCGAAGGTGTCGATTACGTCGACGACAGCAAGGGCACCAATGTCGGTGCGACGGTTGCCGCGCTCGACGGCCTCGCGCAACGCGCGGTGCTGATCGCCGGCGGCGACGGCAAGGGGCAGGATTTCGAGCCGCTCGCCGAGCCGGTGATGCGCTGGTGCCGCGCTGTGATGCTGATCGGCCGCGACGCGGCGCAGATCCGCGCCGCGCTGGAAGACACCGGCATCGCGATGACCGACCACGCGACGCTCGAAGACGCGACGCGGGCCGCCACTGCATTGGCGCAGCCAGGGGACGCCGTGCTGCTGTCGCCGGCTTGCGCGAGCTTCGATATGTTCAAGGGTTACGCCCATCGCGCGGCGGTGTTCCGCAGCACGGTGGAAGACATCGCGGCTGAACGGGGAACAATGATATGAGCTGGTCGGAACGCTTCGGTTCGCGCCTCGCCGGCTCCCGTGCCGGCAATGGCGATGCGGGCGGCACGGGCCGCACCGCCGGCCGTACCGGCGGCAGCGGTCTCGCGAGCGCCGTGAACGGCGTGCGTCCGCTGCGTTCGCGGATGCTCGACTACGATCACTCGCTGCTGTGGGTGGTCGTCGCGTTGCTGGGGCTCGGTGTCGTGATGGTGTATTCGGCGTCGATCGCCATGCCCGATTCGCCGAAGTATGCGTCGTACCGCGACTACGCTTTCCTCGTGCGTCAGATCATTTTCGTGGTGATGGGCTCGGTGATCGGCGTCGTCTCGTTCCGCATTCCGATCTCGACGTGGGACAAGTACGCGCCGAAGCTCTTCCTGATCTCGCTGGCCGCGCTCGTGATCGTGCTGATTCCGCACGTCGGCAAGGGCGTGAACGGTGCGCGTCGCTGGATTCCGCTAGGCATCACGAACATGCAGCCGTCGGAAATCATGAAGCTGGCCGTGACGATTTACGCGGCGAACTACACGGTGCGCAAGCAGGAATACATGCACAGCTTCGCCAAGGGCTTTCTGCCGATGGCGGTGGCGGTGGGGCTGGTCGGCGCGTTGCTGCTGCTCGAACCGGACATGGGCGCGTTCATGGTGATCGCCGCGATCGCGATGGGCGTGCTGTTCCTCGGCGGCGTGAACGGCAAGCTGTTCGGCGGCCTGGTGGCGACTGCGGTCGGCACGTTCAGTTTGCTGGTGTGGGCGTCGCCATGGCGTCGCGAGCGGATTTTCGCCTACCTCGATCCATGGGACGACCGTTACGCGCAAGGCAAGGCCTATCAATTGACGCACTCGCTGATCGCTTTCGGGCGCGGCGAATGGTTTGGCGTGGGCTTGGGCGGCAGTGTCGAGAAGCTGAACTACCTGCCGGAAGCGCATACCGACTTCATTCTCGCGGTGATCGGCGAGGAACTGGGTTTTGTCGGCGTGCTGGTCGTGATCCTGATGTTCTACTGGATCGTGCGCCGCTCGTTCGAGATCGGCCGTCAGGCGCTCGCACTTGATCGCACGTTCGCGGGGCTGGTCGCGAAGGGCGTCGGCATCTGGTTCGGCGCGCAGACCTTTATCAACATGGGCGTGAACCTCGGCCTGCTGCCGACCAAAGGTCTCACGTTGCCGCTCGTCAGCTACGGCGGCTCGGGCATCGTGCTGAACTGCGTGGCGGTGGCGGTGTTGATGCGTGTGGATTACGAGAACCGGGTGTTGATGCGTGGAGGGAAGGTATGACGGCTCTCCCGCAACGCACGCTGATGGTGATGGCCGGTGGCACCGGAGGACACGTGTTCCCTGGGCTCGCGGTCGCGCATCTGATGCAGGCGTGGGGCTGGAAGGTCGTATGGCTCGGCAATCCGGCGGGCATGGAAGCCACGCTGGTGCCGAAGCACGGCATCCCGATGGAATACGTGCGCTTCGGCGGACTGCGCGGCAAGGGCATGAAGACCAAGCTGATGTTGCCGCTGAATCTGCTGCGCGCCTGCTCGCAAAGCTTGAGCGTGCTGCGTCGCGTGAAGCCGGACGTCGTGCTTGGCATGGGCGGTTACATCACATTCCCGGCGGGTTTGATGACGGCGCTGAGTGGCCGTCCGCTGGTGCTGCATGAACAGAATTCGATTGCGGGTCTGGCCAACAAGGTGCTCGCGAAAGTCGCGAAACGCGTGCTGGTCGCATTTCCGAACGCGCTGCCGCACGGCGAATGGACCGGAAACCCGATTCGTGCGGAACTTGCGCGCGCAATTGCACCCAAAGCACGCTACGCAGAACGCAGCGGTCCGTTGAATGTGCTGGTGGTGGGCGGCAGTCTGGGCGCGGCGGCGTTGAATGAAGTGGTGCCCCGCGCGGTTGCGCGGCTGGCGCCGAATGAACGTCCGCGCATCGTGCATCAGGCGGGCGCAAAGCATATCGAAGCGCTGCGTGAGAACTATGCGGCAGCGGGCCTGCAGGCTGGCGCCGATGTAGAACTCGTGCCCTTCATCGACGACATGACGAGCGCGTACTCGAACGCGGATCTGGTGATCTGCCGCTCGGGTGCGATGACCGTTTCGGAGATTTCAGCAGTAGGGGTGGCGGCATTCTTCGTGCCGTTCCCATTTGCAGTAGACGATCACCAAACCACTAATGCAGCGTTCCTCGCCGATAACGGCGCGGCGCTGGTCGTGCAGCAACGCGATCTGTCGGCGGAAATGCTCGCCGACTGGTTGCACAGCCAGACCCGGGAGACCCTCGCGGAGATGGCAGAGCGTTCGCGCTCGCTCGCGAAACCCGACGCCACGGAACAGGTCGCGCAGATTTGCGCGACTGTGGCGGGTTCGATTTCGGGCGCGAGCCCAGAAGGAAAGCAATGAAACACATCGTCAAACATATTCACTTTGTCGGCATCGGCGGTGTCGGCATGAGCGGCATCGCGGAGGTGCTGGTCAACCTCGGCTATCAGGTGAGCGGCTCGGATCTGTCGGGCAACGCGATCACCGATCGCCTCGCCGCACTCGGCGCGCGGATCGCGATCGGCCACGCGGCGGAGAACATCGAAGGCGCGAACGCCGTGGTTGTTTCCACGGCGGTGCGCAGCGACAACCCGGAAGTGCTGGCCGCGCGTCATCGCCGCATTCCGATCGTGCCGCGCGCGGTGATGCTGGCGGAACTGATGCGCCTGAAGCAGGGCATCGCGATTGCCGGCACGCACGGCAAGACCACGACCACTTCGCTGGTGGCGAGCGTGCTGGCGGCGGGCGGGCTCGACCCGACCTTCGTGATCGGCGGGCGCCTGATCAGCGCGGGCGCGAATGCGCGTCTGGGCACGGGCGACTTCATCGTCGCCGAAGCGGACGAGTCGGATGCGTCGTTCCTGAACCTGTTCCCGGTGATCGAAGTCATCACGAACATCGACGCCGATCACATGGACACCTACGGCCACGATTTCGCGCGGCTCAAGCAGGCGTTCATCGAGTTCACGCACCGTCTGCCGTTTTATGGCATCGCTGTGCTGTGCGTCGACGATCCGAACGTGAAGGAGATCCTGCCGTTCGTGTCGAAGCCGATCATCCGCTACGGTTTTGCGCCGGACGCACAGGTGCGCGCGGTCAACGTCGAAGCGCGCGGCGGCAAGATGCATTTCACGGCGATGCGCGAAGACGCGGCGCCGATCGACATCGTCTTGAACCTGCCGGGCGAGCACAACGTGCAGAACGCTTTGGCCGCAATTGCAATTGCGACTGAACTTGAAGTGAAAGATGCCGATATCCAGCGAGCGCTGGCGGATTTCAACGGCGTGGGCCGGCGCTTTCAACGCTACGGCGAAGTACCGGTCGTGTCGGAAGGCAAACCTGCCGGCGCGTACACGCTGGTCGACGACTACGGTCATCACCCGGTTGAAATGGCGGCTACGGTCGCGGCGGCGCGCGGTGCGTTTCCGGGGCGGCGTCTGGTGCTGGCCTTCCAGCCGCACCGCTTCACGCGTACGCGCGATTGTTTCGAAGACTTTGTGAAAGTGCTGTCGACCGTCGACGCGCTCGTGCTGACCGAAGTCTATTCGGCCGGCGAAGCGCCGATCGTCGCTGCGGACGGCCGTGCTCTCGCGCGTGCGCTGCGCGTGGCGGGCAAGGTCGAGCCGGTGTTTGTCGATACGGTGGATGAAGTGCCGGACGCGCTCTCAACAGTAGTGCGCGACGGCGACGTAGTGATCACGATGGGCGCGGGTTCGATCGGCGGTGTGCCGGGACGCCTCGCGCAAGAGACGAAGGTGTGAGTGAAATGAGCGGCATCGATCCTAAACAATTCGGCAAAGTGGCAGTGCTGCTCGGTGGGGATTCCGCCGAGCGCGAGGTGTCGCTCAATTCCGGGCGCCTCGTACTGCAAGGCCTGCGCGACGCCGGTATCGACGCGCATCCATTCGATCCGGCCGAGCGTCCGCTCGCCGCATTGAAGGACGAAGGCTTTGTGCGTGCGTTCAACGCGCTGCACGGAGGCTATGGCGAGAACGGCCAGATTCAGGGTGCGCTCGACTTCTACGGCATTCGTTACACGGGTAGTGGCGTGCTTGGCTCGGCGCTCGGTCTGGACAAGTTCCGCACCAAGCTCGTGTGGCAGCAACTCGGCATTCCGACGCCGCCGTTCGAGGCCGTGCTGCGCGGCGACGACTACGAAGCGCGTGCGAAAGACCTCGTCGCCAGGCTCGGCTTGCCGCTGTTCGTGAAGCCGGCCAGCGAAGGCTCGAGCGTCGCGGTGATCAAGGTGAAAAGCGCCGACGCATTGCCGGCAGCGCTGCTCGAAGCGGTCAAGTACGACAAGATCGTCGTCGTGGAAAAGAGCATCGAAGGCGGCGGCGAATACACGGCATGCATCGCCGGCGATCTGGATCTGCCGGTGATCCGCATCGTGCCGGCTGGCGAGTTCTACGACTACCACGCGAAGTACATCGCGAACGACACGCAGTATCTGATTCCGTGCGGTCTGGCGGCTGAAGAAGAGTCACGCCTGAAAGTGCTGGCGCGCCGCGCGTTCGACGTACTTGGCTGCACCGATTGGGGCCGCGCCGATTTCATGCTGGATGCGGATGGCAACCCGTACTTCCTCGAAGTGAACACGGCGCCTGGCATGACCGATCACTCGCTGCCGCCGAAAGCGGCGCGTGCGGTGGGCATCAGCTATCAGGAACTGGTTGTCGGCGTGTTGGCGTTGACGCTCAAGGACTAACAAAGGACTAACCGGGGCGACCCGAAAGCAACACCATGTGGAACAACGTTCGCCAGCTCAATCTTGCCGCCAACGCATTGCATGCGTTGCTGGTGCTCGTGCTGCTGGCGGCTGGCGGTTACTGGTTGATCCAGCGTCCGAGTTTCGCATTGCGCGAAATTCAGATCGACGGCGACACCGAGCACATCAATTCGCCGACGGTGCGCGCCGGCGTAGTAGGGCGCTTGAAGGGTAATTTTTTCACGGTGGATCTCGACGTCGCGCGGCAGGCGTTCGAGCAGATGCCGTGGGTGCGTCACGCAAGCGTAAGGCGGGTTTGGCCGAATGCATTGGCTGTCACGCTTGAAGAGTACAAACCGCTTGGAACGTGGGGCAGCGATCAGCTGGTGAGCGTGGACGGCGAATTGTTCACCGCGAACCAGGGCGAGCTCGAAGAAGAACTGCCCGCCTTCGACGGCCCGGACGGCACGGCAAAAGAAGTCGTCGCGCGTTATGGCGACTTCAAGAAGTGGTTTGCGCCGCTGGGCGCGACACCCGAAGAAGTCACGCTGTCGCCGCGTTACGCGTGGACGGTGAAGCTGTCGAACGGCATGCAGGTGGAGCTTGGGCGCGAACGCAATCAGGACACCCTGCTCGATCGGAGCAGGCGCCTGACCGCGGCGTGGAACGCGGTGACGCAACGTTGGGGAAAGGATATCGAGTATGCGGACTTGCGCTATCCGAACGGTTTCGCGGTTCGTGCCGCTGGCATGCGCTTTATCAGCGAACCCGACAAGGGCAAGAAGTAAACGGACATCACACGCAATGAGCACGCTATGAGTAAAGACTATAAAGATCTGCTGGTCGCCCTCGACATTGGGACGTCGAAGGTAGTGGCTATCGTCGCCGAGTTGAAGGGCGAGGGTCACTACGAGGTGATCGGCCTCGGCCAGAGCGAATCGAAGGGGCTCAAGAAGGGCGTGGTGGTGAACATCGAAGCCACCGTGCAGTCCATTCAGCGCGCGCTCGAGGAAGCCGAGCTGATGGCCGACTGCAAGATCACGAACGTCTTCACCGGGATCGCCGGCAGCCATATCCGCAGCTTCAATTCGAGCGGCATGGTGGCGATCAAGGAAAAGGAAGTCACGCAGACGGACGTTGCGCGCGTGATCGAGACGGCGAAGGCGATCAACATTCCGACCGATCAGCAGGTGCTGCACATCCTGACGCAGGAATTCATCATCGACGGCCAGGAAGACGTGCGCGAGCCGATCGGCATGAGCGGCATCCGGCTGGAAGTGAAGGTGCATATCGTCACCGGCGCGGTGAGCGCGGCGCAGAACATTGTGAAGTGCGTGCGCCGCTGCGGGCTCGAAGTGAACGATCTGATCCTGCAGCCGCTGGCTTCGTCGCTGGCGGTGCTCACGGAAGACGAAAAAGAACTCGGCGTGGTGCTGGTCGATATCGGCGGCGGCACGACCGACATTGCGATTTTCAGCGAAGGCGCGATTCGTCACACGGCGGTGATTCCGATCGCCGGCGACCAGATTACGAGCGACATCGCGATGGCCTTGCGCACGCCGACGCCGGACGCCGAAGACATCAAGGTCGACTACGGCATTGCGAAGCAGGCCTTGGCCGATCCGGACGAAATGATCGAAGTGCCGGGTCTCGGCGAGCGCGGGCCGCGCACGTTGTCGCGCCAGGCGCTGGCGGCGGTGGTCGAACCGCGTGTCGAAGAACTGTTTTCGCTCGTGCAGCAAGTCGTGCGCGAGTCGGGCTATGAGGAACTGCTGAGCTCCGGCGTGGTGCTGACCGGCGGCGCGTCGATGATGCTCGGCATGGTCGAACTCGGTGAGGACATTTTCCTGAAGCCGGTGCGCATTGGCGTGCCGGAATACGCGGGCGGCCTTGCGGACGTCGTGCGTAACCCGCGTTATTCGACGGCGATGGGTCTGCTCGTCGAAGGACGCTCGCAAAGAATGCGCGGCCGCAAGGTCGCGGTGCAGTCGGGGTCGATGGGCCAGGTCTTCACGCGAATGAAAGACTGGTTCCTCGGCAACTTCTAACGAATTCTGGTTTTGAACGGTTTTATTTAAACACGCGCTGGTGCCGGCGGCCGGCGCGCGACAGGGGGTTGCCCGATCTCCTGCCGAATAACGGCCGAAGTGGCTGCAATTTTTTATCTTGACGGAGGCAACATGGAATTCCAGATGCTGGAAACCGAAACGAACGGCACCATCATCAAGGTGATCGGAGTAGGTGGCGCTGGCGGCAATGCCGTTCAGCACATGATCAACAAAGGCGTGCAAGGCGTCGACTTCATCGTGATGAACACGGACGCGCAGGCTCTGTCGCGTTCGCGCGCTTCCGCGGTGATCCAGCTCGGCAACACGGGTCTGGGCGCCGGCGCCAAGCCGGAAATGGGCCGCGCCGCAGCAGAAGAAGCACGTGAGCGCATCGCCGACGCACTGCGCGGCGCGCACATGGTGTTCATCACCGCAGGCATGGGTGGCGGCACGGGCACGGGCGCAGCACCGGTGGTCGCGCAGATCGCCAAGGAAATGGGTATCTTGACTGTTGGCGTGGTCAGCAAGCCGTTCGAATTCGAAGGCGGCAAGCGCATGCGTGTAGCAGAAGCCGGATCGCAGCAACTGGAGGATCACGTCGACTCGCTGATCGTCGTTCTGAACGACAAGCTGTTCGAGGTGATGGGCGATGACGCCGAGATGGACAAGTGCTTCCAGTGCGCAGACGACGTTCTCAACAACGCAGTTGCCGGCATCGCGGAAATCATCAACGTCGACGGTCTGGTGAACGTCGACTTCGAAGACGTGAAGACGGTGATGGGCGAGCAGGGCAAGGCGATGATGGGCACGGCGACGGTTGCGGGCGTCGATCGCGCGCGTCTGGCCGCCGAGCAGGCTGTGGCCAGCCCGCTGCTGGAAGGGGTGGATCTGTCGGGCGCGCGCGGCGTGCTGGTCAACATCACGTCGAGCCGTTCGCTGCGTCTGTCGGAAACGCGCGAAGTGATGAACACCATCAAGAGCTACGCAGCAGAAGACGCAACCGTGATCTTCGGCGCGGTGTACGACGATGCAATGGGCGACGCGCTGCGCGTGACGGTCGTGGCAACGGGTCTGGGCCGTGCGGCGAAGAAGCAGCAATCGGCACCGATGACGCTGCTGCGCACCGGCACGGACAATCAGCCGATCAGCGCGCACGCTGCTTACGCACCGTCGCAGTCGCACGCGAGCACGGCTGATTATGGCGCGCTGGATACGCCGGCTGTGTGGCGCACGTCGCGCGATACGGCGGCTTCGCACGTGCAGGCGCTGCAGGAAAAGGGCGTCGATACGTACGACATTCCGGCGTTCTTGCGCAAGCAGGCGGACTGAGCGCACGAGCAGGCTTTCGTTGCCGTGCTGCGGGTTGTACAGCAGCGCAGCGCTGGCTGACGAATGCACGAGCGTGGCGGGTGAACGGCGAACACGCCGCGTATCGTCTGATTCGCGGCAGGGAACAGTGCCCTCTTCGGATTCGCGAAGCGGATAGGGCGACTGTCGCCGGATGGCGGAGCCTGTAGTTAGGCGGACGCTGAAATTCACTGCGACACGACAGCGTGCGAGCGTGCTTCGCATCGATGCAAAGGACTGAGCATGATTCAAGTAGGCGAAAAGCTGCCCGACGCGACGCTCTTCGAGTTTGTCGAAGACGCGCGGGAGGGTTGCACGCTGGGGCCCAACAGCTTCGACGTGCGCAAGCAGACGGCGGGTAAGCGCGTGGTGATCTTCGGGTTGCCGGGTGCGTTCACGCCGACCTGTTCAGCCAAACATGTACCGGGTTACGTCGAACACGCCGAGCAGTTGCGCGCGCTCGGCATCGACGAGATCTGGTGCGTGTCCGTCAACGACGCGTTCGTAATGGGCGCGTGGGGACGCGATCAGCACGCCTCGGGCAAGGTGCGCATGATGGCGGATGGCAGTGCGGCTTTCACGCGGGCGCTCGGTCTCGAGCAGGATTTGTCGGCGCGCGGCATGGGAATCCGTTCCCAGCGCTACGCGATGGTTGTCGACGACGGCGTGGTCAAGACGTTGAACGTCGAGGCTGCCGGCAAATTCGAAGTCAGCGATGCAGGGAGTATCCTCGCTACGTTGAGCTAGTTACGGTTGCGTTTTGTGCCAACGTCCAGAGCCCGCGCGGGTAGCGCGTTGTATCAGGGCAACGGCGCATAAGACGCTTTTGTGACGGGCCGTTACTCGGGCCGATGACCGGAAACGCCTCCGTTCCGGACATCGGCCCGTCACGCTTTCCCTGATGGGCGCCCTTCGGGTAATGGAGCGAAACAGATTGATACGTTCCGTGCAACGACGCTCCTTAGGGTTATGGAGTATACTTCGCGCTATGGAATAAAAAGTCCCGATTGGGATTTTCAATCGAATAGAAGATCACCATGTTGAAGCAGCGCACTATCAAATCCATCGTCAAGACAGTCGGCATCGGTCTGCACTCCGGCCGCAAGGTCGAACTGACGCTCCGCCCGGCGGCGGCGAACACCGGCATTGTGTTTTCGCGGGTGGACTTGCCCACGCCGGTGGATATTCCCGCGTCGGCCATGGCGATTGGCGATACACGTCTGGCTTCCGTGCTGCAGAAAGACGGCGCGCGCGTGTCGACCATCGAGCATTTGATGTCCGCATGCGCAGGCCTCGGCATTGACAACCTTTATATCGACGTCACGGCTGAAGAAATTCCGATCATGGACGGTAGCGCGGGTTCGTTCGTGTTTCTGATCCAGTCGGCCGGTATTGAAGAACAGAACGCGCCGAAAAAATTCATCAAGGTTACCAAGCCGGTCGAAATTCGCGACGGCGATAAATTCGCGCGCCTCGATCCGTATTTCGGTTTCAAGCTCAAATTCACCATCGATTTCCGTCACCCGGCTGTGGATAAAACCGGCCAGGCGTTGGAAGTGGATTTTGCCAATACGTCGTATGTGCGGGAAATCGCTCGTGCGCGTACGTTCGGCTTTGCGCATGAAGTGGAAATGATGCGCGAACTCGGTTTGGCGCGCGGTGGCAGCATGGATAACGCCATCGTGCTGGATGAATACCGCATTCTGAACAACGACGGCCTGCGTTACGACGACGAGTTCGTAAAGCACAAGATGCTCGACGCGATCGGCGATCTGTACGTGGTCGGCCATCCGTTGCTGGCCTCGTACACGGCGTACAAATCGGGCCACGGCCTGAACAACGCGCTGCTGCGCGAGCTGCTGGCGCACGAGGATTCATACGAAATCGTCACGTTCGACGACACGCAGAAAGCACCGCGCGGCTTTGCGTACGAAACGCAGACGGCGTTTGCGTAATTTGCGTAGCGGTTTCGGATGAAATTTCCGAAGCGAATGGATGAAAAATAAGCGGCCCATCTGGGCCGCTTATTTTTTGTTCAGCGATTTCGCCGATGCCGTGCTGCCATTTTCGCCAAAGCTTCTTGCAGCGGCGAGGGTGCGAGCGACTCGGAGAGCGCGTGTAGCGCGTCCGCGCCGGCCGGCGTCATGCGCGCCTGCTTGACTGGCGGCGGCTCCTTCAAGGGCTGCGGCCGCACGCGAATCCTCAGCGCGTTGACCGGCCAGCCGCGCTGCTGCAAATCCGACAGCAACCGCGGCTCAATCTGGCGCAGGCGGGCAGCCAGCGCATTGTGCGCGGCAAACAGGGCCAGCACGCCTTCCTTGATGAAGCTGGGCTCCACGCTGGTTGCCAGATAATCCGGCAGCAGCTCGCGCAGATCCTTTTCCAGCGCCGCAATCTGCTCGACGCCCGCGCGCAGAGCCACGAACGCATCGGTGCGCTTCAGCACTTCGGCGACGGGCTGCGGGCGGCGCGCCTGGAACTGCTTGGGCGGCGGCCTTGAAAAGGACGGAAAACGGCTCATGTTCGATCGTGACGGCGTGTTCGCACCCAATGTGCGCTCACGCCGCGATTGTACCGCGCGGGATGCACGCGGACTCCCCTCAATGCGTACCGTTGGAGGTCGCTGCGACGGGGTTTCTGTGCCTTCCCAGCGTCGCACTGCTGACACAGGCGCGGGCGGGGGCGCGTGCTAAAATGCGCGATTCGAATTCACTCTTGGACTAAGCCGCCGAGGCCCTTCCGTCCCCGGAGCGCACGTGCATGAACCGCACGCCGCGAACCAGCCGAAGCCGCGACGCAGACACCGATCCGATGACCACCGGTTTTCTACAGAAGATTTTTGGCAGCCGTAACCAGCGGCTAGTCAAGCAATATCAAAAGACCGTCACGGCGATCAATGCGCTCGAGCCGCAGATCGAGCAATTGACGGACGACCAACTGCGCGCCAAAACGGGTGAATTCCGCCAGCGCGTCGCGAGTGGCGAGTCGCTCGACAAGCTCCTGCCGGAGGCTTTCGCGGTGTGCCGCGAGGCCAGCAAGCGGACGCTGAAAATGCGCCACTTCGACGTGCAGCTGATCGGCGGCATGGTCCTGCATTACGGCAAGATCGGCGAAATGCGCACCGGCGAAGGCAAGACGCTCGTCGCCACGCTGCCCGTGTACCTGAATGCACTGTCCGGCCGCGGCGTGCACGTGGTCACGGTCAACGACTACCTCGCACAGCGCGACGCCGAATGGATGGCGCGTCTGTACAACTTCCTCGGTCTGTCGGTCGGCATCAACCTGTCGCAGATGGATCACGGCGCGAAGCAGCAAGCGTACGCGGCCGACATCACTTACGGCACCAACAACGAATTCGGCTTCGACTACCTGCGCGACAACATGGTCTACGAGACCGATGCGCGCGTGCAGCGAGCCCTGAATTTCGCGGTGGTCGACGAGGTCGACTCGATCCTGATCGACGAAGCCCGCACGCCGCTGATCATCTCCGGCCAGGCCGAAGATCACACCGAACTCTATGTGCGCATGAATGCGCTGCCGCCGCTGCTCGAACGCCAGATCGGCGAAGAGAAAGCGGATGGCACCGGAGTCGAAAAGCCGGGCGACTACACGCTGGACGAGAAAGGCCGCCAGGTCTTCCTGACGGAATCGGGCCACGAAAAGGCCGAGCGTCTGCTCGCCGAATGGGGCCTGATCGGCGAGGGCGAGAGCCTGTACGCGCCGCAGAACATCACGCTGATGCATCACGTGTACGCCGCACTGCGCGCGCATACGCTGTTCTTCAAGGATCAGCACTACGTCGTGCAGAACGGCGAAGTTGTGATCGTCGACGAATTCACCGGCCGTCTGATGTCGGGCCGCCGCTGGTCGGACGGCTTGCACCAGGCTGTCGAGGCGAAGGAACACGTCAAGATCCAGAGCGAAAACCAGACGCTCGCGTCGATCACGTTCCAGAACTACTTCCGCATGTACGCGAAGCTGTCCGGCATGACCGGCACGGCCGACACCGAAGCGTACGAGTTCAACGAGATCTACGGTCTCGAAACGGTCGTGATCCCGACCAACCGTCCGCCGAAGCGGATCGACAAGCAGGATCAGATCTACAAGACCGCCAAGGAACGGTATGACGCGGTGATCCGCGACATCCGCGATTGTCACGAGCGCGGTCAGCCGGTGCTGGTCGGCACGACGTCGATCGAAAACTCCGAGCTGCTGTCGCATCTGCTGAAGCAGGCCGGGTTGCCGCACGAAGTGCTGAACGCCAAGCAGCACGCGCGCGAAGCCGAGATCGTCGCCGAAGCGGGCCGTCCGAAGCGCGTCACGATCGCCACGAACATGGCCGGTCGCGGTACCGACATCGTGCTCGGCGGCAACGCCGAAAAGCAGGCGTCGTTCATCGAGCAGGACGAAACGCTTTCTGACGCAGACAAGCAAAGCCGCATTCAGAAGCTGCACGACGAATGGCAGGCGCTGCACGACCAGGTGAAGGCCGCGGGCGGTCTGCACATCATCGGTACCGAACGTCACGAATCGCGCCGGATCGACAACCAGTTGCGCGGCCGCGCCGGCCGTCAGGGCGACCCGGGTTCGTCGCGCTTCTATCTGTCGCTGGAAGATCCGCTGCTGCGCATTTTCGCGGGCGATCGCGTGCGCGCGATCATGGACCGCCTGAAGATGCCGGAAGGCGAGGCGATCGAGGCGGGCATCGTGTCGCGTTCGATCGAATCGGCGCAGCGCAAGGTTGAGGCGCGCAACTTCGACGTTCGCAAGCAATTGCTCGAATACGACGATGTGTCGAACGATCAGCGCAAGGTGATCTACCAGCAGCGCAATGAATTGCTCGAAGCGAACGACATCACCGAAACCATCGGCGCCATGCGTCATGGCGTGATCGCCGATATCGTTCATCAGTTCGTGCCGGCCGGCAGCATCGAGGAGCAGTGGGACGTGCCCGAGCTGGAGGAAGTGCTGCGCAACGAATGGCAGCTCGACCTCGCGATCCAGGAAATGATCAACGAGTCGAACTCGATCAACGCGGACGAGATTCTCGAAGCCGTCGAAGCCGCCGCGGACGAAGCGTACGAATCGAAGGTCGAGCAGGTCGGCCGCGAATCGTTCAGCGCGTTCGAACGCTCGATCATGCTGCAAACGCTCGACCGCAGCTGGCGCGAACATCTGGCCGCGCTCGATCATTTGCGTCAGGGTATCCATCTGCGCGGTTATGCGCAGAAGAATCCGAAGCAGGAATACAAGCGTGAGGCGTTCGAACTGTTCGCTGCGATGCTCGACGCCGTGAAGCTCGAAGTCACCCGTGTGGTGATGAACGTGCAGATCCAGTCGCCGGAACAGCTGGAACAGGCCGCCGAGCAATACGAAGAACAGGGCAGCCACCTCGAAAACGTCGAGTTCCGTCACGCCGAATTTGCTGAAGCGGGAGCCGCAGCGCCTGCCGCTGCGGAAGCGGCCACCGCTGCGATGATCGGCGACGCGATGAGCCATGGCTCGTCGCACGCCATTGCGTCGGACGTGAGCGCGGACAACGTGCCGAAGGTCGGCCGCAACGACCCGTGCCCGTGCGGCAGCGGCAAGAAGTACAAGCAGTGTCACGGCAAGATTGCATAATGCCGAAGGCGGCGCGCTTTAAGCGCGCCGTTTCGTTTTACACGATGTTTTGCTGATGAATTCGCGGTGGTTCGGCTACAGGCTCGAGCCATCAGTTACCGATCCCTCGATGCCGGCGCCACGCCGGCATTTTCTTCGACAGGTCGCGACCATGGCTGTCAATTTCCCCTCGATCGATCCCGCTCAACTTCACCCCGTCGCCGGCGTCACGCTGGGCTGGGCGGAGGCGAATATCCGCAAGCCGAACCGCAAGGACGTGCTGGTCATTTCCGTTGGCGAAGGCGCGACGGTTGGCGGCGTGTTTACGCAGAACCGCTTTTGCGCGGCTCCCGTCACGGTGTGCCGTGAGAATCTGGAGCGCGTGCGCGCGGGTGGCAAGCCGATTCGTGCGCTGGTGATCAACACCGGCAACGCAAATGCAGGCACGGGCGAACCGGGCCTCGTGGCTGCGCGCGAAACCTGTGCCGAACTCGCGCGCCTCGCCGACATTACGTCGGAACAGGTTCTGCCGTTTTCGACGGGCGTGATTCTGGAACCGCTGCCGGTCGATCGTCTGAAAGCGGGTCTGCCGGCCGCGCTGGCGAATCGCAAGGAAGCCAACTGGTACGACGCCGCCCAGGCGATCATGACCACGGATACCTTGCCGAAAGCCACTTCGCGCCAGGTCACGATCGACGGCCACACGGTCACGCTTACCGGCATCAGCAAGGGCGCCGGCATGATCAAGCCGAACATGGCGACCATGCTCGGCTTCCTCGCGTTCGACGCCGCCGTCGCGCAACCGGTGCTCGACGCGCTGGTCAAGCACGTGGCGGACTGCTCGTTCAACTGCATCACGATCGACGGCGATACGTCGACCAACGATTCGTTCATCCTGATCGCCTCGGGCAAATCGAGCCTGCCGGCGATCACATCCACCGATTCGCCTGCTTATGCAGCGCTGCGCGACGCGGTGACCGACGTCGCCCAGACCCTCGCGCAACTGATTGTGCGCGACGGCGAAGGCGCGACCAAATTCATGACCGTGCAAGTCGAAGGCGGCTCGAGCGTCGGCGAATGCCGCCAGATCGCATATGCGATCGGCCACTCGCCGCTCGTGAAAACGGCCTTCTATGCATCCGATCCGAATCTCGGTCGCATTCTCGCGGCCATCGGCTATGCCGGCGTGGACGATCTCGACGTCGGCAAGATCGATCTGTATCTGGACGACGTGCTGGTCGCCACTGCCGGCGGCCGCAATCCGGCCTACCGTGAGGAAGACGGCCAGCGCGTCATGAAAAAGAGCGAGATCGGCATCCGTGTCGTACTCGGCCGCGGCAATGCGCAAGCCACGATCTGGACTTGCGATCTGTCGCACGACTACGTGAGCATCAACGCCGACTATCGTTCGTAACCAGGTTCACTACGCGGCGCTTCGGTCTCCGCTTTGGCCGCCGCTTTGGCCACTTATCTCACAGCCATGGACAAACTCGAACAGTTTCTGACCCGGGCCGAAGCCGTGCTCGTTCGCCTGGAAGCCATGCTTCCGCCCGCTGCGCCGCAGATCGACTGGTCGGCGGCGGTCGCTTTTCGCTGGCGCAAGCGCCAGGGGCGCGGCTATCTGCAGCCGGTGCCCGCCATTTCGTCGATCACGCTCGGCGACCTGCAAAACATCGATCGTCAGAAAGGCTTGATCGAGCAGAACACCCTTCAGTTCGTGCGCAAGCAGCCGGCCAACAACGTGCTTTTGACGGGCGCGCGCGGCACCGGCAAGTCGTCGCTGATCAAGGCTTGCCTGAACGCCTATGCGAAAGACGGCCTGCGTCTGATCGAAGTGGATAAAGACGATTTGCACGATCTCGGCGACATCGTCGATCTGATCGCGCAACGGCCGGAGCGCTTCGTCGTGTTCTGCGACGACCTGTCGTTCGAGGACGGCGAGTCGGGCTATAAAGCGCTGAAGGTTGCGCTCGACGGCTCGATCGCGGCGCAGTCCGACAACGTGCTGATCTACGCCACGTCGAATCGTCGCCACCTGTTGCCCGAGTACATGAGCGACAACGAGACGTACAAGCACACGGCCGACGGCGAGATTCATCCGGGCGAACTGGTCGAGGAAAAGATCTCGCTGTCCGAGCGCTTCGGTCTGTGGGTCAGCTTCTATCCGTTCAAGCAGGACGACTACCTGTCGATCATCGGCCACTGGCTGCGCTATTTCGGCTGCGACGACGCGGAAGTCGAAGCGGCGCGTGGCGATGCGCTGGTGTGGGCGCTGGAGCGCGGTTCGCGCTCCGGGCGCGTCGCGTGGCAATTCGCTCGCGACTGGTCCGGACGGAAGGCCCCGGCATGAGCGAAGCACACAAGAACGTGACTGACCGTCCTGTGACTGAAGTCGCCGTCGGCGTGCTGATTCAGCCGGACGGACGCTATCTGCTGGCGCAACGCCCGGCGGGCAAGCCGTACGAGGGGTACTGGGAGTTTCCGGGCGGCAAGCTGGAAGCGGGCGAGTCGGTCGAGGCCGCGCTAGCCCGCGAGCTGCACGAGGAACTGGGTATCGACGTCAAGGCGAGTCATCTTTGGCATACGCTCGAACACGATTACCCGCATGCCTACGTGCGGTTATTCTTCTGCAAGGTGACGCAGTGGTCTGGCGAACCGCACGGCCGCGAAGGCCAGGCATTTGTGTGGCAGGCGCTGCCGGCGGATGTCTCGCCACTGTTGCCGGCGACGATTCCCGTGCTGGAATGGCTCGCCGCTGAGAATAACTAGAAAAACGAGCGGCGGATTTAAACGGCGTTGCGTGCGCAGCGTCGTCCCGCGCAACTGCAGCACGCCGCAGCGTGTGTCCGCCGCCTGAAGTACTCAATGCGGGTGGTGGTCCCCACCGGGCGACTCATCCGGCGGCGTTTCTTCCTCGGTGCCGCCTATCTTGTACTTCTCGGCGGCCCAGGCGCCGAGGTCGATCTGCTTGCAGCGATCGGAGCAGAACGGGCGGAAGCGGCTTTCCGGAGTCCAGCGGACATCCTTGCCGCAAGTGGGGCATTTGACGACGGTAGGCATACGGTCAGGCAGTCAATCGGAAACGGAACAAGTGAAGAATATAGGGGCATTTTTCACCGCTTTAAAGGCGCAGCCCCGCGATTCAGTTCTACAGCGCAGGCGTTACAGGCTGCAAAGCGTGAGCTGGAACGGCACGTCGACATCCACGGCGCGCGGACGCAAATCGCCGTCCTGCACCGTGAACCGCACCCAGAGCATGTACTTGTTGGCGCTAGCCTCCGGAATCACCCGCAATTCAGGCGCCACCCGTACCTGCATCAACTGGTATGAACGGCCTGACAGCATCTGCTGATAGCTGCCCTGCATGGCCATGACCTTGGACGCCTGACCCGACTCGCGTGCGAGGCGCAGCACGATTGTTGCCGCATCGCGCAATGGCAGCAGCGGCGTGACCCATTTGGCGATGTCCTGGCGGCGCTGATCAGGATGGATCTGCTGCCAGGCGTAGTACGAAGGCAAATCGAACTTGCAGGTGCCGCCCGGGATGATCGCGCGGCTGCGGATGCTGGCGAGCCACTCGTTGTCAGCCAGATGCTGGCCGGTCTTGCCCTGCATCTGTGAAAGCCCCGACAAGGTCTGCTCGATTTCTCCCAGCACGGCCTCCAGCGCGTTCTGCTCGATACCCGGATTGCCGCGGAACGGCGCCAGCGTTTGCCGCTGGCGTTCGAGCTCTTTCATCAGATCGGACTTCAGGTCCGCCCGACCCGCAACCTCTGAGATTTCGAACAACGTTGTCAGTGCGACGTGATGTTCCCTGGCGTCTTCCTGAGTCAGAAAGAACGTGAAGCGCTCGAACAGATCTTCGAGGCGCAATAGCGTCCGGATTCGCTCGTTGAAGGGATACTCGTAAAGGATCAAGCGGGCTCGCCTCGGGCGTGGTCGGTGACGGGAATGCAGAACATTCTAATGCCGTGAGACTACCCTAGCAATCACGCACTTTTTCGGCGCACCTTCGCAATTTCTTTCACGTGTTTAGAGCGGTTTTCCGCGTGCCTTGCCTGCGTGCGCGCCGTTGGGCGGCCAAACGAATCACGCAGCAAGCCACGCTTCGCGTATGTTCAGGCGCCCGCTAGCGACAGATAGACGCGATGCTGCGCGTCGACGTGGGCCTTGAGCACGTCGAGCGGTGCGTTGTCGTTACCGATGACGTCGTCGGCCGCGGCGAGGCGTGCTTCGCGCGACGCCTGACGGGCGATGATCGCCAGCACCTGTTCACGGCTGAACCCGTTGCGGTTCATGACGCGCGAGATTTGCGTCTCGACGCTGCAATCGACCGTCAGCACACGATTCACGCGCGTCTTCCAGCTACCCGACTCCACCAGCAGCGGTACCACCACGATGACGTACGGCCCGTGCGCCTCACGCTGTTCGCGTTCGGTCTCCGCACGAATCAACGGGTGCGTGATGCCTTCGAGGCGTTTGCGCGCGCCGTCGTCACTGAATACCAGCGTGCGCATGCGGGCGCGGTCTAGCGAGCCGTCTGCCGCTACGAACGAATCGCCGAACTCCGCTGCGATCTGCGGCATTGCAATGCCGTGCGGCGCCGTGATGCGGTGTGCGATCAGGTCTGTGTCGACAAGCGGCACGCCGTGCGCGGCAAACAGGTCGGCCACAGTCGATTTGCCGCTGCCGATGCCGCCGGTCAATCCCACAGCAAACATGATTCAGCCTCCCAACGCCAGACGAAGCGGCGTGCCGAGAAATAGCGTAACAGCACCGCCTGCAGCGAGAAACGGCCCGAACGGCAGCGGCTCTTCGAAGCGCATGCGGCCGCGCCACGTCGCCGTGAGACCGACCGCTGCGCCGGCAACCGCCGCGATCAGCACGATCTGCGGCAGCGCCGCCCAGCCAAGCCATGCGCCGAGTGCCGCCAACAGTTTGAAATCGCCATAACCCATACCTTCGACGCCGCGCACCAGACGAAACAGCCAATGCACGGCCCACAGCACCAGATAGCCGAATATCGCGCCCAGCACGGCATCGTGGAGGCTCGCGAACATGCCGTTGAAGTTCACGATCAAGCCGGCCCACAAAAGCGGCAGCGTCATCGAGTCCGGCAGCAAATGGGTGTCGATGTCGATCGCACTCATCGCGAGCAGCGCCGCGCATAGTCCGAAGGCGGCGAGTGCCATGCCGGTCGGCCCATACAGCGCGAGCGCTCCGGCCGCGAAGCCGGCGCTGGCGATTTCGATCAGCGGGTAGCGCAGGCTGATGCGTGTCTTGCACGCGAAGCACCGGCCGCGCAACAGCAGATAGCTCAGCACCGGCAGGTTCTCCCACGCGTGGAGCACATGGCCGCAGTGAGGGCACGCGCTGCGTGGCACCCACAGGTTGTAGCGGGCGGGCAAGCCGTCGTCTTCGAGCGGTTGTTCGGTGGCCTCGCTGACTTCCTCGCGCCACGCACGCTCCAGCATGATCGGCACCCGATGCACGATCACGTTCAGGAAACTACCGATCACCAGACCGAATATGATCGCGAAAGCAATCTGCAGGCCGTTGGGCAAGCTGCCGAACGCGAGACCGAAGCCGGTTGTGACGTCGCCGGGCAGCAGGCCCGAAAGCAGGCTGGAAGAAGTATCTGACACGAGCGGAAGGGTAGCCGGTATATAAAGGGTGGGATTCGGCTGCGATGCTACACCACGTTGCCGAGTTGAATGATGGGAAGATACATCGCGATCACGAGGCCGCCGACCAGCGCACCCAGCACGATGATGACAAGCGGCTCGCACAGGCTTGAAAGCGTGCCGATCTTTTCATCTACCTGACGATCGGCGAGCGACGCCACGTCGATCAGCATCGTATCGAGCGCTCCGGATTCCTCGGCAACCGCCACGGGCTGCACGACCTCGGGTGGAAAGCAGTGCACCGCGCGCATTGCGGCGGCGAGCCGTTCGCCGCGCCGCAGCCGGGTGGCAATCTCCACGGTGGCGCGGTCGAAGAAAGCGTTGCCGGTGGCGTGAGTCAGTGAATCGAACGCGTCCGCGAGCGGTGTGCCGGCGGTCAGCAAGGTGCCGAGCGCGCGGCTCCAGCGCGCTGCGCACAAGGTGCGCAGCAAAGGACCGGCGACCGGCATTGTCAGTGATAAGCGCGCGAACCGGATGCGCGCCGCTTCGGAACGTCGTAGCAGAAACGTCATAGCCGAGCTCGCTGCGAAGGTCGCGACGATCATAGGAATGCTCCAGCGCGCGGCATTCGCCGACAAAGCCAGCACGAACTGGGTCGGCGCGGGCAGTTTCGCACCGAAGCCGTCGAAGATCTGCTTGAAGGTGGGGACGACCCAAACCAGCAACGCTGCGGTTATCGCAATCGCCAGCAGCAGGATCGCGACCGGATAGGTGAGCGCCGCACGTACCTTGGCACGCTGCGCGGCGGCGCGCTCGCGGTCGTCGGCGATCCGGGCGAGGACGGCCGGTAGCGCGCCGGCTGCTTCGCCCACTTCGACGAGCTGGCAGTACAGCGCGTTGAACTGCGCAGGATATCGCTGCAACGCTGCGGAAAAGCGCAGACCCGCGGTGATGTCGCGCGCCAGCGCACCGACGATCCGCGGCATGCCTTGCCGGCGCGAACCCTGCGCTTGCGCCAGCAGGTCCAGCGAGGGCGCGAGTGGCAAGCCGGCGCGCAGCAGACTGGCGAGCTGTCGCGTGAACACCGTGACGTCGGTTGTGCCAGTTTGAGGGCGCGGCGCCGGCCCGCGTGCCGCGAGCTCGACGATAAACAGCTTTTCGCGCTTGAGTATGGCTCGTGCGGTGCTGATGTCCGGCGCAATGAGGGCGCCGTTTTTTTGCACGCCGTCCATATCGACGCCGCGCCATCTGAAGCGCATCTCGGCCGCTGGCGGCGGGTGAGTCGTCGTGGTGCTCATGCGACCTCGGTGGCGGCCAGCGCTTCAGCAAGGCTCGTCGTGCCGTCGCGCACACGCGCCAAGGCTGCGATGCGCAAGGTGACAACCTGTTCAGATTGCGCGAGCCCAGCCAGCTCATGAGTGCCTGCGCGTGCCACGATAAGCTCACGCATCGCGTCTGAGACAGGCATCACCTGATGAATCCCGACGCGGCCCCGGTAGCCGATGCCATGGCACGCTGCGCATCCCGTGGCGCCGAATGGCAGCCAGCCGTCGAGCTGCTCATCGGCGAAACCCGCTGCTCGCAACGCGGCCGCCGATTGCGGCGCGGGGGCGCGGCACGCCGGGCAGAGCCGCCGCACCAGCCGTTGCGCGGTCACCATCCTTAGTGCGGCGGCCAGGTTGTACGGTTCGACGCCGATGTCGATCAGGCGCGCGACGGCAGCGGGCGCGTCGTTCGTATGCAAGGTGGACAGCACGAGGTGGCCGGTTTGCGCTGCCTTCACGGCGACGTCGGCGGTTTCGTCGTCGCGGATCTCGCCGACCATGATCACATCGGGGTCCTGACGGAGAAATGCACGCAGCGCCACCGCGAATGTCAGGCCAGCCTTTTCGCGCACGCTGACCTGATTGATACCCGCCAACTGAATTTCCGCCGGATCCTCCACCGAGCACAGATTGCGCGCCTCGTCGTTGAGCATGTGCAGGAAACAGTACAGCGACAGCGTCTTGCCGCTACCGGTGGGCCCGGTGACCAGCACGAGGCCGTGCGGCGCGCGGATTGCGGCATCGACTGCTTCACGTTGTTGTGGGTCGAGGCCGAGCGAGTCGAGCGAAAGATCGGTGGGCAACGCGTCGAGCCTGCGCAACACCAGCTTTTCGCCGAACAGCGTAGGCAGCGAGTTGACGCGATAGTCTTCGACGCGGCCGGGCGACGTGGCGATACGCAGCCGGCCATCTTGCGGCACGCGCCGCTCGGCGATATCCATGCGCGCCAGCACTTTCACACGTGTGATGAACGCGTCGCGCAGATGCGCGGGGGGCTGAGGGATTTCATGCAGTACGCCGTCGATGCGCAAACGCATGCGCCAACCATGCTCGGCCGGTTCGACGTGCAGGTCCGATGCATTGCGGCGGGTTGCCTCCTGCAACGTGTCAGTCAGGAGGCGTACGGCCGGCGCGTTGTCGGAATCGGTGAGGCTCGAGTTGAGGTTGGCGCTGGCACTGGCGTCGGCCGCAAAGGCGTTGTGCCTGGATTTGGCTGCGCTTTCGCTGTCGACGGCGATGGGCCGCAGCGACGCCGCGCGTTGAAAAGAATCTTGCATGGGAAACCGGAGATGAACCGCCTGTAGAACACGACGGCTTCATCATCCAGCAAGGCCGCCAGCACCGCCATTCAGCCGATCGGCTAATGGCGCGCGCGGCGCCCATGTGCGATGCTGCGGCGTGCCGGGCTTAGCTGCGCGCAGCCTTGACGGATTTCGCGCCTGCGCGAGTGGGTGGCTTGAACAGTTTGACGGTGCGAATCGCCTGGTCGTCGCTGCGCATCACTTCGAGTTTTACCTCGCCGATCTGCACGCACACATCGCCATCGGGAATGTCTTCGAGTATCTCGAGAATCAGTCCGTTGAGCGTTTTCGGCCCGTCGGTCGGCAGGGTGAGATGTAGCCAGCGGTTCATTTCGCGCAGCGGCATGCTGCCCGCCACGATGCATTCGCCCTTCTCGCTCCAGCCGCCGCGCGAATTGGCGCCGCGCGGAATCGAGGTGGTGAATTCGCCGATCAGCTCTTCGATGATGTCTTCCGGCGTGACCAGTCCCTGCAATTCGCCGTATTCATTGACGACCAGCGCCGTGCGGTGACGGCTCTCCTGGAAGTACTGCAGTTGCTGGAATACCGGCGTGCCGGTCGGCACGAAATACGGTTCGGCCAGCAATTCGCGCAGCGTCTCGCGCTCCAGTTCCTGATTGTGCAGGGCTGCCAGCGTCTTGCGCACGTGCAGCACGCCGAGCACGCGATCTATGTCGCCCTGGTAGACGATCAGCTTGTTGTGATAGCAGGTTTCCAGTTGATGCAGGATCTGCTCGAACGGCGCGTCGAAGTCGAGCGCCTCGATGCGGCGGCGCGGGATCATCACGTCGTCGACGGAAATGTTTTCGAGGTCGAACAGGTTCAGCAGAATGCTGCGGTGCTTGGTCGGCATGAAGCTGCCCGATTCGAGCACAATGGTGCGCAACTCTTCGGTGGAAAGCCGCTGATCGTGCGCGCCCTTGGTGTTGATATGCAGCACTCTCAAGATCGAATTTGCGAACAGATTGACGAACCAGACGAGCGGCTTGCCGACGCGCATCATCGGTGCGATCAGCAGGCTGGCCGGCAGCGCGATCTTTTCGGGGAAGGTCGCACCGACAATTTTCGGCGTGATCTCCGCGAACACGATGATCAGAAACGCGACGATGCCGGTCGCGATGGACAGCACGATGTTATTGCGGCCGAACGTATGCAGCGCGATCGAGGTGGTGAGCACCGGAATGATCGTGTTGAAGAGGTTGTTGCCGATCAGGACCACGCTCAACAGCTGGTCGGTGTGCGCCAGAAGGCCCTGAGTGGTCTTTGCGCCGAGCGCATTCTGGTTGGCAAGGTGTTTCAGGCGATGGCGGTTGATCGCCATCATCGCCGTTTCGGAAATCGAAAAGAAGCTGGAGCAGATAAGCAGCAGAAAGACGGCGCCGATCTGCGCCCATAAGGGAAGTTGTTCCACGCGTAGTGAAGAATAGGGGAGAGGATGGAGAGAATATAGCAGAGGGGGCTGGGCGAGCCGCCGGCGCGAATGGTCTGAGACGTTTAAGGCAGATCGTACGCAACGGCAAGGCATCGGCCATGCGCAGAAAAAACGCGGCCCAAAACAAAAAACCGCCAAGCAAGCTGGGCGGTTTTTCGAGCCTTGAACTAACAAGGCAAATCTGGTCGGGGTGAGAGGATTCGAACCTCCGGCCTCTACGTCCCGAACGTAGCGCTCTACCAGGCTAAGCTACACCCCGATTCGTACTGCTGGACTCTTACGGTGTTTCAGTCTAGTTCAAGACTGTCTTGCCGTCGAGTAAGAACATAATTCTAGCAGGCTATCTTTGAAAATGGAATCGGGAAATGAAGAAATTGCTGCGGCGGCTGCCTGCGCTTCCTGCTTGGCGCACTCGAGTGTGTGGTCCAGCGCGCCGGAACGCGTGATCGCTTCGAAAATCGTGTCAAAACGGTCCGTACCGCCTTGCTCGATGGCTTCCCGCGCGAGCGCCGACTGCTCCGGCGTGCCGCGTTCGATCAGATAAATCAGCGGGAGCGTGGGTTTGCCTTCGCGCAGATCGTCACCGGCGTTTTTGCCCATCGATTCAGCGGTGCCCGTGTAGTCGAGCCAATCGTCCATGATCTGGAACGCGGTGCCGATGCGGCGGCCGAATTCCGCCGCGGCGGCTTCGGTTTTCGCATCCGAACCGGCCAGCACGGCGCCGAGTTGGGCCGCGGCTTCGAACAATTTGGCGGTTTTGTAGCGGATCACCTGCATGTAGCGCGCTTCGTCCACGTCGGCGTCATGCATGTTCAGCAACTGCAGCACTTCGCCCTCGGAGATGATGTTGGTCGCCTCCGAGAGGATTTCCATCACGCGCATCTTGCCCACGCCGACCATCATCTGGAACGAGCGCGAGTACAGGAAATCGCCCACCAGCACGCTCGCAGCGTTGCCGAACAGCGCATTGGCCGTCTGGCGGCCGCGCCGCAGATCGGATTCGTCGACCACGTCGTCGTGCAGCAGCGTGGCCGTGTGGATGAATTCCACCACCGCGGCCAGTTCGTGCCGATGCCCGGTGGTTTCACCGAGCGCACCCGCCACCAGCAGCAGCAGCGCGGGCCGCAGCCGCTTGCCTCCGGCGCTGATGATGTACTCGGAGATCTGATTGATCAGCATCACGTCGGACGCCAGACGGTGCCGTATGACGCGATTGACCTGCTGCATGTCTTCGGCGATCGGAGCGAGCAGGCTGGCGGCGTTGGAGGAGGGGGTGGCAGTCGACGACATGATGGCTGAATTGGGTAGTGCCGCGAATTATAAGGCGAATCGCGATAGTTCCGGGTCGCAGGCTGCGCTACGGCGCGACGGAGGCAGCGGCAGGGCCGCGTACCGGCACTGGACGGCAAGGCGCCGGGCGGTGCGCGCGGCAACTCTCAATGAGTTTTGACCGAGTAGCTAACTCTATGTATAATCACGGGTTTCCGCGCGCGGTGCGTGGGAAAAATGAACACAGAGTGAGGTTCTCAATGTACGCGGTCATAAAAACCGGTGGCAAGCAGTATAAAGTTGCCGTCGGCGAAAAACTTAAAGTAGAACAGATACCGGCAGACATTGACGCTGAAATCACGCTCGACCAGGTTCTCGCAGTGGGCGAAGGCGAATCGATTAAGTTCGGTACGCCGCTGGTCAGTGGGGCTTCCGTCAAGGCTACCGTCGTGTCGCAAGGTCGTCACGCAAAAGTGACCATCTTCAAGATGCGTCGCCGGAAGCACTACCAGAAGCATGGCGGCCACCGCCAGAACTATACCGAACTGCGCATCGACGCGATCAACGCGTAAGCGCACCGGTTAAGGAGCAAATCAAATGGCACACAAAAAGGCAGGCGGATCATCCCGCAACGGCCGCGACTCTGAATCGAAGCGTCTCGGCGTCAAGGTCTACGGCGGTCAGGCCATCAACGCTGGCGGCATCATCGTTCGCCAACGCGGCACGCGCATGCACCCGGGCGAAAACGTCGGTATCGGCAAGGATCACACCTTGTTCGCGCTGACGGACGGCCACGTCAATTTCTCGACGAAGGGCGCAGCGAAGAAGCACGTGGTCAACGTCGTCCCGGCAGCAGTCTGAGTTTAATCAGGCACGGGCTTCAGGACCGGAAAAAGGCCCCGCGAAGTTCGCGGGGCTTTTTTTATTGCGGCGCTCTCTGCCGGAAGAACTGGCAGACCGAATGGCCATGTCGGCATGGTTAGCCGATCGGCTGATTGCTCACCACAAGGCGGGCGCGGCAAAATAGCAGCATCTGAAAGCATCAACCCAGCAGCACCATCTAGCAGTACACCACGGGACGGAGTTACGCATGAAGTTCATTGACGAAGCGAGGATTGAAGTCATCGCCGGCGACGGAGGGGATGGCAGCGCGTCGATGCGCCGCGAGAAATTCGTTCCGTTCGGCGGCCCGGACGGCGGCGATGGCGGCCGGGGCGGCAGCGTGATCGCGGTTGCAGACCGCAACATCAACACGCTGATCGACTACCGCTACGCGAAAAAACATTTGGCGCGCAACGGCGAAAACGGCCGCGGCGCGGACTGCTACGGCAAGGGCGGCGACGATATCACGCTGCGCATGCCGGTCGGCACGACCATCACCGACATGGAAACCGGCGAGCTGATCGCCGACTTGACCGAGCACAACCAGAGCGTGCAGATCGCGCAAGGCGGCGCGGGCGGTCTCGGTAACCTGCATTTCAAATCCAGTACGAACCGCGCGCCGCGTCAGAAAACCGACGGCAAGCCTGGCGAGCGCCGCATGGTACGCCTCGAATTGAAAGTGCTGGCCGATGTCGGTCTGCTCGGCATGCCGAATGCCGGCAAGTCGACTTTTATCTCGTCGGTGTCGAACGCGCGGCCGAAGATCGCGGACTATCCGTTCACGACGCTCGCGCCGAATCTCGGCGTGGTGCGCGTCGGTCCGAGCCGCAGCTTCGTGATCGCCGACATTCCCGGTTTGATTGAAGGCGCGGCGGAAGGCGCCGGCCTGGGGCACCAGTTCCTGCGCCACTTGCAGCGCACGGGCTTGCTGCTGCATATCGTCGACCTCGCACCGTTCGACGAGACGGTCGATCCGGTCGCGGAAGCCAAGGCGATCGTCAACGAGTTGCGCAAATACGACGAGCTGCTTTATGAGAAGCCGCGCTGGCTGGTGCTCAATAAGCTCGACATGGTGCCGGAGGACGAGCGCGAAGCGCGGGTGTCGGCCTTCCTCGAAGGCTTCGGCTGGGACGGCCCGGTGTTCGAAATCTCGGCGCTGACCGGCCAGGGTTGCGAGAGTCTTTGCTACGCGGTGTATGACCACATCGCCGCCCATTCGGACGCGCAGCGCGCGGCTGAAGCCGAAGATCTCGCTGCCGACGTGCGCTTCCGCGAAAAGCCGGAAGCGGCGGACGACTCGCGCGTCGACCCGCAGCAATAACAAGCCTGAGCGCCGGCGCCTGCAAGGGCTGCCGGCATGCATGACGCGTCATCTTGGGAGACCGCGCACAATGCGTTCCGTTATCGCAGATTCACGGCGATTGGTAGTGAAAGTCGGCTCGAGCCTCGTCACGAATGACGGGCGCGGCCTCGATCATGCTGCGATCGGCCGCTGGGCCGCGCAGATTGCCGCTCTGCGCGCGCAAGGCAAGGAAGTGGTGCTGGTCAGTTCAGGCGCCATTGCCGAAGGGATGCAGCGGCTCGGCTGGACTAAGCGGCCACGCGAAATCGACGAATTGCAGGCGGCCGCGGCTGTCGGTCAAATGGGTCTCGCACAAGTCTACGAAAGCCGTTTTGCCGAACATTCGATCCAGACCGCACAGATTCTGCTGACTCACGCCGACCTGGCCGACCGCGAGCGCTATCTGAACGCGCGGTCCACGTTACTGACGCTGCTGCGGCTGGGCGTCGTGCCGATCATCAACGAGAACGACACGGTCGTCACCGACGAAATCAAGTTCGGCGACAACGATACGCTAGGCGCCTTGGTCGCCAATCTGATCGAAGGCGATGCGCTCATTATCCTCACGGATCAGCAGGGGCTTTTCACTGCCGACCCGCGCAAGGATCCAAACGCAACGCTCGTCCAGCAGGCCGACGCCGGTGCGCCGGAACTCGAAGCCATGGCGGGCGGCGCGGGTTCGAGCCTGGGCCGCGGCGGCATGCTGACCAAGATTCTTGCCGCTAAACGCGCGGCGCACAGCGGCGCCAATACGGTGATCGCGAGCGGGCGTGAAGCAGATGTGTTGTCCCGGCTGGCTTCGGGCGAGGCGATCGGCACGCAGTTGATCGCGCGCACGGCACGCATGGCCGCGCGCAAGCAATGGATGGCCGATCACCTGCAGGTGCGCGGCCACGTGGTGATCGACGATGGCGCAGTCGAAAAGCTGACCGAAGGCGGCAAGAGCTTGCTGCCGATCGGTATCGTCGGCGTGCAGGGCGCGTTTGCGCGTGGCGAAGTGATCGCATGCCTGAGCGCGGCAGGGCGTGAAGTCGCGCGGGGCCTGACGAACTACAGCAGCGCGGAGACCAAGCTGATCCAGCGGCGTCCGAGCGGCGACATTGAATCGGTGCTCGGTTATATGCTCGAGCCTGAGGTGATTCATCGCGACAATCTTGTGCTGGTCTGACTCCCGAGCAAGATTCGCGCGACAGAAAAAAGCCGTTCCAGCGTGAGCTGGAACGGCTTTTTCACGCTCGCGGCGGCTTCCACTTTCGAGGAAGTCCGCTCGCGAAAACTGCGTTAGTGAATCAGCGAGGTCTGCGTGCGCTTGTAGCGGATGTTCTCGACAATCTGCTTTGCGTTGCCCGTGGGTATTTTGTTCGCGCACAGATAGTCCTGATACAGCGATGCCTGATAGGCGTTCAGCGCGCCGTTCTCGATGCGTCTGAAGTCGTTGGCGACGGTTTGATCCCAGCCGTCGTGATCGGCGTTCAGCCCCGCGTACTGGCGCCACTCGTATGTGTCGCAGCGAATCCCTTCGTAGTTCACATTGCGCGCGCCGCTTGGACTCGTGACGACGACGGTGTAGCGCACCACGCCGTCGGTGCCGACGCTAAGCGAATTTTTATCGATCGCGAACTGCAGCGGCGTGTTGCCGGAAACGTCGAAGGGCAGAAGATTCGAGTCTTGGGGCAGCGGCGGCAAGGTGTCCACCTTGTTCTCTACCCAGTTGCTCGGCCGGTCCAGCAGGTAGGCAAACGCGCTGTCGTCTTTGTTGGTGGGTTTGCCGGCGCTCGAACATCCAGCCAGCAGGGCGCCGGTGGCGACGCACGCCACGACGAGAGCAAATGCTTTCAATATGGTTTCCTCGAAATACGGGTGCGGCTCATTGAGCCGCACCCGCAGAGGCGGCATGGACAGCCGCACAGGATTGTTAATTGCGCACGCCAGGGCGGAACAGCGAGCTGGCGGTTTCGCGCTCCGATTCGTCTTCGGGTTCCGGCGCGGAGCCAACTTCGGCAACCGACCCGGACTCCGGACCGCAATCAGACGCGATCGTCGTGTGAATTGACGTTTCGATGCTGAGGGTGGTCACCGAGGCGGTGACCGTCATCATTGTCGAATCCGGCGGACTTTCCATCGACGACGCTATCCGGGGATAACGCGGCCCATGGTGCCCGCCAGGTTTTTCCGCACGCGGCGCAGCCCGGCGCATGAAACGGGATAGCTCCGTCAGCGCCAACTGATATACATCCCGCTTGAACTCGATCACACAGTCGAGCGGCACCCAGTACTCGTTCCAGCGCCACGCATCGAACTCAGGGTGGTCGGTGGCGCGCAAGCATATGTCGCAATCGCGTCCAACCATCCGGAGCAAAAACCAGATTTGTTTCTGGCCGCGGTAATGACCGCGTACTTCGCGCTTGATGAACTTGTCAGGCACCTCGTAACGCAACCAGTCGCGCGTGCGACCAATCACCTTGACGTGCTCAGGGAGCAGCCCGGTCTCTTCGTGTAACTCCCGATACATCGCTTGCACGGGGGTCTCTCCGTACTTGATGCCCCCTTGCGGAAACTGCCAGGAATGTTCACGGAGCCGTTTGCCCCAAAACACCTCGTTGTGCGCGTTCAAGAGGATGATGCCGACGTTCGGGCGAAAGCCTTCACGATCCAGCATACAACCACCTTCGAATCCTTTAAAATTGCTTTGATTATAAACAGATAACGGACCCGACGCACCGATTCGCACCAGATTGGAACGATTCGCCGCAAAAGGCCCGCGTTTGCGGTAGCCTGTCAGTCTTTCCGTGCCTTATCCCTTGCTGCAAAGGCTTTGCGCGGTGGCTTCGGCGCCGCGATCGGGGCGGTTTTGCCGGGGTTTTGCCTGGTATGCGCAGGCTGTTTGCCAGGTCCGAGCTGGATTTTTGGCCAGACTTTGGCCGGATATGCGGCGAGTTCGTGCCGGCGCGAGGCCGGGTCTGTGTCGGTTTCCCCACCGTTTTCACCTTTCGGGCGGTCCCTCCGGAGCCGCCGCTTTTGGAAAATCTGAATGAAAGCTTCCCGTTTCTTTATCGGCACGCTGAAAGAAGCGCCCGCCGACGCCGAGATCGTCAGCCACAAGCTCATGGTGCGCGCCGGCATGATCCGCCGCGTCGCCGGTGGCATCTATAACTACCTGCCGGTCGGGCTGCGTTCGATCCGCAAGGTGGAAGCCATCGTGCGCGAAGAAATGAACCGGGCAGGCGCGATCGAACTGTTGATGCCGTCGGTACAGCCGGCCGAACTGTGGCAGGAATCGGGCCGCTGGGAAAAGTACGGCCCCGAGCTGCTGCGCTTCAAGGATCGCAAGCAATCCGATTTTGTGCTCGGACCGACCCATGAAGAAGTGGTGACGGATATCGCGCGTGGCCAGATCAAGAGCTATCGCCAGTTGCCGGTGAATTTCTATCAGATCCAGACGAAGTTCCGCGACGAAATCCGTCCGCGCTTCGGCGTGATGCGCGGCCGCGAGTTCATCATGAAAGACGCGTACTCGTTCGACAAGGACGCGGAAGGTCTGCGCGAGTCGTATCGCAAGATGTACGAGGCGTACGTGCGTGTCTTCACGCGCCTCGGTCTGGATTTCCGCGCCGTGGCAGCGGACAACGGTTCGATCGGCGGCAGCGGCTCGCATGAGTTCCACGTGATCGCCGAGACCGGCGAAGACGCGATCGCCTATTGCCCGACCTCGGATTTCGCCGCGAATGTCGAAGCGGCCGAAGCGCTGCCGCTTTACAAGGAGCGCGCGGCACCGACCGAAGAGATGAAGAAGACGGCAACGCCGGGTAAAGCGAAGTGCGAGGCCGTGGCCGAGCTGCTGAACATTCCGCTCGAGCGCACGATCAAGTCGATCATTCTCGCCACGGAAAACGAAGGCGCCGAGCCGACCATCTGGTTGCTGATGCTGCGCGGCGATCACGATCTGAACGAGATCAAGGCAAGCAAGCTGCCGGGTCTGGCGGACTTCCGCATGGCGACCGAAGCCGAGATCATCGAGACCTTCGGCACGCCGCCTGGTTACCTCGGTCCGATCAACACGAAGAAGCCGATCAAGGTCGTCGCGGATCGCACGGTCGCGAACATGAGCGACTTCGTGGTGGGCACGAACGAAGTGGATTACCACACCACTGGTGTGAACTGGGGCCGCGATCTGCCGGAGCCGGTCGTCGCCGATATCCGCAATGTGAAGAAGGGCGATCCGTCGCCGGACGGCAAGGGCCTGATCGACATCTGCCGCGGCATTGAAGTCGGCCACGTGTTCCAGCTCGGCACGAAGTATTCGGAAGCGATGAACGCGACCTGTCTCGACGAAACCGGCAAGCCGCAGCCGATGGAAATGGGCTGCTACGGTATCGGCATCACACGTATTCTGGGCGCGGCGATCGAACAGAACTTCGACGACAAGGGCATCATCTGGCCGGAGTCGATCGCGCCGTTCGAGGTCGTGCTGTGCCCGATGGGTTACGACCGCAGCGAAGCCGTGCGTGAGCAGGCCGACAAGCTGTACGCGGAGTTGGTCGAAGCGGGTGTCGACGTGATCCTTGACGATCGCGGCGAGCGCCCGGGCGTGATGTTTGCCGACTGGGAGCTTATCGGCGTGCCGCATCGTCTGGTGATCGGCGATCGTGGCCTGAAGGACGGCAAGCTCGAGTATCAAGGCCGCCGCGATGCCGAAGCAACGCTGCTGCCGGTCGAAGACGCCGCCCAAACGGTGATCGGCAAGGTTCGCGCCGCGTTGGCCCGCTAAGCGGAGCGGACGGTGGAGTACACCTTCCTGTCCGCGACGATCCTGCTGATTCTGATCACAGACCCGCTCGGCAACATTCCGCTCTTTATCAGTTGCCTGCGGGGCGTGTCGCCGAAGCGGCGCACGATCGTCATCCTGCGTGAAGTGGCGATCGCCTTTGCGATCCTGCTGATCTTCATGGTGGTCGGCGACGGTTTTCTGCGCATGATGAGTCTGACCGACCAGTCATTGCGTATCGGCGGCGGGATCGTGCTGTTTCTGATCGCGCTCAGGATGGTGTTTCCGCATCCGGACGGGCCGTTCGGCAACGACACGCGCGGCGGCGAGCCGCTGATCGTCCCGTTGGCCATTCCGGCATTGGCAGGCCCGTCGGCGCTCGCAACGGTGATGCTGCTGACGTCGCAGGCGCCCGGCAAGATGTTCGAGTGGATCGGCGCGCTGACTGTCACGATGATCGTCTGCGCGATCGTGCTGATGCTGGCGGAGCGGATTCAGGCGTGGCTCGGCGAGCGCGCGATGATGGCCTTCGAACGGCTGATGGGATTGGTGCTGGTGGCGATCTCGGTTGAAATGATGCTCGGCGGTATTCGCTCTTTTGTGCATCAACTTTGAGCAAGCTCCAGTGCGGAGTTCGGCACGCCGGCGCAGCAGTGGTATCGCCATCACCAGCCCGGCAAACAAAAAGCGGCCCGCAAGCCGCTTTTTTTACGCCGATGCGCGCCGTAAAAAGGCGCCGCCAAAACAACCCGGCCTTAAGCGCCGTCGGTCAGCGCCCGAATGGTCGGCAGGTTGCGCCAGTAGCCTTTGGCGTCCATCCCGCAACCGAACACGTAGCGGTCCGGCACTTCGAAACCGCAGTAATCCGGGCGCAGCGGCTTGACCTTCGGAATGATCTTCTCGCACAGCACCGCGCTCAGGAAGCGCTTCGCGCCCATTGCGAGGATGCGGTCGCGGATCGCGGCCATGGTCTCGCCTTCGTCGAGGATGTCGTCGAGCACCAGCACGACGCGATCCTTCACCGACTCAGCCGGCGCCACGCGCCATTGCATCTCGTTGCCACCCTTGGTGGTGTTGCGGTAGCGGGTCAGGTGGATGTAGTCGAACTCGAGCGGGAAATCGAGGTGCGGCAACAACATGCCGGTGAACACTGCCGCGCCGCCCATCACCGACAGCACGAGCGGGAAGTCTTCGCTCATCTCATCGCGGATGGCGGCCGCCATGCCGCTGATCGACGCGTTGACGTCGTCGGCCGAAACGATTTCTTCGGAGTGGCTAAAAATGTGGAGAGCTTCTTCGCGGTTCATGACGTCTGACGGGCGGTAACTGTATACATAGTGTGGGTGAGAACGGCGGTGTGCGGTACAGAATAAACCCGCACAAATCCGGAGTCAGCCGCGCGTGCCGTTGTCCGTGCACGGAAGCACGCGCGCCGCCGTCTTGCTAAAGCTTAGCGCATGCCGGGCATCATGCCCTTCATGCCGCGCATCATCTTTTGCAGATTGCCGCCCTTCAGCTTTTTCATCATCGTGCGCATCTGGTCGTACTGATTGAGCATGCGGTTGACTTCCTGCACCTGCACGCCCGCGCCGGCGGCAATGCGGCGTTTGCGGGTGGCCTTGATCAGCTCGGGCTTGGCGCGCTCCAACGGCGTCATCGAATTGATGATGCCTTCCATGCGGCGCATCTGCGATTCGGCCATGCCCATATTGGCGCCGGCCGCTGCCTGCTGGAACTGCGCGGGCAGCTTGTCCATCAGCGACGACAGGCCGCCCATGCTCTTCATCTGCGTGAGTTGCGCGCGGAAATCGTTGAGGTCGAAGTCGCCGCCTTTCTTGACCTTGTCGGCGAGCTTCTGCGCGGCCTGGACATCCACGCCGCGTTGCGCTTCTTCGACGAGGGCGAGAATGTCGCCCATGCCGAGAATCCGGTTCGCCATTCGATCCGGATAGAAAACTTCGAGGCCGTCGAGCTTCTCGGCGACGCCGACAAACTTGATCGGCTTGCCCGTCACGTGACGCACGGAGAGCGCGGCACCACCGCGGGAGTCGCCGTCGAGCTTGGTGAGGACGACGCCGGTGAGCGGCAATGCGTCGCTAAAGGCCTTCGCGGTGTTGACCGCATCCTGGCCGAGCATCGCGTCGACGACGAACAGCGTTTCCGCCGGTTTCAGCGTGCTGTGCAGCGCGGCGATCTCCTGCATCATCGCTTCGTCGATACCCAGACGGCCGGCCGTGTCGACCAGCAGCACGTCGTGGTAGTGGCGCTTGGCCCAATCCACCGCGGCGATCGCGATATCCACCGGCTTCTGATCCGGTTCCGACGGGAAGAAGTCCGCGCCGACCTGCTCGGTCACCGTCTTCAACTGCGCGATAGCAGCCGGGCGGTAGACGTCGCACGACACGGTGAGAACCTTCTTCTTGTACTTCTCGCGCAGGAGCTTGGCGAGCTTGCCGACCGTGGTCGTTTTGCCGGCGCCTTGCAGGCCCGCCATCAGGATGACGGCCGGCGGCGTGACGGCGAGATTCAGTTCGACCGCCTTGCCTTCATAGTCGCCGCCAATGATCGCGGTCAGCTCGCGCTGCACCACGCCGACCAGCGCCTGACCCGGCGACAGGCTGCTGATCACCTCCTCGCCGAGCGCTTTTTCCTTTACCTTGGCGATGAACTCGCGCACGACCGGCAGCGCCACGTCCGCCTCGAGGAGCGCGAGACGCACCTCGCGCAGCATTTCCTGGGTGTTCGCCTCGGTGAGCCGGGCTTCGCCGCGCAGCGTCTTGACGACGCGCGCCATCCGTTGAGTCAGATTATCGAGCATGGGGAGCGATGAACTGTGCGGCCGGAGCGGGGCGCGATGCGGGAGACGTCGCGGAGCAGGGGCCTAGTGTAAACTTCGAATATGGATATTGTACTGTATGCCCTCACTGCGCTCCTCTACGGCGGTCTCGCCGTGGTCGGATGGCGCTCGCACCGGCACGCCGCGTTGCGCCCCATGCTCGAGAGCGTGCCGCCGGTGCCCGTCGCTGCGGGCGCATTGACCTCATCGGCGGCCTCGGGCATGAGCACCTCGGGCCGCGCGCTGCTGTTTGTCGCGCTGCTCGCCCACGGCGCGCTGCTGCACACCACCATCTTTCCCCAAAACGCGATGGTGTTCGGCTTCGCGTTCGCGCTGTCGGCGATGTTCTGGCTCGGCGCCGGCATTTACTGGATCGAGAGCTTTTTCTTTCCGCTCGACGGCCTGCGCCTGCTGGTGTTGCCGCTCGCTTGCGTCGCCTCCTTATTGCCACTGGCGTTCAATGGCGTGCGCGTGCTGCCGTATTCGGCGGCGCCGATGTTCAAGCTGCACTTCCTGATCGCCAATATCGCGTACGGTTTGTTCGCGATCGCAGCGCTGCACGCGATTCTGATGCTGCTGGTCGAGCGGCGTCTGCATGCCATGCGCGGCGGCATGTCGCAACGCAATGCGGCTGCGGCGGGCAACGGCTGGCTGTCGAGCTGGCTCGATACCTTGCCGCCGCTGCTGACTCTTGAAAAGCTGCTGTTCCGTTTGATCGGCGCCGGCTTCGTGCTGCTCACGCTGACGCTGGTGTCGGGCATCCTGTTCAGCGAGCAGCTGGTCGACCGTGCCTTGCGGCTCGATCACAAGACGGTCTTCGCGATTCTTTCCTGGGTGATGTTCGGCGCGCTGCTGACTGCGCGCAAGGTTTCCGGCTGGCGCGGCCGCGCGGCATTGCGCTGGGTGCTGGCGTCGTTCGTCGCGTTGTTGCTGGCGTACGTAGGCAGCCGTTTTGTATTCGAGGTGCTGTTGCACCGTGCTGTAGTGTGAGTGTCCTGCCATGCGACAAATTTTTCTGCTGATCCTGTTGTTTATCGTTGGCCAGTGGCTGGTCAAGGCGCTGCGTCGTCATGACGCGCAAGCGTCGCAACGCACCGGCGCAGGCGCCAATGGCGCGGCGGGCGCCGGCGGTGCCAACGGTGCAAGAGGCCAGAGCGGGCCGAATGGCCGCGCGCGTGGGCCCAATGCGCGGCAAGCGCAGCCGCAGCTCGCCGAGCCGATGATCCGCTGCGCCGAGTGCGGCGTGCACGCGCCCAAGAGCGACTCCGTGGTGGTGGGCGGGCAGCCGTTCTGCAGCGCCGCGCACGCGCAGCGTCACGGCGCGCGTCCCACGGGCCGCGACGCTCGATGAGCGTCGCGTTCACCGTCGATGCCGACGGTTGGGTCGCCGCCGCACGCAAACTGCCCTCGCCGAATTTCGAAGCGAGGCCCGAAGGGGCCGTGCCGACGCTGATCGTCGTCCACAACATCAGCCTGCCGCCCAATGAGTTCGGCGGCACGGCGATCGCCGACCTGTTCCTGAACACACTCGACTGCGACGCTCACCCGTACTACGACTCGCATCTGCGCGGCGTGCGGGTGTCGGCGCATTTCGTGATTCATCGCGACGGCGCGCTCGAGCAATTTGTGTCCTGCAACGAACGGGCATGGCACGCCGGCCCGTCGAATTTTTTCGGCCGCGAGCGCTGCAACGATTTCTCGATTGGCATCGAGCTGGAGGGCAGTGACACGACTGCTTTCGAAGCAGCGCAATACTGCACGCTCGGGGCGCTTGTGACGGCGCTCAAGGCTCGCTATCCGGTCGAAGGGCTCGCCGGTCACTCGGACATTGCCCCCGGCCGCAAGACCGATCCAGGGCCCTATTTCGAGTGGCAGCGTCTGCAGCGCGACACCGCGTTGGCGGATCGGTACTTCCCCTATCTCAAGTTTTCCAAAACGCCGTAACGACCTTCGCGCGCGTTCACGCGATGCGTGGAGAACAAGGCGCTGCCTTGTTCTCCGGGGAGTCGGCTGCGCGTCGCGCCATCCAAAAGTCAAGCCTCCGAAAGCAAATAAAACGATTTGACCTGTCCTGAAACTACACTATACTTGGTGCCAGAAATTCAGTTTCGCACTAGATCTTGTGTCTGGTGTGTATAACTCTGTGCATAACTGAGTGCATAAGTCCGCGGCGCCCCGCTCTCCGAGTACGGCGCCGCAAGCATTCCAGGCAGCGAAAAATTCCTGCGGCGTGGCGGGTCGAGAGAACCGGCAGCGTCCAGAAACATTCAGAAAAAGGCCAGCAAGTGATCGCGACACACGTGATGAAGACCGTTACCAATTCGAATCAGGCTTCATCGCTGTCGCATCCCGCCACCCGGCTCAGCCGGCCTTTTTCCTGCACCCCATCGCATGCGCACGCGGCGGCGCAGCGTTCGTTTTAATCCGCGGATCTTCCCGCAACATTTCCAGGACCAGGAGCTTTGCACATGCAAACCACCGACAACGTGACGACCCGGTACGAGGGCTCACCGACTGGCCAGGCCTTTGGCCAGGCACAAGGCGCACAAGCGCTCGCGCCGCAAGTGACCTACGCCGACTACAAGGTGATCCGTCGTAACGGCAGCGTGGTGTCGTTCGAGCCGTCGAAAATCGCCATTGCCGTGACGAAGGCATTTCTGGCCGTCAACGGTGGTCAAGGCGCGGCGTCGGCGCGCGTGCGCGAACTGGTCGAGCAACTTACGCAGAACGTGGTGCGCGCACTTGTGCGCAGCCGTCCGAACGGCGGCACGTTCCATATTGAAGACATCCAGGATCAGGTCGAACTCGCGCTGATGCGCGGCGGCGAGCACAACGTCGCGCGTGCGTACGTGCTGTATCGCGAGAAGCGCACGCAAGCCCGCGGTCATGACGAGCAGGTCGCCGCCAGCGCGCCGGGTCTGAACGTCACGGACAACGGCGTGACGCGCCCGCTCGATCTGGCTGCGCTGCGCGGCATCATCGAACTGGCTTGCTCGAACCTGGGCGACGCCGTGAGCGCCGATCCGATCATCGCGGAAACGGTCAAAAATCTGTACGACGGCGTGCCGATGACCCAGGTCTACGACTCGGCGATCCTGGCTGCCCGCACGATGATCGAAAAAGACCCGGCTTATAGCCAGGTCACCGCCCGCATCCTGCTGCACACGATCCGCCGCGAGATCCTCGAAGAGGAAGTCACGCAAACGGAAATGGGCGAGCGCTACGCCGAGTACTTCCCGCAATTCATCAAGCGCGGCGTGCAAGCCGAGCTGCTCGACGACAAGCTGCTGCAGTTCGACCTGAAGCGCCTCGGCGCCGCGCTCGACAACAACCGCGACCTGCAATTCGGCTACCTCGGCCTGCAAACACTGTACGACCGCTACTTCCTGCATCACGACGGCGTGCGCATCGAAATGCCGCAGGCATTCTTTATGCGTGTCGCGATGGGTCTGTCGCTGAACGAGATCGACCGCGAAGCGCGCGCGATCGAGTTTTACAACGTGCTGTCGAGCTTCGACTTCATGTCGTCCACGCCCACGCTGTTCAACTCGGGCACCCGCCGCTCGCAACTGTCGTCGTGCTACCTGACCACGGTCGACGACGACCTCGACGGCATCTACGAAGCGCTGAAGGAAAACGCGCTGCTGTCGAAGTTCGCCGGCGGTCTGGGCAACGACTGGACGCGCGTGCGTGCGCTCGGCTCGCACATCAAGGGCACCAACGGCAAGTCGCAAGGCGTCGTGCCGTTCCTGAAGGTCGTCAACGACACGGCGGTGGCGGTCAACCAGGGCGGCAAGCGCAAGGGCGCGGTCTGCGCGTACCTGGAAACGTGGCACCTGGACATCGAGGAATTCCTCGAGCTGCGCAAGAACACGGGCGACGACCGTCGCCGCACCCATGACATGAACACGGCGAACTGGATTCCCGACCTGTTCATGAAGCGCGTGCACGAAGGCGGCGACTGGACGCTGTTCTCGCCGTCCACCTGCCCGGACCTGCACGACAAGTTCGGTGCTGAGTTCGAAACGGCTTACACGGCTTACGAGGACAAGGTCGCGCGCGGCGAGATCAAGCTGTTCAAGAAGGTTCCGGCGGCGCAACTGTGGCGCAAGATGCTGGGCATGCTGTTCGAAACCGGCCACCCGTGGATCACGTTCAAGGATCCGTGCAATGTGCGCTCGCCGCAACAGCACGTCGGCGTCGTCCACTCGTCGAACCTGTGCACGGAAATCACGCTGAACACCAGCGACACCGAAATCGCCGTCTGCAACCTGGGCTCGGTGAACCTCGTCGCTCACCTGAAGGAACAGGCCGACGGCACCCTGGTGCTCGACCACGACAAGCTCAAGCGCACCGTCAGCGTCGCGATGCGCATGCTCGACAACGTGATCGACATCAATTACTACGCGGTGGCCAAGGCGCGTAACTCGAACCTGAAGCACCGCCCGGTCGGCATGGGCATCATGGGCTTCCAGGACTGCCTGCACCTGCTGCGCACGCCGTACGCGTCGCAAGAGGCGGTCGCGTTCGCCGATACGTCGATGGAAGCGGTTTGCTACTACGCTTACTACGCGTCGACCGAACTGGCGCAGGAGCGCGGCCGTTACTCCAGCTACCGCGGCTCGCTGTGGGATCGCGGCATCCTCCCGCAAGACTCGGTGAAGCTGCTGGCCGAAGCGCGCGGCGGGTATGTCGAAGTCGATTCGAGCGAATCGATGGACTGGACCGAACTGCGTTCGCGCATCGCCACCTACGGCATGCGCAACTCGAACTGCATCGCGATCGCGCCGACGGCGACGATCTCGAACATCATCGGCGTGTCGGCCTGTATCGAACCGACGTTCCAGAATCTGTATGTGAAGTCGAATCTGTCGGGCGAGTTCACGGTGGTCAACGACTACCTGGTGCGCGACCTGAAGGAACGCGGTCTGTGGGACGAAGTGATGGTCGCCGACCTGAAGTACTTCGACGGCACGCTGTCGCGCATCGACCGCATCCCGGCCGACCTGCGCGCGATCTACGCGACCGCGTTCGAAGTCGATCCGAAGTGGCTGGTCGAGGCGGCGTCGCGTCGTCAGAAGTGGATCGACCAGGCGCAGTCGCTGAACATCTATATGGGCGGCGCGTCGGGCAAGAAGCTCGACGAGATCTACAAGCTCGCATGGGTGCGCGGCCTGAAGACGACGTACTACCTCCGCACGATGGCAGCGACTCACGTCGAGAAGTCGACGGTGGCGCACGGCGCGCTGAACGCGGTGAGCTCGGGTGGTGGCGAAGGGTCGGGCGGTGCCGGTGGTGTCGGCGGTGGCGCGGCCGGCGGCTTCGGCGTGAGCGGCGGTGCAGCATCGGGCGGCATCCAGGTAGCGGCGGCAGCGCCCGCTGTTGCGGTCGAAGCAGCGCCGGAAGCGGACGGGCCGGTGTGCATGATGCGCCCGGGCGATCCTGGTTTCGACGAGTGCGAGGCTTGCCAGTAAGACGCGTGGCGATCGTTAGGCAAGCACGAAGCAGGCGGCAGGATCGCTGCCTGACTGAGGGCGGTAGGTAAAGACCCGCATGCAGCGATCGCCAGCCTGACAGAAGTGATGCACAAGCGAAGTGGATGAGCGGCGCGGCGAAACGAAATCGACGTTGCGCCGCTCGTCGAAAAGCAGCGAAGCACGGCAAGCAACCGAAGCCGTGAAGCGACAGACAAGCAGTAAGCGCGTAGTAGATGACGCAGTCAGCAATCGGCACCACAGACGAAGCGCTCGACATGAAGCGCTCAGCAAACGCTCCGGTCGATGGTCGGTCGACACAGCCGGCCCGATGCATCGCTCGACCTTGCATTGAACTTCACCTCGCCAGCACGGACGAGCAGGCAAGCACGAGGCAACCGCCGCGTCGGCGAGACAGCAGGAAGCAATCGCAAAACGCTGCAAGCACGCTCCGCAATACAGATAGATAGAGCAGCGAAACGTCGCTTCGACACGTTGCTCTTCGAGCTCGCGAAGCACCTCGACGACACGCGTTCAACACGCTTCACATGAGGCGATACACACAGTCTGTTGAACAAAGTGTTGTATGAACGTAGCAACGCGAATCGAAAACAGGATTTTTCATCAGCGAACTCTTTTATCGCTCGTGAAAAGATGGTACAAACCGTTCTAAATTGATGGTGACATTTATGCTCAACTGGGATGACGAGATCACTGCCGTAACTCCCTCGAGCGCTACGCAACAGAATGTGTTGCGCAACGCTGCGGGATCGGCTGTCGGTTCGCAAGTCGGAACGCGTTCCGCTCCTCATGCTCCCTCGGCTCAAGACATCTTCGCGAACGACATCGCTGTCGCTCCCGTCGCTCATGTGACCAACGCGGCAGCTGGAACGGCTGCCGTTTCGGAAGCGCGAGTCAATGTCGCCGACAAGCGCATCATCAACGGCCAGACCGACGTCAATCAGTTGGTGCCGTTCAAATACAAGTGGGCCTGGGAAAAGTATCTGGCTGGCTGCGCCAACCACTGGATGCCGCAAGAAGTGAACATGTCGCGCGACATCGCCCTCTGGAAAGACCCGAACGGTCTGACCGAAGACGAGCGCCGCATCGTCAAGCGCAACCTGGGCTTCTTCGTGACGGCCGATTCCCTCGCCGCCAACAATATCGTGCTGGGCACCTACCGCCACATTACGGCGCCCGAATGCCGCCAGTTCCTGCTGCGCCAGGCGTTCGAAGAGGCGATTCACACGCACGCTTACCAGTACATCGTCGAATCCCTGGGCCTCGACGAAGGCGAAATCTTCAACGCGTATCACGAGGTCCCCTCGATCCGCGCGAAAGACGAATTCCTGATTCCGTACATCCACGTGCTGACCGACCCGGCCTTCAAGACCGGCACGCTCGAGGCAGACCAGACCCTGCTGCGCTCGCTGATCGTGTTCGCCTGTGTGATGGAAGGCCTGTTCTTCTACGTCGGCTTTACGCAAATCCTGGCGCTGGGTCGTCAGAACAAGATGACCGGCGCGGCGGAACAGTACCAGTACATCCTGCGCGACGAGTCGATGCACTGCAACTTCGGCATCGACCTGATCAACCAGATCAAACTCGAAAACCCGCAACTCTGGACGGCTGAGTTCCGCGCGGAAATCCGCGAGATCTTCCAGCAAGCGGTCGAACTTGAATATCGTTACGCAGAAGATACGATGCCGCGCGGGGTGCTCGGCCTCAATGCGTCGATGTTCAAGAGCTATCTGCGCTTCATCTGCAACCGCCGTTGCCAGCAGATCGGTCTCGATCCGCTGTACCCGAACGAGGAAAACCCGTTCCCGTGGATGAGCGAGATGATCGACCTGAAGAAGGAACGCAACTTCTTCGAGACGCGAGTGATCGAATATCAGACTGGCGGCGCGCTGACCTGGGAGTGATCCGGGTTCGTGTCGCAGATGCATTCATTTTGGGGATGCCGGCAGGCTTCGGCCGCGGCAATTTAGTTAGGAGCAGAACCGCCTGATGCAAATTGTGCCCGGTGCGTCGCGTGCCTTCGCGGCCCACAAACATGGCTGGCACTTTGCGAACCCTTCAGTGGGATGGGCAAACTTCCCCCCGGAAAAAGCCGCTGGCGTCGCCGCCAGCGGCCCGATCAAGCAATTGCCGGCGCTGAGATCCAGCGCCGACCAGATCTGGCGCGCGGTGCCCAAGGGCACGGCGCGCCTTACCGCATTCATTAGCGTAAGCGCGCAGCACCTGCGTACGCCGATGAATAGCCCGCTTCGTAGCGCGCGCCCTGAGAAGCGTCCGCGGGAAGCGGGTTTTGACGAAGGGTGTAGTTTGAACTGACTCTCATCTGAAAACCTGAAGGAGAAAATGATGGCAACGATCAAGAAAGCCGCAGCTAAGAAACCCGCAGCAAAGAAAGCTGCTCCGGCAAAGAAGGCCGCTCCGGCGAAAAAAGTCGCTGCAAAGAAAGTCGCAGTGAAGAAGGTTGCAGCGAAGAAGGCGGCACCGGCTAAGAAGGTTGCAGCGAAGAAAGCTGCGCCGGCCAAGAAGGTTGCAGCCAAGAAAGTCGCCGTGAAGAAGGTTGCAGCGAAGAAGGCACCGGCAAAGAAGGCAGCGCCGGCTAAGAAGGCCGCAGTGAAGAAGGTTGCAGCAAAGAAGGCAGCACCGGCGAAGAAGGCCGCAGCAAAGAAGGCGCCGGCTAAGAAGGCTGCTGCCAAGAAGGCTGCGCCTGCGAAAAAGGCTGCTGCCAAGAAAGCTGCGCCTGCGAAAAAGGCTGCCGCTAAAAAGGCTGCGCCTGCCAAGAAGGCTGCCGCGAAGAAGGCTGCTGCTCCTGCCAAGAAGGCTGCCCCTGCGAAGAAGGCTGTCGCCAAGAAGGCGGCTCCTGCACCCGCTGCGACTTCTGTCTCGAGCGCACCGGCGGCGACGGTGAAGACCGCGCTGAACCCGGCAGCGGCATGGCCGTTCCCGACGGGCAGCCGTCCGTAATTGGCCGTCGAGTGGCCGATGAGTGGCCAATGAGCGGTAGAAGTACTTCGACACGCTGTATCCTGTGTCGATGATCGAGTAGCGCTTGTAGCAGCAAGACCGAGCGCTACTCGGTCAGGGTCCCGTTGCCGGGTTTCTGGCGACGGGATTTTTTTTATCTGGCGAAGGCGCCGGCTACAAGGAACGCGTCAAATCTGCGGGCGAAAAAAACGCATGCACCGCGACCACATTGCATGGGACCGGAGTAAGCGCTAAAGCGCTAACTCCGGTCGACGGGGGCGGACATGCGTTTGAGGTCGTCGCGGCGGCGCGTGAAGCGCGACCGCACGAGAGGGGAAACTTTAGTGCGTGACGCGTGTGACGCCGCCGCTGGAGAGCAGTCGCACGCGCTCGCCGGCGCGGAAGATTTCGCCGGTGGCGCTTTGCGTGATGGCGCGCATGTCGCCGTTATCGAGTCGCACGGTGATCTCGAGACCGTCGTGCACCGCGACGCCGTTCTCGACCGCATTGCCCGCCACCGCGCCGGCCAGGCCGCCGATGATGCCCGTCACGATCGAGCCGCGTCCGCCGCCGATCGCGCTGCCGGCCACCGCGCCCAATGCGCCGCCGCCGATCGCGCCCAGGCCGCTCGGCTGGCCGTTGTTCGAACTGATCTTCACGGCCCGAACGCTGTCGACCGTGCCCATGCGGACCGTCTCTTCACGCTGTGCCTGCGATGCCGTGTAGACGTCTGCGGAACTGCTGTTGTACGCACACCCCGACATGGCCAGCGAACCGGCAATCAAGGCGGCCACGACCAGGCGACTCGTTATTCTCATTCCCTAACTCCAATAGCTTGCGGTATTACTGCAGGTCGTATCCGAACGCCTGCTTGAACCGTTCGTTGATCTCCGCCCGGCTGGGCGCGTAGTTTTGCGGGCCCTGGTGTTCGATCTTCAGCGCGCCCATCAGGCTCGCGAGCCGCCCGGTGGTCGCCCAGCCCAGCTTGTTCTCGATGCCGTACAGCAAGCCGCCGCGAAACGCGTCGCCACAGCCTGTAGGATCGAGCACCTGCTGCGCCTTTACCGCGGGAATCTCTTCGATACCGCCGGCGTGATGGATCTGTGCGCCTTGTTCGCCGAGCGTGATAACCAGCGCCTCGACCTTGCCGGCGATCTCTTCGATCGACCAGCCCGTTTTGTTGCTCACCAGTTTGGCTTCGTAATCGTTGACAGCTACATAAGTAGCAAGTTCAATCATGCGGCGTAGCGATTCGCCGTCAAACAGCGGCAAACCTTGACCCGGATCGAAGATAAACGGCACGCCGGCCGCTGCCAGGTGCTCGGAATGCTGGATCATGCCGTCGTAGCCGTCAGGCCCGACGATAGCGAGCGTGATGTTCTTCGCTTCGTCGGCGCGATTCAGATGAGACTGCATCATCGCGCCGGGGTGGAACGCGGTGATCTGATTGTTTTCCAGATCGGTGGTGATCATTGCTTGCGCCGAGTGGGTGTTCGGCACGAGAAGCACGCTTTCCGTCGACAGGCAGAGTTGCTTGAAGCGGTCCATGTAGGGCTGCGCGTCGACCGCGCCGAGCGTCCCCATGATGCGCGCATCGCCGCCCAGCAGATGCAGCGAATAGGCGATATTGCCCGCGCAGCCGCCGAACTCGCGGCGCATCGTCGGCACGAGAAAGCTCACGTTCAGGATGTGGACCTGCTCCGGCAGGATGTGATCCCGAAAGCGGCCTTCGAAAGTCATGATGTTGTCGTAGGCGAGCGAACCGCAAATCAGCGTAGCCAAGGCGAGCGTTCCTGTAAAAATCGATAAAGGGAATAGGCGCGACGACGTGACAGCGCCGCGCATGAAGCGCGGCGCCGGGGTTCGTGCGCGAAGGTTTTACTTCAGCGCGGCGAGTGCTGCGTCGTAGTTCGGCTCGTTCTTGATCTCGCCGACCAGTTCAGCGTGCACGACCTTGTCGTTCTCGTCGACCACCACCACGGCGCGTGCCGTCAGACCCGTCAGCGGGCCGCTCGTGACATCGACGCCGTAGGCTTGCGCGAACTCATGGCCGCGGAACGTGGACGCCGTCACGACGTTCTCGATGCCTTCGGTCGTGCAGAAGCGCGATGCGGCGAACGGCAGGTCGCCCGACACCACGATCACAGCGGTGTTGCTCAGCTTGGCCGCAGCCTCGTTGAACTTGCGGGTCGACGTGGCGCAGGTCGGCGTGTCGAGGCTCGGGACGATGTTCAGCACCTTGCGCTTGCCGGCGAAGTCGGCCAGCGATACCGGCTTCAGATCCTTGCCGACCAGCGAGAAGGCGGGGGCATTCTGGCCCACGGTCGGGAACGTGCCGGCTACTTCGATCGGGTTGCCACCCAGCGTGACTTGACTCATGTTGTCGTGCTCCGAAAATTCGTCAGTGATGACGGTGAATACGCCCGGTCGGTACCGGGCGCGCGAGGATGCGTTACGGATAAAAAATCTGTACGCGGAAATTGGACGCGACCGCATTGCCCGTGTCGAGGTGCACGATCATGGTCTGGGTCGTGTGTGCCGGCAGTCCGGCCGCGATCGGCGTGCCGGGTGCGACGTAGTCTTGCGGCCACAGCACGCGTCGCACGGCGACATTGTTCTGGTCGTCGAGCAGCGTGAGTTCGATGGCCGGGTAGGCCAGCGCAATATTGGAGCGGTTGCGCAGCGGCATCTTCAGTTCGAGCTTGTGCGGGCCGTCGATCTGCCGCAGATCGGACGGCTCGACCTGCAAGCCGTCGATGTCGTGCGGCGGCGTGATCTGACAGCCGAGCTGCGCGCAGGCTTTTGCGTAGAGCGTCTGCGAACGTGGGAAGAAGACCTGCACGGTTTCGCGCTGCCACCAGGCAAGTTGCGCGAGCAGGGCGATCGCGAAGAGCCCGGCGACCGCCGAGCCGAAGATGATCCAGCCGAGGCGGCGCGGTTCGGCCGGGCGTGTTTCGCGTACCACCGGGAAGGGATCGACGCCGTCATGTACCGGCTGGACGGAAAAGGGTTCGCCGCTTGATCCAAATGTGGCCGGACCCGGCGTCGAGCCGCCGCCCGCGCCGGCCGCCGCACCTATGCCTGCAGGGCCGCCTGGGCCGGCTCGACCTGTTCCGGCCGCACCGAAATGCGGTTCATTGTCGGGAATGCCCCGCAAGGGGGAGGGCTCGTTCAAAACCGGCTCGTCGGCATCAGCGAGGTGTCCAGAAGCGCGTTCGGTCTTGTGCCAGACTCGCGGCGCGGCCTCCGCAGACAGATCGGCCTTGCTGGCGGCAGGTTCACTCGGGACGTCCGCGGGCGCCTCGGCCGCGTGGGCCGAGTGGGCGAGAGGGTCGGGCGGCGCGCTCGCCAGACTGGGTTCGTCGTCGGGAGGAATCGGTGTGGTGAAGGCGCTCGCCGGCAGTTCCGGCTCGGTTGCGTGGCGCGGCGTGACAGCGATGCCTGCGCCGGTGGAGACCGGCGTAAGCGGCAGATTGCTGGCGTTGTGAAGCAGGCGGTTGTCGATCGCGGCGTCGGGCGCCGGCGCCCACGGATCCCATGCTTCAGCGCTGAAATCGGGGTCTTTGGGGCGTACGCCGGACAACGCCTCGATCGCCGCAGCCGCGGCAACGGGCTTGGCGGACGAGAAGTCGCCGTGCTCGTCCAGTTCGAACAGGCTGCTCGATGCGTCGAATACTTCATGGCAATGCCCACAGCGCACGAGACCGCGGCGCAGCGCGAGCTGCGCCGGTTGCAGGCGGAAGACGGTTTCGCAGAAGGGGCAACGCGTCGCCAGGAGCATATTGAGCCGGTAAGCCGAAAGGCCGTTGGTTGGACAATACGCCTTATTCTAATGGCTTTCGCGGCGCGTTCCCGTCAGGCATACCCAACCTTCGTGTTCGCGCCATACGCCGATGTCGATCCATCGCGAATAGACCTGCGCCACTTCGTCCGCCTGGCGCGCCAGAATGCCTGACAACGCGATCCGGCCGCCCGGCTTGACCTTCGACGACAGCATCGAGGCCATCAGCTTGAGCGGATTGGACAGGATGTTGGCGACCACGATGTCGAACTCGCCGGTAGGGCATTCGTCAGGCAAACCATACGTGACTTCCGCCCGGTTGCGCTCGCTGTTGTGACGCGCCGATTCGACCGCTTGCGGGTCGATATCGATGCCGTAGACCGGGTTGGCGCCGCACTTCTTCGCGAGGATCGCGAGGATGCCCGAGCCGCAGCCGTAGTCGAGCACGGATTGCTCCGGCTTCACCGATTGCTCCAGCCATTCCATGCACAGGCGCGTGGTGGGATGGCTGCCGGTTCCGAATGCGAGGCCTGGGTCGAGTTCCAGCACGAGTGCGTCGGGGTCCGGTGCATCGTGCCACGAGGGCACGACCCAGATGCGCTCGCCGATCGGAATCGGATCGAATTGCGACTGCGTGAGACGCACCCAATCCTGCTCTTCGACCTCGCGCACGGTAAACGACGGTGCGGTTTCCAGTCCCAACTCATTGGCCGCCGCCATCAGCAGCACAGCCGGCTCGTGTTCCGGCGCGAGCAGGGCGATCACGCGTGAACGCTGCCACGCCGTGCGATCCGGCGTGAGACCGGGCTCGCCGAACAGCGGCTGCTCGTCGGGCGTATCGGCGTCCGCATCTTCAACCGATACGGACAGCGCGCCCAGCTCGAGCAGCGCGTCGGAGAATTCCTCCGCGTGCTCGCGTGCCAGCTCGGCGATCAGTTCCCGGTAGCTCATGACTTATGCTTCTTCCGGCGCGGCTTGCTGTTTCGCGGCCAGCCGGTTTTCGAGGTAATGAATGCTGGTACCGCCTTCGACGAACTTCGCGTCCAGCATCAATTCGCGGTGCAGCGGGATGTTGGTCGAAATGCCTTCGACGACCATTTCCGACAGCGCGATGCGCATCCGCTTGATCGCCTGTTCGCGCGTCGCGCCGTAAGCGATCAGCTTGCCGATCATCGAATCATAGTTCGGCGGCACGAAATAGCCATTGTAGGCGTGCGAATCGACGCGGATGCCGGGGCCGCCCGGCATATGCCACGACGTCAAACGTCCCGGCGACGGCGTGAACTTGAACGGATCTTCCGCGTTGATCCGGCATTCGATTGCATGGCCCTTGAACACGATGTCGCGCTGACGGAAGGCGAGTTTCTCGCCGGCCGCGATGCGGATCTGTTCCTGAACGATGTCGACGCCCGTGATCAGCTCGGTCACCGGATGCTCGACCTGCACGCGCGTGTTCATTTCGATGAAGTAGAACTCGCCGTTTTCGTACAGGAACTCGAACGTACCCGCGCCAAGATAGCCCATCTTCTTGCAGGCGTCCGCGCAGCGATCGCCGATGCGGTCGATCAGGCGGCGCGCAATGCCCGGCGCCGGCGCTTCTTCGATCACCTTCTGGTGGCGGCGCTGCATCGAGCAATCGCGCTCGCCCAGCCAGACCGCGTTCTTGAACGAATCCGACAACACCTGAATTTCGATGTGCCGCGGGTTCTCCAGGAATTTCTCCATGTAGACCTGCGGGTTGCCGAACGCCCGGCCGGCTTCTTCGCGCGTCATATTGACCGCGTTGACCAGCGCCGCTTCCGTGTGGACCACGCGCATGCCCCGGCCACCGCCGCCGCCGGCGGCTTTGATGATCACCGGATAGCCGACCTGGCGGGCAATTTTCACGATCTCTTTCGGATCTTCCGGCAACGCGCCTTCCGAACCCGGGACGCAGGGCACGCCCGTCTTGATCATGGTTTGCTTGGCGGTCACCTTGTCGCCCATCATCCGGATGGTTTCCGGGCGCGGGCCGATAAAGGTGAAGCCGGACTGCTCGACGCGTTCGGCGAAATCGGCGTTTTCCGACAGGAAGCCGTAGCCGGGGTGAATCGCTTCGGCGTCCGTCACTTCTGCCGCGCTAATCAGCGCCGGCATGTTCAGGTAGCTCAGATTCGAAGGCGCCGGGCCGATACAGACCGCCTCGTCGGCGAGCTTCACGTACTTGGCTTCCTTGTCGGCTTCCGAATAGACGACGACCGTCTTGACGCCGAGTTCGCGGCAGGCGCGCTGGATACGAAGCGCGATCTCGCCACGATTGGCAATGAGAATTTTTTCAAACATAGCGGGTTTTCGACTCATCAATGGGCGCCCGGTCGATCACAACGCGGGCTGCCTCAGAGGATCGGTCGCGCGCCCCGGACAGCGGGCGCGCGGGCGGCAGGCGCAAAAAGCGCAAAGCGTGCCGCGTTAGCCGACCACGAACAACGGTTGGCCGTACTCGACCGCCTGGCCGTTTTCGACGAGGATTTCCGTCACCACGCCGGACTTGTCCGACTCGATTTCGTTGAGCAGCTTCATCGCTTCGATGATGCAGATCGTCTGGCCTTCCTTGACCGTGTCGCCTACCTGCACGAACGGATCGGCGCCCGGCGACGGCGCACGGTAGAAGGTGCCGACCATCGGCGAGGTCACCACGTGGCCTTGCGGCGCGGCGGCGGCCGGTGCAGCCGGAGCGCCTGCAATGGCGGCGGCGGGGGCTTCACCGCTCGCCATCGGTGCCGGCTGCGCGTATTGCGGCGCGTACGAAGCGGACGGTTGCACGTAAACCGGCGGCGCATTCTTGACGATGCGGACCTTGCCTTCGCCCTCGGTCACTTCGAGTTCGGAAATACCGGACTCCGAGACGAGGTCGATCAGAGTTTTCAGTTTACGTAGATCCATCAGGAAGCCCCTTTCAATGCGTAAAGTGCCGGCGCGTGCAATCGCAGTACCCGGCTTAAATTGGATGTGTTTGGAATCAGCCGCGCGACGAACCGGCGGCCAGCCGGTCGAGCGCGAATTCGAGCGCGTACAGATATCCCTTCCAGCCGAGGCCGCAAATCACGCCTTCAGCCTGGTCGGAGAAATACGAGTGATGCCGGAACGGTTCGCGGCGATGTACGTTCGACAGATGAATCTCGACGAACGGGATGCCGACCCCCGCCAGTGCGTCCCGAATGGCCACGCTGGTGTGCGTGTACGCGGCGGGATTGATCAGTATGAAATCGGTTTTTTCAGTCCGGGCGGATTGGATGCGATCGACGAGCGCGCCTTCATGATTGCTCTGGAACGACGCGAGTTCGACGCCTGCGTCCGCTGCGCGGTCCGCGAGTGCCTGATCGATCTGCGGCAGCGTTACTCGGCCATAAACCTCCGGTTCCCGGGTGCCGAGAAGGTTGAGGTTGGGGCCGTGCAGTACCAGCAGTCGCGTCATGGTCGCTTCTTTTTCCGTGGAATTGGGCGCACTTTAGCGCTGATTAGAGAAACTTGTCTAGTTTCATGCGCGATGGAAACGATCCCGGCGACCTTTCGCCACCTCTCCGGGCGCCCATCTTCTCTCAAATTTGAGCGATTGGCGCGTAATTTCACGCCTTTTGCCCCTATTCGATCGTCAAAAGAATGTGAAATTTAGAGCGCGTCGAGCGTCTGTTTCAGCGCTTGCGGGTCGATTTGCCCTAATTTTGTCGAGCGAATATTGCCCTTCGCGTCGATGACGACGGTAAAGGGCAGGCCGCCGGCAGTGTTCCCAAACGCGCGCGCGAGGTCGGCGCCACCGAATCCGGTCACGTAGACCGGGTAGGCTACTTTCACTTTCTGCAGGAACGCCTGGACGTTTTTATCGGAATCGACGCCAAGTCCTACGAACTGGATCCCTTTCTTTGCATATTCGCGCTGAAGTTGCGAAAGAGCGGGCATTTCTTCGACGCACGGCCCACACCACGACGCCCAGAAGTTGACGACGATTGGGTGGCCTTTAAGCAAACTTAGCGATTGCGGCTTGCCGTCGACATTCGTGACGGGCGCGGTCCAAAGTTGCTCGACCGCGCTTTGCGTGGAACCCGGCTGCGCCGCGTGCGCGACTTCCGGGCCGCCGTTCAGCCAATGATTGGCCAGCACACCGCCACCCGCGGCGGCGATCGCGACAAGCGAGCCTGCCAGAATCCGTCTCGTATTCATCCCAGGTCTGTCTAATTAGTTGAAGAGGTGACGTCGCTGCTGTCGAGCAGCGCCTGAACCGCCTGCTGATTCGCCCGGGCCGTGCGGCCACGCGCGTCGGCTCGAACCGCGCCGCGCAAGTCGTCCGTTTCGTACAGGGCGACGTGGATGCCGGCCGGCTCCGCATCGCGCCCTTCGTCTGTTGGGTGCCACAGGAAGCTCAGCGTCTCGACGTAGCCGCGGCCGGCAAAATGCCGCGTCTCCGAAACGTCATACTGAATGTTGGCGTTCAAAAAGTAGATCGCCACTTCTTTCGGGTTGTCGCAGAACACCTGAAGGTGGATATCCGAGTGTTCGCCGGCAGTGCCGCCGAGCACCGCGCCGGTCAGATAGGGATTGAACGGCGCGAGCCGCTCCATCCAGTCGAGCGCGATGCAGCGCAGCCGCCGCAACAGCGCCGGCTGACTGTCGCCCTGGAAAAGCGACTGGTATTCACGGATTTCTTCTTCGATCTGATCGTTATCCGGCAGCCATTCGCCGGCAACACGGCTCTCGCCGACTACCTGCCGTGCCGCTTTGCGCTTGGCCGTTGCGTAGTCCAGACCGTCTTCAGCGATCATCCGGGCAGCTGCAATGGCGATTTCCTCGCGCACGCGCTGCGGATCGAAATGTGATTTGCGAACCATCTCTCAATCATACTAGAGATTGATGACAGCCCTTTCTGGGCGGTTCACGCCGGGCATTTCGCGGGGGCGGGGCGGGCAGCCATCCTGGCGGCCCCGTTCGTAGGGCGATTCAGAGGCGTCGGTTACAATAGCGTCCTTTGCGGACAGTCGTTTCGACCGCTCTTCTGCACTCCCATCCCACGCAAAAAATACGCCCGCGCGGCACGACAGGCTTATGCACATTCACATCCTCGGTATCTGCGGCACGTTCATGGGCGGACTCGCGGTCCTCGCGCGCGGCGCGGGTCATACCGTGACGGGCTGCGACGCCGGCGTCTATCCGCCCATGAGCACGCAGCTCGAGGCACAGGGCATTCGTTTGATCGAAGGTTATGACGCTGAGCAGCTGAACGGCCTCAACGCCGACCTGTTCGTGATCGGCAATGTGGTCTCGCGCGGCAACCCGCTGATGGAAGCGATCCTCGATCGCGGCCTGCCTTACGTCTCCGGTCCGCAGTGGCTGGGCGAGCACGTGCTGAACGGCAAGTGGGTGCTGGCCGTGGCGGGCACCCACGGCAAGACCACCACCAGCTCGATGCTGACCTGGCTGCTCGACGATGCGGGTCTCAATCCCGGGTTCCTGATCGGCGGCGTGCCGCTGAATTTCGGCGTGTCGGCGCGGCTGACCGATTCGAGCTTCTTCGTGATCGAAGCGGACGAGTACGACACGGCCTTCTTCGACAAGCGTTCCAAATTCGTTCATTACCGGCCGAAAACCGCGATCCTGAACAACCTCGAGTTCGATCACGCCGACATTTTCCCGGATCTGGCGGCGATCGAAACGCAGTTCCATCACCTGATCCGCACGGTGCCGGGCATCGGCCGCATCGTCACGAACGGTCGTGAAGACGCGCTGGAGCGCGTGCTGACGCGTGGTTGCTGGAGCGAAGTGGAGCGTTTCGGCGTGCAGGGCGGCTGGGAAACCTTGCCGGCGGAAGGCGGCGTGCCGGTCGACGAGCGCTTCGCGGTGTATCACAACAGCGAGCGCGTCGGCGTGGTCGATTGGCAGGTGCAGGGCGAGCACAACCGCATGAACGCGCTTGCCGCGATTGCCGCCGCGCGCCATGTCGGCGTGCCGCCGGCGCAAGCCGCGAAGTCGCTGGCGAGCTTCCGGAACGTGAAGCGCCGCATGGAGGTGCGCGGCAGCGTCGACGGCGTGACGGTCTACGACGATTTCGCCCATCACCCCACGGCAATCGACACCACGGTGGCCGGACTGCGCGCACGCGTCGGCCGCGAAAACACCCGAATCCTGGCCGTGCTGGAGCCGCGCTCGAACACCATGAAGCTCGGCGTGATGAAAGCGCAACTGCCGGCGAGTCTGGCCGACGCCGACCTGGTGTTCGGCTACGGCGCGCCGGCCGGCCGCGACGCACTCGGCTGGGATCTCGGCGAAGCACTCGCGCCGCTCGGCGGCAAAGCGCAGGCTTTCGACAATCTCGACGCGCTGGTCAAAGCGGTAGTCCACGCAGCGCGCCCCGGCGACCAGGTTCTGGTGATGAGCAACGGCGGCTTCGGCGGTGTCCATCAGAGGCTGCTTGACGCATTGTCCACGGCACTTTCCGCGCGAGGCACTTCGTGATCCTCTATCTGCACGGTTTTCGCTCGTCGCCCAATTCGTTCAAGGCGCGTGTGCTGGCGGCGCGTCTCGTCGAACTTGGCCGCGGCGACGAATGGTGCTGCCCGATGCTGCCGGTCTCGCCATTCGAGACCGTGGCGCTCGCCGAGTCGCTGGTGGCGGCCGCGAAACCGAAAGACGTCACGGTGATCGGCAGCTCGCTCGGTGGCTACTTCGCCACGCATCTTGCCGAGAAGCACGGCTGGCCGGCGGTGCTGCTGAATCCCGCGGTCGTGCCGCAACGCGATCTGAGCGCCTATCTTGGCGAGCAGCCGTTGTGGCACGGCGGGGGCAGTATCACCGTCGAGCCGCATCATCTGGACGAGTTGCGTGCGCTTGGCGTCGCGTCGATCACGCGGCCCGAACGCTATTATTTGATGGCTGCCACCGGCGACGAAGTGCTCGACTACCGCGAAATGCTTGCGCACTATCCGGGCGCGCGCACTACGCTGATCGAGGGAAGCGACCACGCGATCAGCGAATTCGCGCAATACGTCGACGATGTGCTGGCCTTTTGCGATGCCCAGGAAGTCGAGCCGCCGGCGCCGCGCGAAGCGGCCTGACCGTACCGACGATTCCGCAGCGAGGCCGTTGCGGATTACCAGAATCATGCCGCCGGCGCGTGCGTATCGCGCCGCGGATCCACTACCACGAACACGTTGCCGTGCCGCGCACGCAGCGACCGATCGCTGAACCCAATCGGGCGCGCCGGCAGATGCAAGACAGAACGAGAGTATTGAGTGAACGTTTTCTTTGAGGAATCGGGCAGTTTCAAGGCGGGCAGCGTGCTGTCGCGCCAGGGCGATGCTTTCCAGGTCGAGCTGCCGGGCGGCCGGCGCGCCAAGGTGCGCGCGAAAGACGTGCTGATCGAATTCGAAAAACCGACTGCCGGCGAGTTGATGCAACAGGCTGACGCCGCCGCGCAGGACATCGATCTGGACTTCCTGTGGGAATGCGCGCCCGATGACGAATTTCCGTTTGCCACGCTAGGCGCCGAGTATTTCGGCGAAGGCTTCGGCGCCATCGAGCGCGCGGCCTTGGTGCTGCGCATGCACGGCGCGCCGGTGTACTTCCGTCGCAAGGGGCGCGGCATGTATCAGCGCGCCCCGCAGGAGCAGCTCAAGATGGCGCTCGCCGGGCTGGAGCGCAAGCGTCAGCAGGCGCTGGTGCAAGCCGGCTACGAAGACGAACTGAAGGCCGGCCGTCTGCCGGAAGGCTTCAGCGGCAGCAAGGCGCTGGCTTTGCTCACCCGGCCCGACAAGAACACGATCGAGTACAAGGCGCTCGAAGGCGCGGCAGCGGCGCGCGGCATCTCGCAAGCGCGGCTGATGCTCGAATGCGGCGGTATTCCGTCGGCTCGCGCGCTGCACGAGGCGAAATTCCTCTCCGAGTTTTTCCCGCACGGCATCGGTTTTCCGCCGGTCACGGCGGGCGCGTTGCCGGACGATCTGCCGCAAGCCGATGTGCAGGCGTTCTCGATCGACGACATCACCACCACTGAAATCGACGACGCGTTCTCCGTCGAGCATCTGGCCGACGGCCGTGTGCGGATTGGCGTGCACATCGCCGCGCCGGCGCTCGGCATCGCGCGCGGCGACGAGGTCGATGCGATCGCGCGCACGCGTCTGTCGACTGTCTATATGCCGGGCGACAAGATCACGATGCTGCCCGATAGCGTCGTCGAAGCATTCACGCTGGCTGAAGGCGGCTTGCGTCCGGCTCTGTCGCTGTACGTGATCATCAATCGCGAGACGCAGGAAATCGTGGCGAGCGAAACGCGCGCCGAGCGCGTGTTCGTGAAGAACAATCTGCGCCACAACACGCTTGACGAATTGGTCACCGAAGAAGCGCTCGCGGCCGGTACCGGCGATTATCCGCACAAGGAAGACATCGCCGTGCTGTGGCCGTTCGCGCAGGCGCTGTTCGAAAAGCGTCAGACCGCGCGCGCCGGTTACGGCCTGCGCCGCGAAGTGCAGCGCAACACCGACTTCAACTTCTACGTGGAAGGCGAGCACATCACGATCACGCCGCGCCGGCGCGGGTCGCCGCTCGACACGATCGTCGCGGAGCTCGCGATTCTCGCCAACTCGTCGTGGGGCGCGTTCCTGCACGACCATGGCGTGCCGGGCATCTACCGCACGCAACGCGCGTTCGGCGCGCCGAGCGGCCCGAAGCGCACCCGCATGCAGACCAATGCCGCACCGCACGAAGGCCTGGGCGTCACGCAATACGCGTGGAGCACGTCGCCGCTGCGCCGCTACGTCGACCTCGTCAACCAGTGGCAGTTGCTCGCCTGCGTGCAGCATGGCGTCACCGCGAAACTGGCCGCGCCGTTCAAGCCGAAGGACGCCGATCTGTTCGCCGTCGTGCAAGGTTTCGACGACACCTACAGCGCCTACGCCGATCACCAGCGTCGCATGGAGTACTTCTGGTGCCTGCGGTGGTTGAAGCAGGAGAACCGGAAGCAGGTGGTGGCGTCGGTCGTGAAGGGCGATCTCGTGCGTCTGGAAGAGATTCCGCTGCTGCTGCACGTGCCGGGTCTCGGTGTGCACGCACGGGGTACGCGCTTGCAGATGGAAGTGATGTCGATCGACGAACTGACCGTCGAAGCGTCCGTGCGCTTGCTGCACGTGCTCGACGCGCCCACCGTGGCGGGCGGCGCCGAAGCTGAGGAAGCCGAAGAGGGCGAAGAGGAAATCATCGACGCGGCGGACGAAAGCGCCGAAGGCGAAGCCGAGGCCCAGGCGGAAGCCGACCTCGACGGCGGCGCGGCTGAACAGGGCGACGCCGAAAATGGCGCCGGCGATGCGGCAGCCGATCAGCAGCATGTCGCGGAGCCAGGACGATGAGCGCCCATGATTCACGTGACCGCTACGCGGTCATCGGCAACCCGGTCGGCCATAGCAAATCGCCGTTCATTCATGGCCGCTTTGCCGCGCAGACCGGCGAGCCGATCGAGTACGGCCACCTGCTCGCGCCGGTAGATGCATTCGTACCGCACGTGCGCGCCTTTATCGAAGCGGGCGGCTGCGGGATGAACGTCACCGTGCCGTTCAAGCTCGACGCGCATGCGTTCGCCGACACCCTGTCGCCGCGTGCGGCGGCAGCGGGCGCGGTGAATACACTGCGGTTCGACGCGAACGGGGTCTACGGCGACAACACGGACGGCTTCGGTCTCGTGCGCGACATCGAAGTGAATCTCGGCGTGCCGTTGAAGGACGCACGGATTTTGCTGCTCGGCGCGGGCGGCGCCGCCCGTGGCGTCGTGCTGCCGATGCTGGACCGCGGGCCGCACGCGCTGACGATCGTCAACCGTACGGCGGCAAAGGCTGAAGCGCTTGTCGGCCAGTTCGCGCAAGCCGCACGCGATGCCGCATGCCGTCTGACAGGCGGCAGCGCGCGAGCGATCGAGGCGGGCGAGTACGACGTGATCGTCAACGCGACGGCGGGCAGTCTGGATGCGTCGTTGCCGGAGTGCGACGACCGCGCGTTCGGCAGCGGCACGCTTGCCTACGACATGATGTACGGCGCGCATCCGACGGTGTTCATGGAACACGCGCGGAAGCTGGGTGCGCGCGGTGCCGACGGACTCGGCATGCTGGTCGAGCAGGCGGCCGAATCGTTTTATGTCTGGCGGGGCGTACGGCCCGACGGCGCGCCGGTGCTGGCCGAATTGCGGGCGTTGCTGACGACGCCGTCGCACGCCTAGGCCGCTCGCTTTACTTTCCAGAACACGCCGACTCACTGACTCGAGGAATCCCGGCACGATGACAGCAACGCGGCGCGCGAGCCGGCCAGGTCCGGTGCGATGGGTGTTTTATCTGGGCGCCGTGGCGGCGATCGCGTGGTTCGCGACGCAGGCGTTTTACTTCGCGCAGATCGCGGTGTGGAATTACGTGAATCCCAGGTCGACGGCTTTCATGCGATCGGACGCATGGCGCCTGTCTGCGGATCGGCCGGATCTTTCGGTGCAGCATACGTGGGTGTCGTACGAACAGATCTCGCACAATCTGAAGCGCGCGATTATCGCCTCCGAAGACGCGAACTTCGTCAATAACAACGGCTACGAGACCGACGCCATTTTGCAGGCGTGGGAGAAGAACAAGGCCAAGGGCAAGATCGTTCGCGGCGGCTCGACGATTACGCAGCAGTTGGCGCGGAATCTTTTTCTATCCCGTGAAAAGAGCTATATCCGCAAGGGGCAGGAGCTGATCATTACCTGGATGCTCGAAACCTTGATGGATAAGCAGCGGATCTTCGAGATCTACCTCAACTCCGTCGAGTGGGGGAATGGCGTTTATGGCGCTGAGGCGGCCGCGCATTATTACTACAAGACTTCCGCCGCCAAATTGACTGCCGGGCAGTCGGCCCGGCTGGCCGTGATGCTGCCGCAGCCGAAGTATTTCGATGAGCATCGCGGGTCGGCCTACCTCAGGCAGCGCGCCGGGGTGATCGCTCGCAGGATGGGCGCCGCGGAATTGCCGGATTCACAGTGACGTTCCCATCGGCGCATTACGCCGCCGACATGCTTCGCTGACCCAGGTCGCCCGACTCGCAGTCTCGTGCGCGGCGCGTCAGCGAGAAGCGCAAATACGCCAGAGTAGCAATCGTGTCCGTCGGCCATTCGGCTCGCAGCGGGCGAGCCGTCACGGCTGATCAACCGATTCATCCACCCACCCGAAGCAAGCGCGCTCCTTTGAGCGCCGTCATCTATCGACGCGTCCGTCCTTGTCTAATTTTCCCAATATATGAATCAAACACTCACATATTGGAGCTTTCTGAAAAACCGCCCTACAATCCAACCCAACACGCACCGTGAGCCGAAAAAACCGGCTGCGGACAGCGACAGCAAGAAAAAAACCGGAGACAAGCCGAACCATGCCTAAGACCCAAAGGCAGCAACCGCATACTCGCGCCAGTGGCAACACGCACCGTGCCGCGAGCAAAGCAGGCCTCCTCTCCGGCCCCGCGCTGCAAGCGCAAAAAACTACCTGAAAGCGAATCGCCATGAACAAAGCGATGCCCACTCACGTCGTAAGCGAGTCTGACGCCGACCTGGCGCCGCAGGCCGATCGCGCTTCCAGCGCCGCGCCGCGGCAGGCTGCCAACGCGGCGAAAGCTTCACGCGCCGGCGTCCTGCATCCGCCCGTGGCCGACGAGATCGCCTTGCCCAGCACGTTGCTCGATATCACGCCGCAGCAGGCCGGCACGCAAACGCTGCTGCGCGGTCTGGCGATTCTGGAAGCCGCCGCCGCCGGTGTGCGCGATCTGCGCACCTTCGGCGCCGCGCTCGGCACGACCCGCAGCACCACGCACCGGCTGGTGAGCAGCCTTGTGCAAGCGCGCTATCTGCGGCAAGTGCAAGGCGGCTATCTGCTCGGCCCGAAGCTGATCGAACTCGGCACCATCGCGCTCGAACAGATGCCGCTCACGGCCGTGGCCCGGCAGCATCTCGAATCGCTTGCCGAGAAAACGCTCGACACGATCCACCTCGGCGTGCGCGACGGCGACGACGTGCTGTACATCGACAAGATCCCCGGCACCCGCGGCCTCGAAATGCGTTCGCGCGTCGGTCACCGGATGCCGCTGGCGTCGACGGGTATCGGCAAAGCCATGATGCTCGACCTCACGCCGGACGTCTGGCAGTCGCTCTTCGAAGCATCGCGGCGTGCGCTTGCCGGCGTCAGTTTCAAGCCGGACAACCGTCCCGACGCGCAGACTTTCATGCAGCGCATGACCAATTACGCCGCCGGCGGCTACACCTTCGACCTCGAAGAAAACGAGGCGTCGATCCGTTGCGTCGCGGCGCCGGTGCGCGACGCATCGGGCGCGGTGGTGGCGGCGCTGTCGGTGGCGAGCACGATTCCGTATATGTCGCTCGAACGCATGGATGAACTGATTCCGGTCGTGCAGCGCGAAGCGCGTGCGATCTCGGAAGAACTCGGCTGGCGCGCCCCGCAACCGGCAACCCGCAGGATCAAGCGATGAAGCGAGCGGCCTCCCAGACGCAAGCGGTTAATCCAGTGCACGACACCGCCGCGGTCGCCGACGCCAACCTCCAGCACGCCGCGCTCATTGCGCTCGACTGGGGCACGACCTCGCTGCGCGCGTATCTGTACGACGCAGCCGGCGAAGTGCTGGCGACGCGGGCATCGACGGCCGGCATCATGAATCTGCCGCATAGCGCCGAGCAAGGCGGCTTCGACGCCGCCTTCGACGATGCGTGCGGCGCCTGGCTCGAACAGGCGCCCTCCGTGTCGGTGATCGCGGCCGGTATGGTCGGCAGCGCGCAAGGCTGGGTGGAAGCGCCCTATGTCGACGCGCCGGCAAATGCCGATGCGTTGGTGGCCGGCATCGTCCGTGTGCAAGCTGCGTGTGGTGTGACGCTGCACATCGTGCCGGGCGTCCTGCAGCGCGGCGAGCTGCCCAACGTGATGCGCGGCGAAGAAACCCAGATTTTCGGCGCGCTGGGGCAGGACGCGGGTGCGGCCGACAGCGGTAAGCGCGCACTGATCGGTCTGCCTGGCACGCACGCGAAATGGGCCGTGGTGCAGGCGGGCCGCATCGAACGTTTTCATACCTTCATGACGGGCGAAGTGTTCGCGGCATTGCGCGAGCACACCATCCTCGGCCGCACGATGATGACGCCGGATCGCCCGGATACCGCTGCGTTCCTGCATGGCGTGAACATTGCCCGCGACAAAGGTCAGGCGGGTCCGCTGGCAACCGTATTCAGCGCTCGCACGCTGGGTCTCACCGGGCAACTCACGCGCGAACAGCAGCCCGACTATCTGTCGGGATTGCTGATCGGGCACGAACTCGCCGGTCTCGAAGCCGTGCTGGCGCAGCAGCAAAACTCGCTTGCCGGCCAGCATCTGCGTCTGATCGGCAACGAAGCGCTGTGCGAGCGCTATCGCGTGGCACTGGTGCAATTCGGCTGCACTCACTCGGAGCTGGTGAAGCACGCCACCGAGCGCGGCTTGTGGCGCGTCGCCACCCAGGCGGGGCTCGTCAAGCCCATGCCCCAAGCGGCGCATGTCGACTAACCGGCAGCGCCGCCGCTCATGAAACAAGGAACCGACGACATGCAACCTCACATCAATCTGCCCGCCCCGTACATGCCGCATGCCGGGTTGATCGCGGCGTTCGAGGTCTGTCCGCTGATCGCGATCATGCGTGGCGTGACGCCCGCCGATGCTGCCGAGCACGGCCAGGCGCTGTACGAAGCCGGCTTTCGCATCGTCGAAGTGCCGTTGAATTCGCCGCAGCCGTTCGACAGCATCGCGGCGATCCGCAAGGTGTTGCCGGCCGATGCGATCGTCGGCGCGGGCACGGTGCTGCATCCGAGTTTCGTCAACGACGTGAAGTCGGCGGGCGGCGAGCTGATCGTGATGCCGCATAGCGATCCGGAGGTCGTAGGCGCGGCGAAAGCGCAAGGCATGGCTTGCGCGCCGGGCGTCGCGACGCCGAACGAAGCCTTCATCGCGCTGAAAAACGGCGCGGACGTGCTGAAGATGTTCCCCGCCGAACAACTCGGCTGCCAGGTTGTGAAGGCGTGGCGCGCGGTGATCGCGGCGGAAGTGCCGCTGGTGCCGGTCGGCGGAATCACGCCGGACAACATGGGCCCGTTTTTGAGTGCCGGCGCGAACGGTTTCGGCCTCGGCTCGGCGCTGTACAAACCGGGGCAGAGTGTGGCGGTGACCGCCTCGCACGCAAAAGCTTTCATCAACGGGTTGCGCATCGCGCGGGCGGGCGCGAAGAAATGAAGCGGCTCGCCGACAAAGTCACGTTGATCACCGGCGCCGGGCGCGGCATCGGTGCGGCGATCGCTCTCGCGTTTGCGCGTGAGGGTGCGGCGGTCGTGCTGGCGGAGTTGGATATCGAAACGGCCGAGGGGACCGCCCGCGAAATCCGGGCGGCGCTTGGCGCAAGTGTAGATGGCACGCTTGGATCGCACGGATCGAGCGAAGTAAAAGTGCTCGCGGTGCAGACGGACGTGACGCAACCGGCGTCGGTTCAGCACGCGGTGAGCGAGGCCGAACATGCGTTCGGCGCGCTCGACGTGCTGGTCAACAACGCCGGCATCAACGTGTTCCGCGACCCGCTGACAATGACAGACGACGACTGGCGGCGTTGCTTCGCGGTCGACCTCGACGGTGTCTGGAACGGATGTCGCGCGGTGTTGCCGGGCATGGTCGAACGCGGCGCGGGCAGCATCGTGAATATCGCTTCGACGCACGCCTTCAAGATCATTCCGGGATGTTTTCCGTACCCGGTCGCGAAGCACGGCGTCATCGGCTTGACGCGCGCGCTCGGCATCGAATACGCGCCGCGCAACGTGCGGGTCAACGCGATCGCGCCGGGGTACATCGAAACGCAATTGACGCACGACTGGTGGAACGAACAAGCCGATCCGGCCGCCGCGAAACAGGCGACGCTCGATCTGCAACCGATGAAGCGCATCGGCCGCCCGGAAGAAGTGGCGATGACAGCGGTGTTTCTCGCCTCGGACGAAGCGCCGTTCATCAACGCCACCTGTATCACCGTGGATGGCGGCCGCTCGGTGCTGTATCACGACTGAACGTAGTTGAACGCCGCGGAGCAGCGCGCGACAGCAAGCGGGAAACGAAGCACTAAAAGAAACACGAAGCGAACAAGCAGCAAGAACAAAGCAGCACAGTTTCACCGGACGACGCGCTGGCCGCGTGTGTCACACCCGGTACAAGAAGACGCGGCCGATACCTTCTCGTTATCAATTAGTCAGGAGACACGCATTATGAAACGAAGAATTTTCCTCACGCTGGCAGCAGCGGCGGCGGGTGTGCTCTTCAACGCACCGGTCGCGCAGGCCGCCGATCCGGTGAAGATCGGCTTCCTCGTGAAGCAACCGGAAGAACCGTGGTTCCAGGACGAGTGGAAGTTCGCCGAGATCGCCGCCAAGGAAAAGGGCTTCACGCTGGTGAAAATCGGCGCGCCGTCGGGCGAGAAGGTGATGAGCGCAATCGACAACCTGTCGGCTCAGAAAGCGCAAGGTTTTGTGATCTGCACGCCCGACGTCAAGCTCGGACCGGGCATCGTCGCCAAGGCCAAGGCTGACGGCCTGAAGATGATGACGGTCGACGACCGCCTCGTCGACGGCGCGGGCAAGCCGATCGCATCGGTGCCGCATATGGGCATTTCGGCGTACAACATCGGCAAGCAGGTGGGCGACGGGCTGGCTGCGGAAATCAAGAAGCGCGGCTGGGACATGAAGGACGTCGGCGCGATCGACGTGACCTACGAACAGCTGCCGACCGCGCATGACCGCACCAGCGGCGCGACCGACGCACTGGTCGCTGCCGGCTTCCCGAAGGCCAACATCATTGCCGCGCCGCAAGCGAAGACCGACACGGAAAACGCGTTCAACGCCGCCAACATCGCGCTGACGAAGAACCCGAACTTCAAGCACTGGATCGCTTATGCACTGAACGACGAAGGCGTGCTCGGCGCGGTGCGCGCAGCGGAAGGCCGCGGGTTCAAGGCGGACAACATGATCGGTATCGGCATCGGCGGCTCGGAATCGGCATTGAACGAGTTCAAGAAGCCGTCGCCGACGGGCTTCTTCGGCACGGTCATCATCAGCCCGAAGCGCCACGGCGAAGAAACCTCGACGCTGATGTACGACTGGATCACGCAAGGCAAGGAACCGCCGATGCTCACGCTGACGACCGGCATGCTGGCTACGCGTGACAACGTCGCCGATGTGCGCCAGAAGATGGGCCTCGCGGCAAATTAAGCGGCTGTAGCGTAGTCGAATGAAGTGAACTGCCGGTGCGTCGTTTCGCCAGGGATTGGGCGCGCCGGCAACAGCAATACAAGATCGGCAGTTGAGACAGACCGTGTTTGCCGGTGGCGTGACCGCCTCGCAAAACACGCACGGTTCACACGAAGCAGCAATTAACTTGCATGGGACCGGAGTAAGAGCGCGAAGCGCTAACTCCGGTCGACAGAGGAGGCGAAGTGTCAGCGACGCTACGTTTTGACAATATCGGCAAAGTCTTTCCAGGCGTGCGCGCGCTCGACGGTGTGTCCTTCGACGTCAACGTCGGCCAGGTGCACGGCCTGATGGGCGAAAACGGCGCGGGGAAATCGACCCTGCTGAAGATTCTCGGCGGTGAATACCAGCCCGATTCGGGCCGCGTGATGATCGACGGCAATGAGGTGCGCTTTACGAGCGCGGCATCGTCGATCGCGGCGGGGATTGCGGTGATTCACCAGGAACTGCAATACGTGCCCGATCTGACGGTCGCGGAAAATCTGCTGCTCGGCCAGTTGCCGAACTCGCTCGGCTGGGTCAACAAGCGCGAGGCCAAACGCTTCGTGCGTGAACGCCTCGAAGCGATGGGCGTGGCGCTGGATCCGAACGCGAAGCTGAGAAAGCTCTCGATCGCGCAACGGCAGATGGTCGAAATCTGCAAGGCGCTGCTGCGCAACGCACGCGTCATCGCACTGGATGAGCCGACCAGCTCGCTGTCGCATCGCGAGACCGAAGTGCTGTTCAAGCTGGTGCGCGATCTGCGTGCCGACAACCGCGCGATGATCTACATCTCGCACCGCATGGACGAGATCTACGAGCTGTGCGACGCCTGCACGATCTTCCGCGACGGCCGCAAAATTGCTTCGCATCCGACGCTCGAAGGCGTGAAGCGCGACACCATCGTGAGCGAAATGGTCGGACGGGAAATCGCCGATATTTACAACTATTCGGCACGGCCGCTCGGCGAAGTGCGCTTCGCGGCGAAAGCGATCGAAGGACATGCGCTCGCGCAGCCGGCCAGCTTCGAGGTGCGGCGCGGCGAGATCGTCGGCTTCTTCGGTCTGGTGGGCGCCGGGCGCAGCGAACTGATGCATCTGGTGTATGGCGCGGATCACAAGAAGGCCGGCGAAATCGTGCTCGACGGCAAGCCGATCAAGGTGCGCAGCGCGGGTGAAGCGATCAGACACGGGATCGTGTTGTGCCCGGAAGACCGCAAGGAAGAAGGCATCGTCGCGATGGCGACGGTGTCGGAGAACATCAACATCAGTTGCCGTCGTCACTATCTGCGCGCGGGGATGTTTCTCGACCGCAAGAAAGAAGCGGATACCGCCGACCGGTTTATCAAGCTGCTGAAGATCAAGACGCCGAGCCGCCGCCAGAAGATTCGTTTCCTGTCGGGCGGCAACCAGCAGAAGGCGATTCTGTCGCGCTGGCTGGCCGAGCCGGATCTGAAGGTGGTGATTCTCGACGAGCCGACGCGCGGAATCGACGTCGGCGCGAAGCATGAGATCTACAACGTGATCTATCAGCTTGCCGAACGCGGCTGCGCGATCGTGATGATTTCGTCGGAATTGCCGGAAGTGCTCGGCGTGTCCGACCGGATCGTCGTCATGCGCCAGGGGCGGATTTCCGGCGAGCTGGCGCGTAAGGACGCAACGGAACAAGCCGTGTTGGGCCTCGCCTTGCCGCAGAGCTCGACTGCGCTGCCCGGAACCGCAGCCGCCCAGCAAGCGGCCTGAACATTATTTGGACGAAAGTCCGGCAACCCGTGGGGAACGGGAGGAGTCTTCAACATGCAAGCCAGAGAAAACCTCGCGCAACAAGCCGCAAAAAGTGCGGCCGAAGCGCTGATTCCGCAGGGCAACGATAAGGCGAAATGGTGGCAGCAGATCACCGAGTACAGCCTGATCCTGATCTTCGTCGTGATGTTCATCACGATGTCGCTGACGGTGGACCACTTCTTCTCGATCGAGAACATGCTCGGTCTCGCCCTGTCGATTTCGCAGATCGGCATGGTCGCGTGCACGATGATGTTCTGTCTGGCGTCGCGCGATTTCGACTTGTCGGTGGGTTCGACGGTCGCGTTCGCCGGTGTGTTGTGCGCAATGGTGCTGAACGCGACCGGTAACACGTTCATCGCCATCATCGCGGCGGTGGCGGCGGGCGCCGTGATCGGCTTCGTCAACGGCGCGGTGATCGCGTATCTGCGTATCAATGCGCTGATCACGACGCTCGCAACGATGGAAATCGTGCGCGGTCTCGGCTTTATCGTGTCGCATGGGCAAGCCGTGGGCGTATCGTCGGATACGTTTATCGCGCTCGGCGGTTTGAGCTTCTTCGGCGTGTCGCTGCCGATCTGGGTCACGCTGCTGTGCTTTATCGTGTTTGGCGTGATGCTCAATCAGACCGTGTATGGCCGCAATACGCTGGCGATCGGCGGCAATCCGGAAGCCTCGCGTCTGGCCGGTATCAATGTCGAACGCACGCGCGTTTATATTTTCCTGATTCAGGGCGCCGTCACCGCGCTGGCCGGCGTGATTCTGGCTTCACGGATTACATCGGGTCAGCCGAATGCGGCGGAAGGTTTCGAGCTCAACGTGATTTCGGCTTGCGTGCTGGGCGGCGTGTCGCTGCTCGGCGGTCGCGCGACGATCTCCGGTGTCGTGATCGGCGTGCTGATCATGGGAACTGTTGAGAACGTGATGAACCTGATGAACATCGACGCGTTCTATCAGTACCTCGTGCGCGGCGCGATCCTGCTCGCCGCCGTGCTGCTCGATCAGTTGAAGAACCGCGGCTCCCGGGATTAAACCCGCGGCTCACCCACCTTGTTCTAAAAGGAATCGAACGATGTCGTCTCCGGCCAATGCAAACGACCGCCTCGCGGACAACGCGTTTGCCCGCTATCCGAGTCTCGTTGATCGAACGGTGTTGATCACGGGCGGCGCGACCGGTATCGGTGCATCGTTCGTCGAGCATTTCGCGGCGCAGGGTGCGCGCGTCGCGTTCTTCGATATCGATGCGACCGCGGGTGAAGCGCTCGCCGATGAACTCGGCGATTCGAAACACAAGCCGCTGTTCCTGCCCTGCGATCTGACCGATATCGACGCGCTGCAAAAGGCGATCGCCGATGTCAAAGCCGCACTCGGTCCGATTCAGGTGCTGGTGAACAACGCGGCGAACGACAAACGCCACGCGATTGGCGACGTGACGCGCGAGTCTTTCGACGCGGGTATCGCGGTGAATATCCGCCACCAGTTCTTCGCGGCGCAGGCCGTGATGGAGGACATGAAAGCCGCCAATGCGGGTTCGATCATCAACCTGGGCTCGATCAGCTGGATGCTGAAAAACGGCGGCTATCCGGTGTACGTGATGTCGAAATCGGCGGTGCAGGGTTTGACGCGCGGCCTCGCGCGCGACCTCGGCCACTTCAATATCCGCGTCAATACGCTCGTGCCGGGTTGGGTAATGACGGAAAAGCAGAAGCGCCTGTGGCTCGACGACGCTGGCCGTCGCTCGATCAAGGAAGGCCAGTGCATCGACGCTGAACTGCAACCCGCCGATCTTGCCCGCATGGCGCTGTTCCTCGCAGCCGATGACAGCAGGATGATCACCGCGCAGGACATCATCGTCGACGGAGGCTGGGCGTGAGTGCGGGTTCGAATGCGGGTTTGCCTGCACATGACGCGGCGCTGCTGCTCGACACCCAGTGCACGCTCGGCGAAGGCGCGACGTGGTGCGCGAGGACCGAGCGCTTCTACTGGAACGACATTGAAGGCGCGCGGCTGTGGCGCCATGACGCGAGCGACGGCGGCAGCACGTTCTGGCGCATGCCCGAGCGTCTCGGGAGTTTTGCGTTGTGCGCCAATCCGCGCTATCTGCTGCTCGGATTGGCGACGCATCTGGCGTTCTTCGATCTGGCAACCGGCGAGACGCAGCGTATCGTCGACGTCGAACCTGGCTTGAACACACGTGTGAACGACGGCCGCTGCGATCGTCAGGGTCGTTTCGTATTCGGCACGAAAGACGAGGGCTCGCCGCTGCAGGCGATCGGCGGGTTTTATCGTCTGAACCACGATTTGTCGCTGGAGCGTTTGCCGTTGCCCGCACCGGCGATTTCGAACAGCATTGCGTTCAGCCCCGACGGCGCGACGATGTACTACTGCGACTCGCCGACGCGTGAAATTCGCGTCTGCGACTATCTCGCGAACGGCGGCATCGCCAACGACCGCGTGTTCACGAGATTGACGGACGCGACCGGCGAACCCGACGGCTCGACCGTCGACCGCGACGGCGGTGTGTGGAACGCGCAATGGGGCGGCAGCCGAGTGGTGCGGTATGGCCCCGATGGCGTGGAAACCGGGCGTGTCGACGTGCCGACCGCGCAGCCGAGTTGTGTCGCGTTTGGCGGCCCGGAACTGGACACGCTTTACATCACGAGCGCGCGTATCGATCTCGATGCCGCCGCGCTCGCGGGCGATTTCCATGCGGGCGGCGTGTTCATCGCAACGCCCGGGCAACAAGGTTTGCCCGAGCCGGTATTCCAGGGCGCGCCCGCATAGCGCAGAATGACGCAGCCTCAGTCGCGAGGCCGCGGAGTGCAGTCGAGCCGTAATCTTGAACATGAATCAGCCGTTGATGTCGCAAACCCAGTGCCAGCAAATCGGCAGCATGCAGTTCGGACCCAGAGGCGACCGGTGCAAAAAAATCGCCCAACAGCATCCGTCAGCAATGACGGCCATGTCCCACGCCTCTCGATGGAGCCAGATATGACTGTTGCGAATCCTGTTTCCGCCTCTTCTCAGAGCCGGCGCGCGCGACTCAACGCGGCGGCCAATCCGGTGCTTCCGGGTCCCAGTACTTCCGCGGTTGCGGTCGGTGAGACGAGCGGTGGCGAACTCGCTTGCATCACGCTTGCCAACGCGCATTTGCGCCTCGACGTCGCGCCGACGCTCGGTGGCGGCGTCACCCGCTTCGACTGGCGCAACGATGGCGCGCTCACGCCGATTTTCCGGCGCTGCCGTCATGTCGCCTCGGATACCCAGCCGAACCAGCTGGCCTGCTATCCGCTGCTGCCGTATTCGAACCGGATCGGCGGCGGTCAATTCAATGTGGCGGGGCGGCGCGTCGAGGTGCCGCAAAATCGCGCCGACGAACCCTTGCCGATTCACGGCGACGGTTGGCTCTCGGCCTGGCAGGTCGCGGAGTCGGACCGTGAAAGGGTCCGGCTGACGCTCGATCGCCACGACGGCAAACCGTACGCGTTCCGCGCGACGCAAACCTATACGCTGGACGGTCCCACGCTCGTCATCACGCTGGACATCGAGAATGCCGGCCGCGAGGCGCTGCCTTTCGGGCTGGGCGTGCATCCATTTTTCGTGCGTGACGCCGATACCGAGCTGTCGGCGGCGGCCGGCGGACTGTGGCTCTCCGGCGACGACTGGCTGCCGGTGCGCCATGTGCCGGCACCGCCCGCGTGGCAATTCGGCGTTGCGTATCCGCTGCCGGAGACCATCGTCAATCACGCGTTCACGGGCTGGAGCGGGCAGGCGGCAGTGGTGTGGCCGAAACGGCGCCTGTCGCTGAATATCGCCGCCGACACCGACTACTACGTGCTGTACACGCCGCCGCGCGAAGACTTCTTCTGCTTCGAGCCGGTCGACCATCCGATCAACGCGATGAATCTGGCGGGCGGCGCGTGCGAGAACGGGATGACGATGCTCGCGCGCGGCGAACGGCTCACGCGCACGTTCCGCTTTACCGTCGAACGCACGGGTTTGCGCTCGATGCCGGGCGCGCGTAGTTCGCGGCGGCGGCAGTAGAGGCGAGCGGGGCGGTACGGAACGGGCGCACGCGTTCCGGCCCGCCGTGCAGGACAGGTAAAATACGCGCCTCTTCCGTTATCGGCTCGCCGCGAGACTCACCATGTCCAATTTCATTCAGACACTCAACGACGCCTGGCGGCGCACGAACTCGCTGCTGTGCGTCGGCCTCGATCCCGAGCCCAGCAAATTCCCAGGCGCGCTTGCCGGCCGCCCCGAAGCGATTTTCGACTTCTGCCGCACTATCGTCGATGCGACCGCGCCCTATGCGTCGTCGTTCAAGCCGCAGATCGCCTACTTCGCCGCTCATCGCGCGGAAGACCAGCTCGAGCAACTGATCGCGCACATTCATGCGAACCACCCGGGTCTGCCGGTGATTCTGGACGCGAAGCGCGGCGATATCGGCAGCACCGCCGAGCAGTACGCGCGCGAGGCCTTCGAGCGCTATCAGGCGGACGCGGTGACAGTGAATCCGTATATGGGTTTCGATTCGATCGAACCGTATCTGGAGCATGAGGGTAAGGGCGTGATCGTGTTGTGCCGGACCTCGAACGCAGGCGGTTCGGACCTGCAGTTCCTGGAGACGGGCGGACGTCCGCTGTATCAGGTCGTCGCGCAACTGGCGGCGGACAAGTGGAACGCGAGCGGGCAGTTGGGACTCGTGGTCGGCGCGACTTTCCCGAAGGAAATCGAAGTGGTGCGTGGGATCGTCGGCGATATGCCGCTGCTGATTCCGGGCATCGGCGCGCAAGGCGGCGACGTCCAGGCGACGGTCAACGCCGGCCGGACGGCGAACGGCACGGGCATGCTGATCAACTCGTCGCGGGCGATTATCTACGCCGGCAAGGATGACGATTTCGCGGAAGCAGCAGCGAAAGCCGCGATGGCAACGCGTGACCGGATCAACGCGTTCCGGTGATGGATGGCGGCCGTCGTGAGCGACGGCCTTAGAATCGATTTCAGTTTTGCTCGGACGGGTCAAGTGGCCGGCTTGAATCTTTGTCTCTGCCGAGGCTGTTCAGGCAAACGGTGGCAGCCTTGGCGTTTTGTTGATTCTCATGCTGCCGCTAGTCGTAGCTTTTGCGTCTGTCCAAGCTGATCAAGTGGCCGGCTTGAGCCCCTGCCTTCGGCGGATGCTGGTCAGGTAATCGGCCCCAGCCGCTCGATAAACGCCGCATGCTGCGGATGCTGCGCCTTCAATGCCTCGACATCCGCCAGCTCGAACTCGCTGAATTCAAACCCCGGCGCGACCGTGCAGCCCACCAGCGCGAACGTCGCCGGGTCCGCGCATTCCGCGGCAAACCACAACCCCGCGGGCACCACCGCCTGAAATACCGCATCCGAATGCGTCAGTGCGTTGCCCAACTTGTGCGTAATCAGCGAGCCTGCTTCGTCGAGGACGTGGACATTCAACGGCTCGCCGGCATAAAAATGCCAGACCTCGTCGGACTTGATCCGATGCCACGCCGAATGCGCGCCGTCACAGAGCAGGTAGTAAATCGCGGTGGACGCCGAGCGCGTCTGCGTTGAACCGTCAGCGCGGAGCACGGATTCCGCGGACCGATACGTCTCGCTGAAAAATCCCCCTTCCGGATGCGGCTTCAGATCGAAGCGGCGGATCAACTCGTCTTTGGCTGCTTGCGAAGTCGGCATATTGGCCATCGTAGGCGGCGCCTCAGGTTTTGAACCAGACGCTGATGTTCACGTTAATGTTCGCGCTCGTCGAGCAAGGCCAGCAGGCCGCGCAACGCATGCGCGGCGGCCTGCACGCGAATCTTCTCGCGGTCGCCCTTGAAGACCTTGGTTTCCACCGACGTATGGAGCCGATTGCTCCAGCCGAACGACACCATGCCGACCGGCTTCGTTTCCGTCCCGCCGCCCGGGCCGGCAACGCCGGTAATCGATACGGACACCTGCGCGCGACTGTTGCGCAGGGCGCCCTCGGCCATCGCGCGGGCCACCTGCTCGCTGACCGCGCCGTGCTTTTCGATCAGGTCGGCCGGCACGCCGATCATCTCGGACTTCGCCTGATTCGAATAGGTGACGAAGCCTCGGTCGAACCAGCCGCTGCTGCCGGAAATATCGGTGATCGCGGTCGCTACCATGCCGCCCGTGCAGGATTCGGCGGTGACGAGCATCAGGCGTTCGTCGCGCAGGCGGTTGCTTACGCGAATCGCAAGCTGGTGAACCACGGAATCGGTAGGCATGGCGTCAATCCGGAAAAACGGGGAACTGCTGCGGGAGGCAGTCGGCCACCGGTGCCGGCGCGCAGCTACGCGCCGGCGCCGGCCAACGGCCAACGGTTAAACCGACATGCGCCAGAGCGCAATCACGAGCAATGTGAAGAACGCGGCGACCAGGTCATCGAACATGATGCCAAAGCCACCTTTCAGTCGGCGATCGAAATAGCCGATGGGCGGCGGCTTCACCATGTCGAAGAAACGGAACACGACGAACGCGGCGAACTGCCCGGCCAGCGTGACCGGCGTGACCATCAGCAGCACCAGCCAGAACGCGATGATTTCATCCCAGACCACCGGCGACGGATCGTCGGTGCCCAGTTTCTTCGCGGTAAAACCGCAAATCGCAATGCCGCCGAAAAACCCGGCGACGATCAGCACGCCCCACTCGAGCACGGTCAGATAACGGCTCAGGACGGTGAACGAAGCCCAGGCGAACAGCGTGCCGACGGTGCCCGGCGCAATCGGCGACAAGCCGCTGCCAAAACCCAGCGACAGCATGTGCAGCGGATGCGACAGCATGAAACGCGCGGTGGCGCGGCGCGGCTGAGGACGCGGCGCGCGCGGGCCGGACCCGTTGGGCTGCGGATGGCCGATCAGATCGTCGGTGGGAACCAGCGGGGGATCAGTCTGCATGGAAATGGTCGAAGCCTTGCAACGTCAGAGTAAGCGGCGCGCCGGCGGCATCGCGCCAGCCGATCGAGGGGCGGTCGGCCGCCGTTTGGAGAGCGCTTATTGTACCGATGCGGGTGACGGGTACGGCGACCTCGCGGCCGGCCGCTTCGACCTTGGCGCGCGCCGCAACCGGCGCGGTAAAGCACAACTCGTAGTCGTCGCCGCCGGCCAGCGTGCAGCGCCGCTGGATCTCGGGCGAGAGGCGGCGTAGCGCGGCCGAACGCGGCACGGCGTCGACGTCGACCGTGGCCTGCACGTCAGAGCGCTTGAGGATGTGCAGCAGATCGCCGGCAAGTCCATCCGATAGGTCGAGCGCTGCGTGCGCGATGCCTCGCAACGCGAGACCAAGGAAGACGCGCGGCTCCGGGCGCTCGAGGGCGCGACGAAACGTCGCAGTGTCGCCGGCATCCGCTGGCCACTCGGCGCGCATGACGCCCAAGCCCGCGCGTGCGTCGCCGAGCGTGCCGGAGATCCAGATGTCGTCGCCCGGTTGCGCGGCGTCGCGGCGCAGCGCAACGTGCGGCTGCACGCTGCCGAAGACGGTGATGCACAGATTCAACGGCCCGCCGGTCGTATCGCCGCCGATCAGATCGCAGCCGTAGCGCTCAGCCAGCGTGAAGAGGCCATTGCTGAAGGCGGCGAGCCACGCTTCGTCGGCTTTGGGCAAGGAGAACGCCAGCGTGAACGCCTGTGGCGTTGCGCCCATGGCGGCCAGATCCGACAGGTTCACCGCGAGCGCCTTGTGACCGAGCGCCTCGGGATCGATGTCGGGAAAGAAGTGGCGGCCTTCTACCAGCATGTCCGTCGATATCGCCAGCATTTCTCCCGGGCGCGGCGCAAGCAGCGCGCAGTCGTCGCCGATGCCGAGCGCGCCTTCCGCGACACGGGTCGACACAGCGGCGGCGCGGCGGGTGAAGAAGCGATCGATCAGCGAAAACTCGGAGAGCATGGTGGCAATGGATGAACGGGTAAGTGCAACGAAAAACCGCTAACGGCGCGCATTGTACGGAGATGTCTGCGGGTAAACACTCTATTCGCACTCAACTCCGATTCAACTGGCGGCTGGCCCAAAGCGCGCCGAGTCTGCCTTTCGCTATGTTTCAGTCGCGGCAGTTGTACCCGTATTGAAGGAATTGAGCCGGCAATTGGGGCTACAATGCCGTCGAACATCTATTCTAATCCGCACTTCGAAGCCCGCCTTATGACGACTCCCGCCAATAGCAAACTCCGCGAAGCCGCCCTCGATTATCACGAGTTCCCGACCCCCGGGAAGATCGCGATCGCCCCGACCAAGCAGATGATCAACCAGCGCGACCTCGCGCTGGCGTACTCGCCGGGCGTCGCGTTCGCGTGTGAGGAAATCGTCGAAAACCCGCTGAACGCCGCACGCTTCACCGCGCGCAGCAACCTGGTCGGCGTCGTCACGAACGGCACCGCGGTGCTGGGTCTCGGCAACATCGGGCCGCTCGCCTCGAAGCCGGTCATGGAAGGCAAGGCCGTCCTGTTCAAAAAGTTCGCCGGCATCGACGTGTTCGATATCGAGCTGAACGAGTCCGATCCGCACAAGCTGGTCGAGGTCATCGCCGCGCTGGAGCCGACCTTCGGCGGTATCAACCTCGAAGACATCAAGGCGCCGGACTGCTTCATCGTCGAGCGCGAATGCCGCAAGCGCATGAAGATTCCGGTTTTCCACGACGACCAGCACGGTACGGCGATCGTCGTCGCGGCGGCCATCACCAACGGTCTGAAGGTGGTCGGCAAGGACATCAAGAACGTCAAGCTGGTGTCGTCCGGCGCGGGTGCGGCGGCGCTGGCCTGTCTGGATTTGCTGGTCGACATCGGCCTGCCGCTCGAAAACATTACCGTCACCGACCTGGCCGGCGTGGTCTACAAGGGTCGCGTCGAACTGATGGACCCGGACAAGGAACGCTTCGCACGCGAAACCGACGCTCGCACGCTCGCTGAGGCGATCGGCGGCGCGGATGTTTTCCTGGGTCTCTCGGCCGGCGGCGTGTTGAAGCAGGACATGGTCAAGCAGATGGCGGACAAGCCGCTGATCCTCGCGCTGGCCAACCCGACGCCGGAAATCATGCCGGAACTGGCGCTCGAAGTGCGTCCGGACGCCGTGCTTTGCACGGGCCGCACGGACTATCCGAACCAGGTGAACAACGTGCTGGTGTTCCCGTTCCTGTTCCGCGGCGCGCTGGATGCGGGCGCGACGACGGTGACGCGTGAAATGGAAATTGCGGCGGTCAATGCGATCGCCGAGCTGGCCCGCCAGGAGCAGAGCGATATCGTCGCGACCGCGTACGGCATCCAGGATCTCTCGTTTGGTCCGGAATATCTGATTCCGAAGCCGTTCGACCCGCGCCTGATCGTCAAGGTCGCGCCGGCTGTGGCGAAGGCCGCGATGGCTTCGGGCGTGGCTGAGCGTCCGATCGAGGACATGGAAGCGTACGAACAGCATCTGCAGCAGTTCGTGTATCACAGCGGCACGACCATGAAGCCGATTTTCCAGCTGGCGCGTGGCGTCGAGCCGGAGAAGAAGCGCATTGTGTTCGCGGAAGGCGAAGAAGAGCGCGTGCTGCGCGCCATGCAGATCATCGTCGACGAAAAGCTCGCGAAGCCGATCCTGATCGGCCGTCCGGCGGTGATCGAACAGCGCATCGCGCGTTACGGCCTGCGTCTGGTCGCGGGTCAGGACTACTCGGTCGTGAACACCGACCACGACGAGCGCTACCGCGATTTCTGGCAGGAATATCACAAGATGATGTCCCGCAAGGGCATCACCGAGCAGATGGCGAAGCTCGAAATGCGCCGCCGCACCACGCTGATCGGCGCGATGATGGTGGAGAAGGGCGAGGCGGACGGCATGATCTGCGGCACGGTGTCCACCACGCATCGCCACCTGCACTTCATCGATCAGGTGATCGGCAAGAAGGAAGGCGCGAAGGTCTATGCGGCCATGAATGCGCTGGTGTTGCCGAACCGCCAGATTTTCCTGGTCGACACGCACGTGAACGTCGATCCGACGCCGGAGCAGCTCGCTGAGATCACGATCATGGCAGCCGAGGAAGTACGTCGCTTCGGTATCGAACCGAAGGTCGCCCTGTTGTCGCATTCGAACTTCGGCTCGAGCAATGCCCCGACCGCGCAGAAAATGCGCGACACGCTGGCAATCCTGCGCGAGCGCGCGCCGGAACTGCAAGTGGACGGCGAAATGCACGGCGACCTCGCGCTCGACGCGAATCTGCGCCGCGAAGTGCTGCCCGACTCGACGCTCGAAGGCGACGCGAACCTGCTGGTGCTGCCGAACATCGACGCGGCCAACATCTCGTACAACCTGCTGAAGACCGCTGCGGGCAACAACATCGCGATCGGGCCGATGCTGCTCGGCGCGGCCAAGCCGGTGCACGTGCTGACGGCTTCGGCCACGGTTCGCCGTATCGTCAACATGACGGCGCTGCTGGTGGCAGACGTGATCGCTTCCCGCTGATTCTCGATCCGGGACTGAAGCGTGGCGTCGAGTGAACGGACGCCATGCAAAAAAAAGGCGTGCCCGCAACGGGCACGCCTGCGGGTGAACAGGGGATAGCCACCCTAAAAAAGGCCGAATAAAACCATTCCGCCTTTGAGAGACTGTGGAAGCCGTAAGGCTCCTACTACAGGAAATGGACTGCGCAATGGGCGACCCGTGGGTTTGGGGTCACCCTGATTTGCTTCGTTAGATTAATTTTAGCTTGTACAGGCTAAATATTCTGTCAAAAGTCGTCAAAGCCCGATCCGTGGCTCTTTCCCGCGCGATTGGAGGCTTTTGCCTGTCCGGCGAACGTTGATTCTGTGGGGTTTTAGCGATACCCTTACGACTTTCATGGTCGTCAAACTCGTGATCTAACAGCGGGGAACCTTGATTCATGGCACGCAAGTGGCTGCGCATTAAAGGCGTGCTGATCGGTGCTTTGACGCTCTGCGCTTTATCCGGCTCCGTGCCTGGCGCGTTTGCGCGCGACTACACGGCACCTGCCGATACACAAGCACAGGTGCAGGGCACCATCGCGGCGGCGCAGTTGCCACGCGAAGCGGTCAATACATTGAACTTGATTGCCGCAGGCGGGCCTTACCCGTATGAGAAGGACGGCATCGTATTCGGCAATCGCGAACGGTTGCTACCGCCGCATCGGCGCGGCTATTACCACGAATACACCGTTCCCACGCCTCGTTCACGAAACCGCGGGGCGCGTCGCATCGTCTGCGGAGGTCCGCTACAGCGGATCGACAACTGTTACTACTCGGACGACCATTACACCAGTTTTAATCGTATTGTTGAATGACATCGGGATGAACGGCATGAGCGACAACGTCTACGCGCACGACTCCGGAGTCGCGACGGATCTTTTCGCGGCCGGCGACGGCAATTTGTTCCAACGCGTCATGCGAATGCGCGCCGGCGACCAGGGCCGGGATAACCAGAGCGAAGCCAGCACTGTGCTTTCATCGAACGAGGAGCCCATGAGCCTTTTCAAGACCGTACGACCGAACATCGTACAGTCGATCCGCGCGTTTCGCGTGCAGGATCTCGCTGACGAGGCCAATCAACTCGGCCAGCATTTTCTGTACGCCTACTGCGCGAACGCTCAGTCCAAACAGGAAGTGCTGGAGACCATTGCTACGTCGTTCCTGTTTCCGAAGCATTTCGGCAAGAATTACGACGCGCTTTATGATTGCCTGACCGATCTGGTCCATAAGGCAGGCGCGCAGCCCGGGTTCGTGATCGTGCTTGAGCAGTTGCCGGTTGCACAAAAGTTCGACAAGGAAGGGCGCGAGACGCTACTGGACGTATTCCGCGAAGCGGCCGAGTTCTGGGCCGAGCGCAAGGTGGCGTTCCGGGTGTTTTATTCGTTTGCCTGAGGTACATCCGACAGGCTGCCTGAACGGTTCGCCGGAACCCCGCCAACCGTAGCAAAACAAAGAGAAGGCCCGCCAATTGGCGGGCCTTTGCTTTTGGCTTACCAGCCGCCCCAGCGCGCCGCCAGCGCCGAAAGCACGGCGATGCCCGCGGTTTCCGTGCGCAGCACCCGCGGACCGAGGCCGACGGCGGTAAATCCGTGGTCGGTCGCAGCGGCTTCTTCCGCCGCTGAAAAGCCGCCTTCCGGGCCGACCAGCACGGTTACGCGTCCGAACGGCGGATCGGCGGGCAGCGCCGAAAAGCTGATGCTGGCGCGCGGCGACAGCAGAATGCGCATTTCACCTTCTTCAGGCGTGCGAGGCAACGCGCCGAGCCACGTGGCGATCTCGCGCACCGGCATCACTTCCGGCAGGCGATTGCGCCCGCACTGCTCGCACGACGCGCGCACGATGCCTTGCCAATGCACGTGCCGCCGCTGCGCGCGGTCGCCGGACAGACGCACGACGCTGCGGGTGGTCGTGAGCGGTACAAAACACGATGCCCCGAGTTCGACGGCCTTCTCGATGAGCCAGTCCATCTTGTCGCCGCCGGCGATGCCTTGCGCGAGAGTGAGGTGATACGGCGCTTCCACTTCGATATTGCGGAATTCGTGAATCCTCACTTTGGCCGAGCGGCGTTCGACCTCGACGAGTTCGGCGCTGTATTCGCCGCCTTCGCCGTTGAAAAGCACGATCGAATCGCCGGGCTGCAAGCGCAGTACGAGGATGTGGCGCGTGACGTCATCGGGCAACTGCATGATGTCGTCGGGCTTGAGAGGCGTACCGACGAAGAAGCGAGGCATCAGAAAAATACTCATTGGTTCAGGAAAGGTGGCGAGCGAGCGCCCAACGGTAGCCGTCCAGATCTTCGACCTGGGCGAACCGGTCGCCCCAGAATTGATCCTGTGGCTCGCTCAGCGATTTTGCGCCGGCGGCTAGCGCCCGCGAGTAAACCGCGTCGACATCGTCGACATAGACATAGAACGATTGCGGCGCAATCGCGCCCGCGCTTTTGGGTGTTTTCGCCGCCGAGCCGAACGCGCCTTCCGGCGCGAACATCACGATCAGTTGGCCCTGATAGGTCATCTCGACATGCATGACGACGCCGTCGTCCTGGACGCTGTCGCGTACCTCGAAGCCGAATGCCGCTTCGAAGAACGCCGTCGCGGCACGCGCGTCGCGCACCGTCAGATAGGGGGTCAACCAGGGCACACCGGCTGGGCGGGGGGCGGTCATGGGATTCTCCGGATCTATTGCGGTTGCGGGATGCATGCGGCGAGGCCAGGCGGGAGGTCGGTCGCGTGTCGGCGCACCGATAGCGAGCGCCGACCGAACCGCGCATTTTGCCCGGGCGTTAGCTTGATGGCTTTAAGAATTGACTTAGTTTATCGCGCACGGACCCAGATGCCGAGAGCAGTCCGGCATGCAGGGCCGGCTCGTAGTACCGCAACGCGTCGATTCGACGCGCGGCAAGGCGCTCGGAGAGTGCTTCGACGGTGACGCCCCCGGGGTCGAGCGTGTCGCTGGCGGTCGCCATCATCCAGAGCGAGCCATAGAGCGGGATGAAAGTGCTCATCGTGCGCACGATCGCGAAGGTGTCGCGCAGATCGTCGAGCAGACCGGCGACGCGTTCGGCATGGAAGTACGGCGACCCGAGGTGCAGCGAGAGCACGGCTGCCGGACTCATCACGCGCTTGAGCCGCATGTAGAAGTCGGGCGTGTACAGGCCTGCGGCGGGTGAGTCCGGTGGCGTCAGATCGAACACGACCAGATCGAACTGGGCGGCGACGGCGACGGCCGCGACGTAATCCGCAGCGTCGCCGATCACCAGCTCGACGCGCGGATCGTCGAAAGCGCCTCCATGGATCTCAGGCAGATACTCGCGGGTCAGACGCACGACTTCCGCATCGAGCTCCGCCACCACGATCCGCTCGATGCCCGGATGTTTCAGCAATTGCCGCGCGGCGCCGCCATCGCCGCCGCCCAGCACCAGCGCGGCCTTCGGCGATGGATGCGCCAGCGCGGCCGGATGCACCATGCATTCGTGGTAGATGAATTCGTCGCCGATGGCGCTCATCGGGCGGCCGTCGAGCGTAAACAGCCGGCCGAGCTGTGGCGTGTCCCATACCTCGATACGCTGGTAGGGCGAATCGACTTGCGCAAGCCGCCGCGCGTTCGAAAATCCGTAGACTGCGCCGGCGGTGGGGTGGAACAGCAGGGGAGCGCTCACGAATGGCGGGCTCCGTCGGGAGCGCGGTGGGTTGATGTCGCTCAATTGTAAAGGCGCAGGCGCGGCGTGGCCCCTCGTCCGTGTGCAGCGACGGCTCGGAACCGGCGCACCGCCAGCCAGCAATAATTGCTCAAGCGGCCAAAAACCGGCGCACTGCCAGGCCGGAATAAGCCCTGAACCAGCGCTGAACCAGCCCGAAACCAGGCCGCTGGGTGGCTTTGCGCGCGAGGGGCCGGTCAACGTTCTGTTAGAATGTCACGCTTTCAGCCTTGTCCGTTTGCTCTGCCCGTTTCGCGTCTCCTGGCGCCGCACCGTGCGCCGAAGTGGACTGGCATTCGAGCATCCGGGCCTCAAGCGCGCACCGCCTTCTGACTCTGTCTCCGGACTCGACATGACGACCCCGTCTCCCGCACCCACCTCCCTGATGGCCAACGCAATCCGCGCGTTGTCCATGGACGCCGTTCAAAAAGCGAATTCCGGCCACCCCGGCATGCCGATGGGCATGGCCGAAATCGGCGTGGCTTTGTGGTCGCGCCATCTGCGTCACAACCCGAAGAACCCGCAATGGGCCGATCGCGACCGCTTTGTGCTGTCGAACGGCCACGGCTCGATGCTGCTGTACTCGCTGCTGCACCTGACCGGCTACGACCTGCCGATGGAAGAGCTGAAGAACTTCCGCCAGATGCATTCGAAGACGCCGGGCCACCCGGAATACGGCATCACGCCGGGTGTCGAGACCACCACCGGCCCGCTCGGGCAGGGTCTGGCAAACGCAGTCGGCATGGCGCTCGCCGAATCGCTGCTCGCCACCGAATTCAACAAGCCTGACGCGAAGATCGTCGACCACCACACGTACGTGTTCCTTGGCGACGGCTGCCTGATGGAAGGCATCTCGCACGAAGCGTGCTCGCTCGCGGGCGTGCTGAAGCTGAACAAGCTGATCGCACTCTACGACGACAACGGCATCTCGATCGACGGCGAAGTGGTTCACTGGTTCCACGACGACACGCCGAAGCGCTTCGAAGCGTACGGCTGGAACGTGATCCCGAACGTGGTCGGTCATGACGTCGACGCGGTCGACGCCGCGATCAAGCAAGCCAAGCTGTCGGACAAGCCGACGCTGATCTGCTGCAAGACGGTGATCGGCGAAGGCGCGCCGACCAAGTCCGGCAGCCACGATTCGCACGGCTCGCCGCTCGGCGACAAGGAAATCGCCGCAACCCGCGAAGCGATCGGCTGGAAGTGGGAGCCGTTCGTCATCCCGCAAGAGGTCTACGCAGCATGGGACGCGACGGAAGCCGGCGCGCGCAACGAATCCGACTGGGACAAGGCATTCGCTGCGTACGCAGCCAAATACCCGCAGGAAGCCGCTGAATTCAAGCGCCGCGACGCGAAGCAATTGCCCGCCGACTGGAAGGAAAAGGCCAAGGCCATCATCGCCGGCGCGAACGAGCGCAAGGAAACGGTCGCGACGCGCAAGGCATCGCAACAGGCCATCGAAGGTTTGTCGGCCGTGTTGCCGGAGCTGCTGGGCGGTTCCGCCGACCTGACCGGCTCGAACCTGACCAACTGGAAGGCCGCCAAGCCGGTACGTGTGAACGCTGAAGGCAAGGCCGCCGGTAACTACGTGAACTACGGCGTGCGTGAATTCGGCATGAGCGCCGCGATCAACGGCGTCGCGCTGCACGGCGGCTTCAAGGCCTTCGGCGGTACGTTCCTGACGTTCTCGGACTACAGCCGCAACGCGCTGCGCGTCGCCGCGCTGATGAAGGCGCCGTCGATCTTCGTGTTCACGCACGACTCGATCGGCCTGGGCGAAGACGGCCCGACTCACCAGTCGATCGAACACGTCGCGAGCCTGCGTCTGATTCCGAATCTGCAAGTGTGGCGCCCGGCCGATACGGTCGAAACGGCGGTGGCCTGGACCCATGCGGTCGAGCACCACGGTCCGTCGTGCCTGATCTTCAGCCGTCAGAACCTGCCGTTCTCGGAGCGTACTGACGCGCAGATCGCCAACATCGAGAAGGGCGGCTACGTGCTGCGCGACTGGAACGACGAGATCGTCGCGCGCAAGGTGATCCTGATCGCCACCGGCTCGGAAGTCGAACTGGCGTTGAACGCGGTCGAGCCGCTGGCTCGTGAAGGCATCGCGGCACGAGTCGTGTCGATGCCGTCGACCACCGTGTTCGACAAGCAGGACGCCGAGTACCGCGAACGCGTCTTGCCGCGCGGCGTGCGCCGCGTCGCGATCGAAGCGGGCGTGACGGATTTCTGGCGCAAGTACGTGGGCCTGGAAGGCGGCGTGGTCGGGATCGACACGTTCGGCGAATCGGCCCCGGCTGGCGTGCTGTTCAAGCATTTCGGCTTCACCGTCGAGCACGTGGTAGAGACGGCTAAAGCCGCACTCGGCTGACCTTCGGTAAGCGCCGCCGCGTGTACCCCACACGCGGTTGCGCCGCAAGGGCAGACGAACATGGAAGATTTTTTTTCAGCCATCAGGAGATAGACCATGACGATTCGCGTCGCAATCAACGGCTACGGCCGGATCGGCCGCAACACGCTGCGCGCCTTCTATGAAAACGGCAAGAAGCACGATATCGAGATCGTCGCCATCAACGATCTCGGCGATGCCAAGACCAACGCTCACCTGACGCAATACGACACGGCGCACGGCAAGTTCCCGGGTGAAGTGTCGGTGGACGGCGACTACCTGGTCGTCAACGGCGACAAGATCCGCGTGCTGGCTAACCGCAATCCGGCAGAACTGCCGTGGGGCGAGCTGAACGTCGACGTCGTGATGGAATGCACGGGCTTTTTCACGACCAAGGAAAAGGCGAGCGCGCACATCAAGGGCGGCGCAAAGAAGGTCATCATCTCGGCGCCGGGCGGCAAGGACGTCGACGCAACGATCGTCTACGGTGTGAACCACAACGTGCTGAAGGCATCGGACACGGTGATCTCGAACGCATCGTGCACGACCAACTGCCTCGCACCGCTCGTCAAGCCGCTGAACGACAAGATCGGCCTCGTGAACGGTCTGATGACCACGATCCACGCGTACACGAACGACCAGGTTCTGACGGACGTGTATCACGAAGACCTGCGCCGCGCGCGTTCGGCCACGCACAGCCAGATCCCGACCAAGACCGGCGCTGCGTCGGCAGTCGGCCTGGTGCTGCCGGAACTGAACGGCAAGCTGGACGGTTACGCGATTCGCGTCCCGACGATCAACGTGTCGGTCGTCGATCTGTCGTTCATCGCTGCACGCGACACGACGGTCGAGGAAGTCAACGCGATCATGAAGGAGGCATCGGAAGGCGCGCTGAAGGGCATCCTCGGTTACAACGAGGCGCCGCTGGTTTCGATCGACTTCAACCACAACCCGGCTTCGTCGACGTTCGACGCCACGCTGACCAAGGTGTCGGGCCGTCTGGTGAAGGTGTCGAGCTGGTACGACAACGAGTGGGGTTTCTCGAACCGCATGCTGGACACGGCTGTGGCGCTGGCCAACGCGAAGTAAGCGGATATTTTAGCTGCGCCTCTGCTGCTGGCCTTGGGCCGGCGGCGCGGTGCAACCGCAAAAGAAAACCGCTCCTAGGAGCGGTTTTTTTTACGCCTGCGGAATCGGGAAATAAACGCCGGCGCGCTGCGCGGCGTTCGAGATATGCGTTTCGATCGCCTTGCCGGCGGCGGCGGAATCGCGAGCCTGGAGCGCGTCGAGAATCGCCCGATGCTCGGTGTACGTGGACAGCACTAACTCGCGCCGGTAAAAGGGCATCCGCTGGCTTTCCTTCATGATTTCCGCAGCGCTGCTCAGGATCGACTCGATCGCCGCGTTGCCGGCAATGCTCACGATGCGCATGTGGAAGTCGTAGTCGAGGCGGGCGGCTTCATCGAGTTCGTCGCAGGCGAGCGCCGTTTGCATGGCCGCGATGTTGTCTTCGAGCCAGGCGAGGTCGGAATCGCTGACCGCCAGCGCCGCCATGCGCGCGATAAAGCCTTCCAGCGCGAAACGCATCTGGTAGGTGTCCGGCAGCGACGACTGTTCCGCGAAGCGCCACGATTGCGCGGCTGCGGCCTGCGCACTTTCCACATACACGCCCTTGCCGGGCCGGATCATCAGCAGACCGAGCGCTTCGAGCGTCGAGAGCGCCTCGCGCAGTGAGGCGCGGCTGATCGCCAGTTCCTCCGAGAGCTGACGCTGCGCCGGCAGCAAACTGCCCACCGGATAGACGCCCGCTTCGATCCGTTCGCGGATGGTCGCGATGGCGGCATCGGTAACGGTATGCGGAACGTTTTTCATCGTGGCTCACTTGGGTGGGCGGTCTGACCAGCATTGTAATACGCGTTCTGGACGCTCATACGGGTAGCCGTCCAGGATGGGCAATCAGACTAGGAAATACGCAAAAGACAGCGGGTAAACGCTATTTATTGAATCCTTGACGTCAGTATATCGGCTTCCTACTATTCGCCATAACAGTACTGGTCGGACCAGTCTGAACAGATGTGAATCCTACTCAGGAGGAAGCCGTGTTGAAGTTCTTCAATTCACTGTTTGGCCGGGTCGTCATCGCGCTGGTGGCGGGCATTGTGATCGGTGCCGTGTTTCCGCATTTCGCCCAATCGCTGCGCCCGCTCGGCGACGGCTTTCTCAAGCTGATCAAGATGGTGATCGGCCCGATCGTTTTCTGCGTGGTGGTGGGCGGCATGGCGCATGCCGGCGATCTGCGCAAAGTGGGCCGCGTCGGGCTGAAGGCGGTGATCTACTTCGAGGTCATGACGACGATCGCGCTCGTCATCGGCGCGGTGCTGGCCTACGCGACGCGGCCTGGCGTCGGCATGAATATCAACCTGCATTCGCTCGACCCCGCTTCGCTGTCGACTTACACCGAGAACGCGAAGAGCCTGAAGGACACGGCCGGTTTTCTGCTGAAGATCATTCCCGACACGGCCATCAACGCATTCGCGACCGGCGACATCCTGCAAATCCTCGTGTTTTCGGTGCTGTTCGGCTCGGCGCTGTCGCTGCTGGGCAATAAGGCGCAGCGCGTGAGCAGCCTGATCGACGAGCTTGCGCAGGTGTTCTTTCGCGTGATGGGTTTCATCATCAAGCTCGCGCCGCTCGGCGTGCTGGGTGCGATCGCGTTCACGACCGGCACCTATGGCGTCGAGTCGCTCAAGCAACTCGGCATGCTGGTGCTGGTGTTCTACGTGAGCTGCTTCGCATTCGTGGTCGTCGTGCTGGGCGTGGTGATGCGTCTGGCCGGCTTCAGCATCTTCAAGCTGATCCGCTATCTGCGCGAAGAGTTGTCGATCGTGCTCGGCACGGCTTCGTCGGATGCGGTGCTGCCGCAGATCATGCGCAAGCTCGAATGGATGGGCGTCAAGGATTCGACCGTCGGGCTGGTGATTCCGACTGGCTACTCCTTCAATCTCGACGGCTTCTCCATTTATCTGACGCTTGCGGTGATTTTCATCGCGCAGGCCACCAACACGCCGCTGTCCGTGCATGACCTGATCGTGGTGGTGCTGGTGTCGCTGGTGACGTCGAAGGGCGCGCACGGCATTCCCGGCTCGGCCATCGTAATTCTGGCTGCGACGCTGTCGGCGATTCCGGCCATTCCCGTGCTCGGCCTCGTGCTGATTCTGCCGGTCGACTGGTTCGTCGGCATTGCCCGTGCGCTGACCAATCTGATCGGCAACTGCGTCGCGACGGTGGTGGTCGCCGTGTGGGAAAACGATATCGACCGGGCGCGCGCCCATCGCGTGCTGAACCGTGACGAAGCGCTGCGCTATGTGCCCGCAGGCGAAGACGCAGGCGCCGAGCCGGCCGCCGGCGAACACGTGCCGGCCGTCTGAGCGGGTTCCGATCACACCGCCCTGTCGCCAGATTCTTCGCTAATCAATCGCGCGCCAACGCAGCGCGCGTTCTGCTCCGGCGGATGTTCCGACTCCGCCGCCTCTTCCTTACTTTTCGCTGCCTGACCGAGACTATGGCTAATCCGATCCTCGACCCCAACGCCCCCGCTTTTACTCGTCGCTACATGAACCTCGCCGACCCGCGTCTGGGCGCCCAGGCGCTCCACGCGAGCGACGAATTCTTCGCGCCGAAAGAACGCATGCTCGAGCCGCAGCCGGCGGTGTTCATTCCCGGCAAATACGACGACCACGGCAAATGGATGGACGGCTGGGAAACGCGCCGCAAGCGCACCACCGGCCACGACTATTGCGTGATCCGGCTCGCGCGGCCGGGCGTCGTGCACGGCGTCGATCTGGACACGAGCCACTTCACCGGCAATTTCCCGCCGGCCGCGTCGATCGACGCGTGCTACGTGGACGGCGACGTTCCGCCCGACAACGCCGACTGGCAGGTCCTGGTGCCGGCCACCACGCTGCAGGGCAACCATCACCATTACGTCGAAGTGAGCGACGCGCGCGCTTTCACTCATCTGCGGGTGAATCTGTATCCGGATGGCGGTCTCGCGCGTCTGCGCGTCTATGGTCAGCCGAAACGCGACTGGGAACGCGTCGAGCGCGGCACGCTGCTCGACCTCGCCGCGATCGAGAACGGCGCATACCTCGTTGCCGCGAACAACCAGCATTTCGGGCCGGCCTCGCAGATGCTGATGCCGGGCCGCGGCGTCAATATGGGTGACGGCTGGGAGACGCGACGCCGTCGCGAGCCGGGCAACGACTGGGCGATCGTCGCGCTCGCGCGGCCGGGCGTGATTCGTAAGATCGAAGTGGATACGGCCCACTTCAAGGGTAATTATCCCGATCGCTGTTCGCTGCAGGCGGCCTCGGTCACGGGCGGCACGGACGATTCGCTCGTCACGCAGGCGATGTTCTGGCCGGTGCTGCTTGGCGAACAGAAGCTGCAGATGGACCACGTGCACACGTTCGCGGACGGCATCGCGTCGCTCGGGCCGGTGACGCATGTTCGTTTCAATATCTTTCCGGATGGCGGCGTGTCGCGCCTGCGGTTGTGGGGCGAGATCGCCTGACGGAGCCATGCCGATGAAGACCTTGCATGTGGAACGTCTGACGCGCGCGGCCTTCGCGCCGTTCGGCGACGTCATCGAACTGGACGGCGCGCGCCATTTCCCGATCAACGGCGGCACGACCGAGCGCTATCACGACCTCGCGAACGTCGACGTGATGGAGCACGGCGGCCGGCCGCTGATCAATCTGTTTCGGGCGCAGCCGCGCGCGTTGCCGATCGAAATCGCGATGATGGAGCGGCATCCGCTCGGCAGCCAGGCTTTCATTCCCTTAACGGCGCGCCGTTATCTGGTGGTCGTCGCGCCGGCGGGCGAACTCGATCCGGCGCGAATGCGGGCGTTCTGGAGCGACGGCTGGCAGGGTGTGAACTACGCGAAAGGGGTTTGGCACCATCCGCTGCTCGCACTCGATCAGGTGAGCGATTTTGTGGTGGTGGATCGTGGCGGCGAGCAGCCCAACTGCGATGAACTGCCGTTGGCCGAACCTTGGCGCCTGCTGTTTGAAGCGAGTGTGGAGTTGGCTGAATAGGCCGCAATCGGCGAGCGTCACGTTGCCGAAGTCGGGCGGATCGGCGAGTGTGGAGTTGCCGGAATAGGCCAGAATCTGCCGTGCACGCACGGAAGCGCCCGCATTCCGGCGCTACGACAGCCGCCACGCACGTAAAAAGACCCGGCCGATTGTCATCGGCCGGGTCTTTTGTTTGTCCACCGAACCGCGCACCCCGACGCGGCCGGCAGCCCACTAATCCGACATTAGTGCTTGCGATGCGGGCAATTTTCCTTGGTGCACGCGCCGTACAGCGCCAGCGCATGTTCCTGCAGCTTGAAGCCGCGTTCCTTCGCGATGGATTGCTGCCGGCTCTCGATTTCGGAGTCGAAAAACTCTTCGACGACCCCGCAATCGAGGCAAACGAGGTGGTCGTGATGCGACCCTTCGTTCAATTCGAACACGGCTTTGCCCGATTCGAAATTGCTGCGCGAGAGCAGGCCGGCCTGCTCGAACTGCGTCAGCACGCGATACACGGTTGCGAGGCCGATATCGAGTTCTTCGTGCAGCAGGTTGCGGTAGACGTCTTCTGCAGTCAGATGGCGTACTGGGCTATGCTGAAAAATCTCAAGGATTTTGAGGCGCGGAAGGGTCGCCTTGAGCCCGATATTCTTGAGATCGGTTGGATTGGTCATGACAAGGGATCCCTAGAGTACAATGCTGGGCTCTCATAGTAATGTGTTTTTGCCGTTCTGGTCATCTTCGATGGAATGAATCTCGCGCGGCTCGTCAGCGGGCCCGCACGGTGAGTGAAATGATTTCAAAATCTCAATTGATCTACCGGGGGAGCCGCATGCGGGGTACCTTGATCGCTGTTGCGACTGTCGCGGTTCTTGCCGGATGTTCCACCTACGACAGCTTGACGCAGCGCGTTGCCCAAAGCATCACCCCGTACCGGATTACGGTGGTGCAGGGTAATTTCGTCTCGCAGGAAGCGGCTGCACAGATGCAGGTCGGCATGTCGCGCGCGCAGGTGAAGCAGTTGCTCGGCACGCCCTTGCTGACCGACATGTTCCACGCGGACCGCTGGGACTACGTGTTCTATTTCAAGCGCGGCTCGACTAACGTCGTGCAGCAGCGCGACTTCGTGATCATCTTCGCGGGCGACCGCGTCGCCAGCTGGTCGGGCGGCGAAGATCTGCCGTCCAACCTCGAGTTGCTGGCGGAAATCGACGGCGACAAGTCCGGCAAGAAGAAGGCTGCCGCGCCGAACGTGGCAAGCGCTGCAACTGGCGCCAGCGCGCCGGTGGCCGCAGCGCCGGCTGCCGTGGACACCACGCGCTCGCCGTCCGTCGAAGGCGCCACCGCGGTGGCCGTGCCGTCCACGGATGCCAACGCCGAAGCCGCGCAAGCCGCCAATCGGCTGACCAATGCGGTGCAATCGCCGTCGGGCAAAACGCAGTCGTCGGTGCGCTCTACCGCGCCGACCGCCAATGGTGGCGGTATTCCGCCGCAAGGCCCAACGGCCGCCGGCCAGCCGCAGTTCCAGTTCACGCGTCCGCCGCCGCCGCAGGTTCCGGGTACGCAGGACAATCCGGTGGGACCGACGGGCCCGCAAAGCGATAACGGCGGCCCAACGCATAACGCGCCGTTGACGTCATCTTCATCCACCGTGGGAACGGGCGGCTAAGCACGCTGTCTTTCTCTTGGGACGGTTAGACGGGCGCTGCGTCGGAATGCACTGTACGCCGCGCCCGTCGGCCTTTTCGCTGTGCCTGTGCGGGTCGTCCGCTGGCCCGGTATGTGCGGCGCCGGGTGTGTGCCCGCCGCCGCTTTTGCCCGCGTTTGACGGGTTTTGCCGCGTTTTACCCCTTTCGAACCCTCGTAGCCATGAAAATTGCCATTGCTGGCGCATCGGGCCGTATGGGCCGGATGCTCATCGAAACCGTCCTCAATGATTCAGATGCCACGCTGTCCGGCGCGCTCGACCGTGCGGGTTCCCCGCAACTCGGTCAGGACGCCGGCGCGTTTCTCGGCAAACAGACGGGCGTGTTGCTGACGGACGACGTGGAACGCGTGTTCGCGGAATCCGACTACCTGATCGACTTCACGCGTCCCGAAGGCACGCTGATGCATCTGGAAGCCGCGCAGCGCCACAACGTCAAAATGGTGATCGGCACGACCGGTTTCGATAACGAACAGAAAGCGCAACTGCGCGCCGCGGCGGACAAGATCGCCATCATGTTCTCGTCGAACATGAGTGTGGGCGTCAATGTCACGCTGAAGCTGCTCGAGTACGCCGCCAAGCATTTCGCGACCGGCTACGACATCGAAATCATCGAGGCACATCATCGCCACAAGGTCGATGCGCCGTCCGGCACCGCGCTGACCATGGGCGAAGTGATCGCCAACGCGCTCGGCCGCAATCTCGACGACTGCGCGGTCTACAGCCGCGAAGGCGTAACTGGCGAACGCGATCCGTCCACGATCGGTTTTTCGGCCATTCGTGGCGGCGATATCGTCGGCGACCATACGGTGCTGTTTGCCGGCATCGGCGAGCGCATCGAGATCACGCACAAATCGGCGAGCCGCCTCTCGTATGCGCAAGGCGCGCTTCGTGCCGTACGTTTCCTCGAAGGCCGCGAGAACGGCTTCTTCGACATGCAGGACGTGCTCGGCCTGCGTTGAGCGTCCCACGGGGCCGGTTTCGGCCCCGTTTTGCTCGTTAGTAGCAGCGCCCCCGAAGTCACTTTCTAACGGCGAGGTCAGATGGCAGGTAGCAGCGGCATCATCCATTACCTGGAAACCAGCGACGCGATCACGCATGGCGTCGCGTACGTGTTGCTGGCTATGTCGATTGCGAGCTGGTGCTTTCTGATCGTCAAAAGCTGGATCCTCACGCGCGCCAAACGTCAGGCTGCGCCGGCGATTGCGCAGTTCTGGCAGGCGTCGACGCTGGCGGACGGCGTCGCGGCGTTGAAGCGCGCGGATCGCGAGCGCGTTTTCACGCCGCTCGCCGAGGCCGCGCTGCATGCGGCTGAAGTGGACATTCCGGGCGCGCTGCTCGCGCGCGTCGAGCGCGGTGAGCGAGTGCTGAGAGCGCTGCGTCAGGCGCTCAACGCGTCGCAGCGGCGGCTCGAATTCGGCCAGGTGCTGCTGGCTTCAGTGGGCAGTACGGCACCGTTCGTCGGCTTGCTCGGCACCGTGTGGGGCATCTATCACGCGCTCGGCAGCATTGCGGCGAGCGGTCAGGCCCAGATCGAAAACGTCGCGGGGCCGGTCGGCGAGGCGTTGATCATGACGGCCTTCGGCCTCGTGGTCGCGATCCCGGCGGTGCTCGCCTATAACGTGCTCGGGCGGATGGTGCGGCAGTTGTCGGAAGAACTCGACGGCTTCGCGCACGATCTGCACGCCTATGTGTGCGCGCCCGCGGATCAGCCCCGGCCGCAGCATCAGCCAGCGCCGGCCCTGAGCCACCACGCGCAGCGCTGAAGCTGGAAGAGAGACGGAGGCGATATGGCATTCGGCGGACTCGAGAAAAAGCAGACGGCCGCGCCGATGGCCGAGATCAACATGACGCCGTTGATCGACGTGATGCTCGTGCTGCTGGTAATTTTTATCATTACGGCGCCTTTATTCACGCACGCGATCCGGCTCGACCTGCCTAAGGTTGCGGCGGCGCCCGCGCGGCAAACGCCGCAAACCATCTCTCTTTCAATCGACGCCGCCGGCAAGCTGTACTGGAACGGCAACGTCATCACGCTGCAGCAGATGCGTGCGCAATTCATGGCAGCGGGCAAAGCGGCGCAGGGCGACCAGCCGGAGATCCACCTGAGTGCCGAGCGCTCGACGCGCTACGAGGTGATCGCGCAGGTGATGGGCGCGGCGCAACAGGCTGGGCTTGAGCGGATCGGTTTCGTGACGGATCCGCCGCCGCCGGGCGCGAAGCCATAGCGGCGCCGGCGATACCGCGCCCGCTCAGGCCGAACGCCGTCGCCCTCGCGCACCACGCCGCGCGGCGTGCCCGTCCGCGAACGGTATAATCAGCCCTTTCCCCGCAGAAGGGGAAACGACGCCATTTTCATCCAGCAGAGCACCAAAGCGGCCGGTGCGAAAGCACCGAACCCAGCGATCTCATCACACCATGCACGAAAAATACGTTCCCTCCGACGTCGAAGCCGCCGCGCAAGGGCAATGGCGCGCCATCGACGCGTACAAGACGTCAGAAACCACTGATAAGCCCAAGTTCTATTGCGTCTCGATGCTGCCGTACCCGTCGGGCAAGCTGCACATGGGGCACGTGCGCAACTACACGATCAACGACGTGATGTACCGCTATCTGCGGATGAACGGCTACAACGTGCTGATGCCGATGGGGTGGGACGCGTTCGGCATGCCGGCGGAAAATGCCGCCATGGCCAACAACGTGCCGCCGGCGAAGTGGACCTACGACAACATCGCTTACATGAAGAAGCAGATGCAGTCGATGGGCCTCGCGATCGACTGGTCGCGCGAAGTCGCGACTTGCAGCCCGGATTACTACAAGTGGAATCAGTGGCTGTTCCTGAAGATGCTCGAAAAGGGCATCGCGTACAAGAAAACCGGTACTGTCAACTGGGACCCTGTCGATCAAACCGTGCTCGCCAACGAGCAGGTGATCGACGGCCGCGGCTGGCGTTCGGGCGCGCTGATCGAAAAGCGCGAAATCCCGATGTACTACATGCGCATCACGCAGTACGCGGATGAACTGCTGAACGACCTCGAAGGCCTCGGCTGGCCCGAGCGCGTCAAGATCATGCAGCAGAACTGGATTGGCAAGAGCTTCGGCGTGAACTTCGGTTTCCCGTATGAAATCGACGGCGAGCAGAAGCTGCTGCGCGTGTTCACCACGCGCGCCGACACGATCATGGGCGTGACCTTCTGCGCGGTTGCCGCCGAGCATCCGCTCGCCACGCGTCTCGCGCAAGACAAGCCGGAACTGCAAGCCTTCATCGAAGAGTGCAAGCGCGGCGGCGTTGCCGAAGCCGACATGGCGACGATGGAAAAGAAGGGCATGCCCACCGGCTTCTACGTCACGCATCCGCTGACGCAGGAACAGGTCGAAGTGTGGATCGGCAACTACGTGCTGATGAGCTACGGCGAAGGCGCGGTGATGGGCGTGCCGGCGCACGACGAGCGCGACTTCGCGTTCGTGAAGAAATACGGTCTGCCGATCAAGCAGGTGGTGGAGATTGAAGGCAAGGAATTCTCCACCGAAGCCTGGCAGGAATGGTATGGCGAGAAGGAGGGCGGCGTCTGTGTCAACAGCGGCAAGTACGACGGCCTGAACTACACGCAGGCGGTCGACGCGATCGCCGCCGATCTGAAAGAACTCGGCCTCGGCGACAAGCAGATCACGTGGCGTTTGCGTGACTGGGGCGTGTCGCGCCAGCGTTACTGGGGCACGCCGATTCCGATCATTCACTGCCCGACGTGCGGCGACGTGCCCGTGCCGGAAAAAGATCTGCCTGTCGTGCTGCCGGAAGACCTCGTGCCGGACGGCTCGGGCAATCCGCTCGCGAAGTCCGAGGCATTCGTGAACTGCACGTGCCCGACCTGTGGCGGCGCGGCCAAGCGCGAAACCGACACGATGGACACTTTTGTCGATTCGTCCTGGTACTTCTACCGCTATGCGGCGCCGGACGCGAAGACCATGGTCGACGAGCGCACCGACTACTGGGCGCCGATGGACCAGTACATCGGCGGTATCGAGCACGCGATCCTTCACCTGTTGTACTCGCGTTTCTGGGCGAAGGTGATGCGCGACATGGGCCTGGTCAACTTCGGCGAGCCGGCCAAGAACCTGCTCACGCAGGGCATGGTGCTCAACGAAACCTACTATCGCGAAAGCGAAGCGGGTAAGAAGACCTGGTACAACCCGGCTGACGTCACCGTCTCGTTCGACGACAAGGGCCGCCCGGTCGGCGCCGTGCTGAACGAGGACGGCCAGCCGGTGGTGCTCGGCGGCGTCGAGAAGATGTCGAAGTCGAAGAACAACGGCGTCGATCCGCAGTTGCTGATCGACCAGCACGGCGCGGATACCGCGCGTCTGTTCGTGATGTTTGCCGCACCGCCGGAGCAACAGCTCGAATGGTCCGGTTCGGGCGTGGAAGGCGCGAGCCGCTTCCTGCGTCGCGTGTGGGGCTTCGGTCATTCGAACGAAGCAGCGCTGCGCACCGGCGGCAACATCGACGCCGCGCAACTCGGCGAAGTCGACAAGGTGCTGCGCCGCGAGATCTACAGCGTGCTGAAGCAGGCCGACTTCGACTATCAACGTTTGCAATACAACACGGTGGTGTCGGCGGCGATGAAGATGCTCAACGCGCTCGACAGCGCGAAGGGCGCGCAACCGGCGGTGCTGCGCGAGACGTACAGCGTATTGCTGCGCGTGCTGTATCCGGTCGTGCCGCATCAGACTTTCCAGTTGTGGCAGGAACTCGGTTACGCCGACGAATTCGGCTCGCTGCTCGACGCGGCATGGCCGAAGGTCGACGAACAGGCGCTCGAACAGGCCGAAATCGAGCTCGTGCTGCAGGTGAACGGCAAGGTGCGCGGCGCGCTCACGGTAGCGAAAGACGCTTCGCGTGAAGCGATCGAACAGCTCGCCGCCGCGCATGAGGCGGTCGGGAAGTTCAGCGAAGGCAAGGCCCCGAAGAAGATCGTCGTGGTGCCTGGCCGTCTTGTGAACGTGGTCGTTTGACGGCGCACCCAAACATGATTGCAGACAGGACGCCGCCGCGTGCGGCGGCGCTTGTCCGCGCTGCGGAATCTACTGCGAACCAGGAGCCAAAGTGACTCGCAGATCGTTATTGACGCTGGTGTGCAGCGTGCTGATGTTGTCCGCCTGCGGCTTCCAGTTGCGCGGGCAGCAGGACTACGCATTCAAACGACTCTTTATCTCCGGCGGTTCGGCCGCGGCCGGCGCGCGGTTGACCCGTATCGTGCAGGGCGGCAGCGACACGGTGGTGGTCACTTCCGTCGCGAATGCCGACGCAACCTTGCAGATCACCGAAGGCCGCGGCATCAATACGCTCACGCTGAATACGCTTGGCGTCGTCGAAGAGTACGCGATGAATCTCTCGATGACCTACACGCTGGTCGGCAAGGATGGCACGGTGCTGATTCCGCCGAGCGTGATCGCGCTGAACCGCGCGATGACCTATAGCGACCAGTACTCGCAGGCCAAGGCCGCTGAAGCTGACATTCTGTTCGCGGACATGGAAAACGACGCGATCGATCAGCTGACGCGCCGTCTGTCGCTGGTGCGCTCGCTGCATCCGGCGCCGGGTGAGCAGGTGCCGTCGGTTGCGCCGCGCGCGCCGTTGCCGCCGCCGCCGTTGTGAGCGGCGTGCTGTGTCTTTGTTTAGCTTGCTGCACGTGCTCACGCACTCGCCCATGCACTTGTTTAACCTCGCCGATCGGTAGCCATGCAACTGCGACTTGACGCGCTCGAAGCGCATCTCGCCAAGGGACTCGCCGGACTGTACGTCGTGTACGGCGACGAGCACCTGCTCGCGCAGGAAGCCAGCGACCGCATTCGCGCGACGGCGCGAGCAGCCGGTTTTACCGACCGCTCGGTGTTCACCGTCGAGCGCGGCTTCGACTGGAGCTCGCTGCTTGGCGCGAGCCAGTCGATGTCGCTGTTCGGCGACCGTCAACTGGTCGAGTTGCGCATTCCGTCGGGCAAGCCGGGCAAGGAAGGCGCGGATGCGCTGAAGGCGCTCGCCGCCGCCGTGAATGACGACGTGCTCACGATGATCACGCTGCCGCGGCTCGATGCGGCCACGCAGAAGTCGGCATGGTTCACCGCGCTGTCCGATGCGGGTGTCGCGTTGAAAATCGATCCCGTTGAGCGCGCGCAGTTGCCGAATTGGGTGGGTCAACGGCTCGCGGCTCAGGGCCAGCGGGTCGTTGCCGGTGAGGAAGGGCGGCGCGCGCTGGCGTTCATTGCCGAGCGCGTAGAAGGTAATTTGCTTGCCGCGCATCAGGAAATCCAGAAGCTCGGGCTGCTGTATCCGGCTGGTTCGTTGAGCTTCGAGCAGATTCAGGACGCTGTGCTGAACGTCGCCCGTTATGACGTTTTCAAGCTGAACGAGGCAATGCTGGCGGGCGATGTCGGCCGCCTCGCGCGCATGCTCGACGGCCTGCGCGGCGAAGGCGAGGCGGCCGTGCTGGTGCTGTGGGCAGTGGTCGAAGAAGTGCGGACGCTGCTGCGTATCAAGCGCGGCGTCACGGCCGGCAAGCCGCTCGCGATGCTGGTACGCGAGAACCGCGTATGGGGGCCGCGCGAGCGGCTGATTGGACCGGCGTTGTCGCGCGTCACCGAGAGTGCGCTTGAAAAGGCACTTGCTCTGGCGGCGCGGCTGGATCGGCAGGTGAAGGGATTGTCGGGCGGTACGCCGGGCAATCATCGCAATGATCCTCCGCCGGATCCGTGGGATGGCTTGTTCGAACTGGCCATGACGGTGGCGTCGCCGGCAAAAGCGGCGCCTGTACCGCCGCCACGACCTCGCCCTGCAGCAGGTGCGCCGGTTCGAAGGCCAGGCTGAGGACATGGTTTGAGCTGGCGGCTTCGCGCGGCGCAATGCGCAGGACGCCAGGGTGTGAGTCTCACCACCAGTATCTCCGGCAGGTCTTCACGCCAGCGACGCTTACTGTGCTCGTCAACCGTACAGCGTCCATGCCGGGAATCCATTGCCGGTGCGATCGCCCTCCTGCGGCCGCATTCTCGAGCAACGTCGCGGTGCAGAGCTTGAAGTCCTTGGGTCCTACGGGCGCCGGGCCAAGCAAAGCTTCGCCACCCGACTTACAATCGTTTGATCTTTCGCTAATTCTGCCTGTCCGTAGCACCTCGACGTGCGCGGCACCACGAGAATCACCATGGATATCGACCAGTACATGACCGACCTCGGCCGTCGCGCCCGTCACGCTTCGCGTGCGATGGCGCGCGCGTCGACGGCGGCAAAAAACGCCGCGCTTGCGGCAGTCGCACAGGCTATCGAACGCGATGCCGCGCTGCTGAAAGAGGCCAACGCGCGCGACCTCGCGCGGGCTCGCGACAAAGGCCACGATGCCGCGTTCATCGACCGTTTGACGCTATCGGACAAGGCGCTGAATACGATGGTGGAAGGGTTGTGGCAAGTCGCCGCGCTGGCCGATCCGATCGGCGAGATCAGCAATCTGAAGTATCGGCCGAGCGGTATTCAGGTCGGCCAGATGCGCGTGCCGCTGGGCGTGATCGGCATCATCTACGAATCGCGTCCGAACGTGACGATCGACGCAGCTGCGCTGTGCCTGAAGTCCGGCAACGCGACGATTCTGCGCGGCGGTTCGGAAGCGCTCGAATGCAATACGGCGCTGGCCAAGCTGATCGGCGAAGGGCTGGAAGCGGCGGGATTGCCGCAAGACGCCGTGCAAGTAGTGGCAACGTCGGACCGTGCGGCCGTCGGCAAACTGATCACGATGACCGAATTCGTCGACGTGATCGTGCCGCGTGGCGGAAAGAGCCTGATCGAGCGGCTGATGAACGAAGCGCGCGTGCCGATGATCAAGCACCTTGATGGCATCTGCCACGTGTATGTGGACGACCGCGCGGATCTGGCCAAGGCGCTGACCGTCTGCGACAACGCCAAGACGCACCGCTACGGCACCTGCAACACCATGGAGACGCTGCTCGTCGCGCGTGGTGTCGCGGCTGAGGTGCTGCCGCCTTTGGGTAAGCTGTATCGCGACAAGGAAGTCGAGTTGCGCGTGGACGCTGCGGCGCGCACGGTGTTGGCGGATGCGGGAGTGGGACCGCTCGTCGATGCCACCGAAGAAGACTGGCGCACCGAATATCTCGCGCCGGTGCTGGCGATCAAGGTGGTAGATGGTCTCGATGCGGCGATCGACCACATCAACGAGTACGGCTCGCACCACACTGACGCGATCGTCACGGAAGACCACGACCGGGCGATGCGCTTCTTGCGTGAGGTCGATTCGGCAAGCGTGATGGTCAACGCATCGACCCGTTTCGCCGATGGTTTCGAATTCGGTCTGGGCGCGGAAATCGGCATCTCGAACGACAAACTGCACGCGCGCGGCCCGGTGGGGCTGGAAGGATTGACGTCGTTGAAGTACGTCGTGCTCGGGCATGGCGAAGGCCGGCAATAAGCCGCCGTCTGCCGCGCGTTTGATCGCGAACGCCGTTGATAAGCGCGGCCGGTCACGTCTTTCACCACGAACGCGCCGCCAAGAGCGCTGATTTCCACGATACAAGTCGCAAGGACCGCTGATGCTTTGGGTAAAAACGTTTCACATCGTTCTGATTGCTTCCTGGTTCGCCGGCCTGTTCTATCTGCCGCGCATCTTTGTCAATCTGGCGATGGAGACGGAACCTGCCGCGACGGCGCGGCTTTTGACGATGGCGCGTAAGCTGTTCCGCTTCATGACGTTCATCGCGGTACCGGCGCTGGCGTGCGGGCTGTGGTTGTGGCTGGCGATCGGCATCGGGCGCGGGCAGGGTTGGATTCATGCGAAGGTGGGCGTGGTGATGCTGCTGATCATCTACCACGCTTATTGCGGCGTACTGCTGCGGACCTTCGAGCGCGGCGAGAATCGCCGCTCGGACAAGTGGTATCGCATGTTCAATGAATTGCCTGTGCTGGGGATGCTCGCGGCCGTGGCGTTGGTGGTGATCAAGCCGTTCTAAAGTAGGAATATTTTTTGATTTGATATTGCGGGAAGTCGATTCGGATGAGGCGCTGGCGTGCGTCTCGCCGTTAGGCTTACGGATCGATCCTTCTTCGGGTGATCACTTCCTTCGCTTGCGCCATCTTTTCGACGAGCTCCGGCCCCCGGCTCAAAGCCACACCCACCGCCAGAATGTCGCCAATCGCCAGATGCGAGACCCGTGAGGTCATCGGCGAAAAGATATCCGTGTCTTCGTCGACGTTGGCGAACAAGCCTACAGTAGCAAGCCGCGCCAACGGCGAATTACCGTGGGTGATCGCGATCACTTTCGCGCCGGTTGCCAGCGCCAACTTCACCGCATCGACAATATCGCGCGTGCGGCCCGTGTTCGAAATCGCCACCACTACATCGCCTTCGCCCAGCAGCGCCGCCGACATCAAAAATGTATGCGGGTCCGAATACGCGACGCTCGGCATGCCGAGGCGAAAGAACTTGTGCTGCACATCCAACGCCGCGATGCCGGAACCACCCGCGCCGTAAAACTCGATGCGCCGCCCCTGCGCCAGCAGCGCGATCGCCGCTGCGACGCTATCCGACGACAGATTGTTGCGCACCTGAATCAGCGCGCCGATGGTCCGGTCGAGCACCTTTGCGGCCACACCCGGCGTCGGCTCGTCCGGCCGCACGTCGCGATAGACGGCGGGCACTTCCGCAGCAATCCCCTGCGCGAGCCGTATTTTGAACTCACGAAAGCCCGAAAAACCGAGCGCGTGACAGAACCGTGCGATGGTCGGCTGGCTGACGCCGGCGCGCGCGGCCACTTCCGTCATCGACAGATCCAGCACCTCGCGCGGCGCCTCGATCACGTAGTCGGCCAGCTTACGCTCGGACGGCCGCAACTGATCGCGCATCTCTTCCACCTGAGACAGCATCATCGGAAAACTCGCACTATGCTGAAGAATGCATGGACTATATCTGATTGCCGAATAAGGTACAAAAACTACATATCGCGCTCTAGGTGTAATCCCTAGGTTTTACTGTGAATGCCGCTAAGGCAATGTCAGTAAGGTGATATGACCGTTTCAACGATGTCGCAGTGCAACAGGAATCACCATTGCGATCATGTAGTTTTTCTACTAACATTGCATCGTCGACTGATTCGACATCCCCGCGATACCTACCTGGCACAGTGCGCGCATGCCCGCCCGTCCCTTTAGCCAGCGACGAAGGAGCTCCGATGGTTTCCCCGCATTCGCAATTGTTGAAGGTCACGCAACGCGTGGTCGAGCGCAGCAAGCCCACTCGCGAGGCGTATCTGGCCCGCATTCACCAGGCTCAAGGCAAATTTCCGGCACGCGGCGCGCTCTCCTGTGCCAACCTGGCTCACGGTTTTGCTGGACTCGAAGGCGACGACAAGTTCGCCATCAAGCAGATTCGTCAGCCGAACATCGGTATCGTGTCCTCGTACAACGAAATGCTGTCCGCGCACGCGCCGTACAAAAACTACCCCGACATCATCAAAGCGGCCGCGCGTGAAAACGGCGGCGTCGCGCAATTCGCGGGTGGCGTGCCGGCCATGTGCGACGGCGTCACGCAAGGCAACGCGGGCATGGAACTGTCGTTGTTCTCGCGCGAAGTCATCGCGATGAGTACGGCAGTCGCGCTGACGCACAACATGTTCGACGCGGCGCTGTGCCTCGGCATTTGCGACAAGATCGTGCCGGGCCTGTTGATCGGCGCACTGCAGTTCGGCCATCTGCCAACCATCTTCGTGCCGGCCGGCCCGATGGGCAGCGGCCTCTCGAACGACGACAAAGCCAAGACACGTCAGCTCTTCGCCACCGGCCAGTGCGGTCGCGACGCGCTGCTCGAAGCGGAGGCCGCCGCCTATCACAGCCACGGCACGTGTACGTTCTACGGCACCGCAAACAGCAACCAGATGCTCATGGAAGTCATGGGCCTGCATCTGCCGAGTTCCGCGTTCGTGCATCCGCATACGCCGCTGCGCGACGCGCTGACCGCCCAGGCCGCGCGCCGTGTGCTCGATCTGACGGTGGAGCGCGGCAATTACACGCCGATCGGCCATGTGGTCGACGAGAAGGCGATTGTCAACGGCATCGTCGCGTTGCTGGCAACGGGCGGCTCGACCAATCACACATTGCATCTGGTCGCGATCGCGCGGGCGGCCGGCATCGTGATCGACTGGGACGACTTCGACACGCTGTCGCAAGCCGTGCCGTTGCTGGCCAAGATCTACCCGAACGGCAAGGCCGACGTGAACCACTTCCACGCGGCCGGTGGCGTCGCGTTCCTGGTTCGCAATCTGCTGGAAGGCGGCTTGCTGCATGAAGACGTGAACACGGTCGCCGGCAAGGGACTGCATCACTACACCGAAGAGCCGAAGCTGATCGACGGCAAGCTGCAATGGGTGCCGGGCGCGGAAAAAAGCGAAGACACGGCGGTGCTGCGCGGCATCAAGGAACCGTTCCAGCCAGACGGCGGCTTGCGTCTGATGCAGGGCAAGCTCGGTCGCGGCGTGATCAAGATTTCGGCAGTTGCAGCGCAGCATCGCAAGGTAAGGGCGCCGGCCATCGTGTTCGATTCGCAGGAAGCGGTGCAGGCCGCGTTCGACAACGGCGAACTGAAGCGCGATTTCATCGCTGTGGTGCGCTTCCAGGGCGCCCGCGCAAACGGCATGCCCGAGTTGCATCGTTTGACGCCGTTGCTCGGTGTGTTGCAGGATCAAGGTTTCCACGTTGCACTGGTGACCGACGGCCGCATGTCGGGCGCGTCGGGCAAGGTGCCGGCGGTGATTCATCTGTCGCCGGAAGCGTTGCTGCAAGGTCCGATCGGCAAGGTTCGCACGGGCGACCTGCTGGTGATCGACGCGGACGCGGGCGTGCTCGACATCGAAATCGATGCAACCGAATGGGCCGCGCGGCAGGAAGCGTTGCCGCAGCATCAGGCGGAAAACGAAGTCGGCTTCGGCCGCGAACTGTTCGGCGTGTTCCGTGCGGCGGCAGCGCCCGCGGAGCAGGGCGCTTCGGTGTTCGGTCCGATGGTAGGAGAGCACGCGGCGCAACACGGTAAGCGGGTCAAAGCTCACGCAGAAGAACACTCAAGCACCACTCAAGCCAGCTAAACGCTGCAGAAACTAGGAGTCTGACTATGACAGCGAAAACAGTAAGCGATATCGTGCGCCTCGGCCCGGTGATTCCGGTGCTCGCGTTCGACTCGGTCGAGCAGGGCGAAAACGTATCACGCGCGCTGCACGCTGGCGGTGTGAAAGTGCTGGAAATCACGCTGCGCACGGCAGCCGGACTCGGCGCGATCGAACGCGCGAGCCAGCTGGCTGAAGACATCGTGGTCGGGGTCGGTACGATCACCAAGCCCGAGCATTGTTTTCAGGCGAAGAAAGCGGGCGCGCAATTCGGCGTATCGCCGGGCCTGACGAAAGACATGCACAAGGCCGCGCAGGATGCGGGTTTGCCGCTACTGCCGGGTGTCATGACGCCAAGCGATATCATCGCGGCGCTCGAACTCGGCTACGAAATCGTCAAGTTCTTTCCGGCGCAGCAAGCCGGCGGCATACCGATGCTGCAAGCTTTCTACGGCCCGTTCCCGACGCTGAAATTCTGCCCGACCGGCGGCATCACGTCCGAAAGCGCCATCAATTTCCTCGCACAGCCGAATGTGGTGTGTGTGGGCGGCTCGTGGTTGACGCCGAAAGCGGCCCTGGCCGCGCAAAATTGGGACGAGGTCACGCGTCTGGCGCGTGCCGCCAGCGAGCTGGCCGCGCCCGCTCACTAAACCGCGTTGGCGCACGACACGATAGTTCGCTAGCTTCTATGCAAAGGAGCCTCGTCGAAACAGCCCGTCAGGCTGCCACGGCGAGGCTCCTTTTTCGATATGTGTGCCGGATTCGCGCGCTTTTAGAGACAACAAACAGTAAAATTCAGCGTCCGCGCGGCTTGCCGGGTTTTCAGGCACCGCTTGAGGTCGCCGTGAGACAGGTGCTGGCCGTGTTCAGCACCGACAATCAATAACGCAAAGGAGGCGCTTCATGGAAGCTGTCCACGGCAGCACGCTGCTGGTCTTCGCGGTGATCGCCATCGCACTTCTGATCCTGCTGATCACCCGCTACAAGGTTTATCCGTTCCTCGTCCTGATCATCGTTTCGCTGCTGCTGGGGCTCGTGTCGGGCATGCCGATCGGCACGATCGTCAAATCGTTCGAAACCGGCAACGGCAATACGCTCGGCCACATTGCGATCGTGGTCGGTCTTGGCACGATGCTCGGCAAGATGATGGCCGAATCGGGCGGTGCGGAGCGCATCGCGACCACACTGATCGACAAGTTCGGCGAGAAGAACATTCACTGGGCGATGATGGTGGTGGCGATCATCGTCGGTTTGCCGGTGTTTTTCGAAGTCGGTTTCGTGCTGCTGATTCCGATCGCGTTCAACGTCGCCAAACGCACCAACAAGTCGCTGCTGCTGGTCGGCTTGCCGATGGTCGCGGGCCTGTCCGTCGTGCACGGTCTGATTCCGCCGCATCCGGCCGCGATGCTCGCGGTGCAGGCGTATCACGCCGACATCGGCAAGACGATTGCGTACGGTCTGATCGTCGGTGTGCCGACGGCGGTCGTCGCCGGTCCGCTGTTCGCGCTGCTGATCAGCCGCTACATCAAGCTGCCGAACAACAACCCGCTTGCCGCGCAATTTCTCGGCCACGGCGACGACGCGCAAAATAACGCGAAGAGCGCGGCGCCGAAGCGCGAATTGCCGAGTTTCGGTGTCACGCTGTTCACGATTCTCTTGCCGGTGATCCTGATGCTGATCGGCAGCTGGGCCGACCTCGTCTCCACGCCGAAGACCTTGCCGAACGATCTGCTGCATTTCGTCGGCAATTCGGACGTCGCACTATTGATCGCCGTGCTGGTCAGCTTCTGGACCTTCGGTGCGAGCCGCGGCTTCAATCGCGAGCAGATCCAGAAGTTCTGTGGCGAATGTCTCGCGCCGATCGCGGGTATCACGCTGATCGTTGGCGCGGGTGGCGGTTTTGGGCGCGTGCTGATGGATAGCGGCATTTCGAAGGAAATCGTCACGGTCGCGACGGCCATGCACCTGTCGCCGCTGCTGTTCGGCTGGCTGGTGGCCGCGCTGATTCGTCTGGCCACGGGCTCGGCGACCGTCGCCATGACGACCGCTTGCGGCATCGTCGCACCTATCACGGCCGCCAGCGGCGTGCAGGTTACGCCGGAATTGCTGGTGCTTGCCACCGGTTCGGGTTCGCTGATTTTCTCGCACGTGAACGACGGCGGTTTCTGGCTGATCAAGGAGTACTTCGGTATGACGGTGGGGCAGACCTTCAAGACATGGTCGCTCCTCGAAACCGTCATTTCGCTGATGGGTTTGGGTTTGACTTTCGCGCTCGCGACGGTCGTGTAAGGAGTTTTTGATGATTCTGATCGCAATGGGCGTGTCGGGCGCCGGCAAAACGAGGATTGGCGAAATGCTGGCGGAACGCCTGCACTGCGCGTTCACCGACGGCGACGCGTTTCACAGCGCCGCCAACAAGGAGAAAATGCACCACGGCATTCCGCTCACCGACGAAGACCGTTGGCCGTGGTTGCAAACCATCCGCGCGGCGATCGAAGAGAAGCGGAGGGCGGGCGAGAAAGCGGTGTTCACGTGTTCGTCGCTGAAGCGCTCGTACCGCGATGTTCTGCGCGGTGGGAGCAACGGCGATAAGGACGTGTGCTTCGTCTATCTGAAGGGTTCGTTCGAGATGTTGCGTGAGCGGCTGAGCACGCGTACCGGTCACTTCTTCGATCCATCGTTGCTGCAAAGCCAGCTCGATACGCTCGAAGAGCCGGGCCCGGACGAGGCGATCACGGTGAGCATCGAGTTGTCGCCGGAAGAAATCGTCGACGAGGTGTTGAAGCAGATGGAAGTCCGCTAAGGGTGCTTCTCCGCCCGTATAGATTTTGATGTTCTGTTGTTGATCCGCCTCGCTGCAACGCGAGGTGGATTCTCGTTAAAATTATTTGCCGTCGAGTTTCAATTGCCGGGCAGCGTTCTAGCGCGCCACGGCCGTGTGCCGTCCACGATACTTCTTCATTGACGTGTGCGCCAAAGTTTTGCATGGAAGTCGCGCACATTTGTCTTCCTTCGTTTGAGCCGTCGTCTTGCTGCGACAAACGCGCGCCATTTGCCACACCGTACCGATGCCATTTGACGTCGCTCATGTGGTGGAAATAGGCGAGCGCGTTCTGACATTTCTCAAGCATATTTCCATTCGGATGCCTTACAGTCCGCGCTGATTTTTGCGCTCCTTGGCGCAGTGTTTTGATTAGCGGATGAAATGTACAGGCTGTGAAGACTTCCCCCAAACCGATCGCTTCAACTTGCGTCGGGTTCGATGCGCACGCGCCCGACGCAAAGCGGCTGCGCATATCGACACGCGGCGCCCCGAAGCTGGTATCGATGACCTATGTCGGCGCGCTGCTAGCAAGCACGGCAAGTTCGGCGATCGCATTTGAAGCAGCCGATCCCGCCAACCACGCCATTCTGGACCTGCAGCAACAAAGGCTGCTCGACCAGGCGCGTGAACAGCGTGAAGGTCTCAGTGCGCGTGAGCCCGCGTCGCCTGCCGTGGCGCGGCGCGCAGCGACGCCGCAGACGCTGGACATACTCGGTGCGCAGACCTGCCTGCCAGTAGAAAACGTTGGTTTTAGCGGCGCGGCGCTGCTGCCGGATGGCTTGAAGTATCAAATTGCGCTCAACGCCGCAGGCCGTTGTCTCGACAACGCTGAGCTCACCCATCTGCTCGACGAAGTCAACGACTGGTATGTGCAGCACGGCTACGTCACGAGCCACGCCTGGCTGCCGACGCGAGAAGCCGGAAGCCGCGCACTGGTGATTGCCGCGGTGGAAGGCAAGCTGTCACGCGTGTACTTTGGCGATGGCGATGGCGATGGCGATGGCGATGGCGCGAGCCGTGCCGACAGCGCCGCGCGCATGGCGTTTGCGGGCACGGCTGGCGAACCGCTCAATCTGCGCGATATCGAACAGGGGGTTGACCAGATCGACCGCATCGTGCCTGGCGGCGTGAAGGCGGCCGTGCGCGCGGCGCCGCAGGAAGGCTATTCGGATGTGGTGTTGAGCGGCCAGCCCGTGCGCCTGCTCAACTTCGTTGCCGGCATCGACAATAGCGGTCAAAAAAGTACCGGCCGGCAAAATTTCAACGCCGCGGTGACGGTGAATAACGCCCTTGGCCGGGCGGAGCAATTGGGCGTATCGGCGACAACAACCCCCGCATTGCACGGCGACCGATTTCGCCGAACCTTTGGCGCCTTTGCAACCGTGCCACTTGGCTACTGGAGCTTCGGCTACTCGGGCGCGGCGGGCAGCTTTGCGGTGCCGCTCGACGTCTCCGGCGTGAAGCTTCGCTACCACGGCAGCAGCTTCCAGAACCGCTTCACCGTTACCAGGACGGTCGAGCGCAACGCCGCCCGCAAGATAGACGTGTTTGCGTCATTGTCCAGTTACGTCGGCAACTCGTTCATCGAAGAGTTTCAACTGGAGAACGGCTCGGAGCGGACCAGCACTGCGCAGGTCGGCGTCAACTTCGCGACACGAGTCGGAAGCAGGAGCTACTTCACATTCAGTCCGGCGTTCACGCAGGGCCTGCCGTTTGCCACTCGCGATATGAGCGAGGACGGCGGCCCGTCGGCGGGCTTTCGCAAACTGGCGGCAAGCGCCAGCCTGTACACGCAAATCACGCCGAACGTGGCGTTTCTCTCATCGGCTTACGCGCAGTGGGCGCCTGCCGCACTGTTCAGCAGCGAGCGCATGGTGGTGGGCGGCGACACCTCCGTTCGAGGTTTCCGGGATCAATACCTGTACGCGAATACCGGTGCTTATCTGCGCAACGAAGTCGACTGGAGCGTGCCGCTTCCGTCGCTCGGTACGCGCGTGACGATGACGGCTGCGGTCGACGCGGGCCGCGTCGTCCCGGTAAGCGGCGAACCCAATGCAAGCGGAAACCTGGTCGGTGCCGCAATCGGCGCATCGACCTCCTGGAAAGGCGTTACCGCCTCGCTTTCGGTCGGTGCTCCGTTGTTTGCTCCCAAACGGCTGAACGCTGATCCGATCGTCCTCAACGTCCGGTTGAGTTCTTCTTTTTAACCTTTAGGAATCTTGATGAAACAACATCGTCTCAACGTATTGAATCTGGCAATACTCGCGGCGCTGGGTGCAAGCGGCAGTGCGATCGCCGGCGGCATCGTCAGCGCGGGCGGACAGACTCAGGTCGTCACGCCAGGCAACACGCCGATCGTGAACATTGCGGGCGCCAACTCAGTGGGCGTTTCGCGCAACACATTCAGCAATTTCGACGTCGACAAAAATGGCGTCGTCTTCAACAACCTGACCGCGGCGGGCGTAAGCCGGCTTGCGGGCCAACTCGCCGCCAACGCGAACCTGAAGGGCACGGCCGCCAAGGTAATCGTCGCCGACGTCAACTCGGCACAGTCATCGAAGCTGAACGGCACAATGGAAGTCGCCGGTGCGCCCGCGCATCTGCTGATCGCCAATGCGGCCGGCATCTCCGTGAACGGCGCAACGACCATCAACGCGCCTGTGCTCACGCTCGCGGCAGCCAGCTTCAACCCGCGCGCAGACAGCCCGCTCGCCTTGAGCGTCGATACGAGCCGCGCAACGCCGGCGACGATCCAGATCGACGGCGACGGCCTGAACGTCGGCGCGGGGCAGGTCAACCTGCTGTCACGCGCGACGCTGGTGAACGCCGCGGTCAAGGGCTGGACGATCAATTCGCAAAACGGCACGCAGTTCGACGGCGACGCGGACGGCAACTTCGCGGGCAAGCTGACGTCGAACGCGGCGGGCGTCAAGCCGGTGATTGCGCTCGACGTCTCGGAGTTGGGAGGCATGTACGCGAACAAGATCGTGCTGGAAGGTTCGGAGCATGGTCTGGGAGTGAACAGCGCCGGTAAGATCGTGGCGGGCCGTGGCGGCCTCGCCGTGCAAATGTACGGCTCGGATATCACCCTGCGAGGCAACCATGCGACTGCTGGCGCTGAAGGCCTCACAAGCTTCGTCCGCAGCGCTGAGCATGCTGGACCTGACGAGGCGCAATATTTCACGGCGAAGAAACAGGAAGCTGCCGCTGAGCGTGTCAAGGCAAACGAATATATCAACTATTCGCCCGCAGACGATGCAAGTCTGTCCGATAGCAGCAAGATTGCGTTGATCAACGACATCGCATGGCGCGTCAGCGACGCTGGACGCGCGGCAGCGGAAGACGCGGCGCGCGTGGACCAGCAGCAGAAACAGGGGGAAGCGGATCGCCTGGCTTGGGAAGCCCAGCAGGAGCGTCTGGCGAAGGAACAAGCGGCCCGTGAGGCTCAGAACGAAGCGGGTCGCCAGGCTTGGGAAGCCAACCAGCAGGCCGAGCAGCAGCGTGCGGAAGAAGCGCGGGCCGCAGCAGATGCGGCGCAGCGAGCCGAGGTGGAGCGTTTCGTCAACGAACAAGCGGCCCAACGAGCCGCCCGTCAGGCCCAGATCGAAGCGGATCACCGGGCGTGGGAGGCCAACCAGCAAGCCGAGCAACAGCGTCTGGCGAACGAGGAAGCAGCCCGTCAGGCCCAGATGGAGGCGGACTACAAGGCTTGGCTGGCCAACCAGCAAGTTGAGCAGCAGCGTGCGGAAGAAGCGAGAGCAGCAGCGCGGGCGGCGCAGCAAGCCGAGCAACAGCGTCGGGAGAACGAGCAAGCGGCCCTTAAGGCGTGGCAAGCCGCTCAGGGCCAGCAGCAGGCCAACTATGCACCCCAGGCGCAGCAGTACATGGTATCGGCGCGCTACACCTACTAAGTTGACGCACGTCCGAAGCTTCGATCATTGAAGCTTCGGTCCGTACCGGACGCAATAAAAAGGGCTCGCGCAAGCGAGCCCTTCCAGTTCGCACCGCCTGTTGTTCAGCCGGACAGCGCCGATAATACAGACGTCATTGCATCAGGCAATCCGCCTGGCCAGTTCGACCGCCTTGCCGATGTACGAACCCGGGGTCATCGCGAGCAGGCGATCTTTCGCGTCCTGCGGAATCGCCAGACCATTGACGAACGTTTGCAGCGCTTCGCGCGTGATGCCTTTACCGCGTGTCAGTTCCTTGAGCTGCTCGTACGGATTCTCAATGCCGTAACGGCGCATCACCGTTTGCACCGGCTCGGCCAGCACTTCCCAGCAGTTGTCGAGGTCTTCGTTCAGACGTTGTGCGTTCACCTCGAGCTTATCCAGACCGCGAATCAGCGAGTCGTACGCGAGCAGCGAGTAACCGAACGCGACGCCGATATTGCGCAGCACCGTCGAGTCAGTCAGGTCGCGCTGCCAGCGCGACACCGGCAGCTTGTCGGCGAGGTGGCGCAGCGTGGCGTTCGCGAGGCCGAGGTTGCCTTCCGAGTTTTCGAAGTCGATCGGGTTGACCTTGTGCGGCATGGTCGACGAACCGATTTCCCCCGCCTTGGTGCGTTGCTTGAAGTAGCCGACCGAGATGTAGCCCCACACGTCGCGGTCCAGATCCAGCAGGATGGTATTGGCGCGCGATACCGCGTCGAACAGTTCAGCCATGTAATCGTGCGGCTCGATCTGGATCGTATACGGATTGAACGTGAGTTTCAGGCGCTGTTCGACCACTTCGCGCGAGAACGCTTCCCAGTCGAACTCCGGATACGCGGACAGATGCGCGTTGAAGTTGCCGACCGCGCCGTTCATCTTGCCCAGCAGTTCGACCTTGGCGATACGGTCGATGGCGCGTTCCAGGCGTGCCGCGACGTTCGCGAGTTCCTTGCCGAGGGTGGTCGGGCTGGCCGGCTGGCCGTGCGTGCGCGACAGCATGGGCTGCTCGGCGTGCGCGTGGGCCAGAGCGACGAGACGCTGATGCACCGAGCGCAGCGCCGGCAGAATGACGTGCTCACGGGCGCCCGCGAGCATCAGGCCGTGCGAGGTGTTGTTGATGTCTTCCGACGTGCAGGCGAAGTGAATGAATTCGCTCGCGCGTTCCAGCTCTTCCTGACCCTTCACCGATTCTTTCAGCCAGTACTCGACCGCCTTCACGTCGTGATTCGTCACACGCTCGATGTCCTTGATGCGTGCGGCGTCGTGTGCGGTGAAGCGCTCGGCCAGCTGCAGCAGGAATTGTTCGGACGCTTCGGAAAAGCGCGGCACTTCGGCGAAACCGGCATGCGAGAGCGCGATCAGCCAGTGAATTTCAACCGTCACGCGATTGCGCATGAAAGCGGCTTCCGAGAGCCAGTCGCGCAAGGCTTCGGTTTTCGAGGCGTAGCGGCCGTCGAGCGGGGAGAGCGCGTTCAGCGCGAACAGGGTGTCGGGGCGGGTGTCGGACATGATGGGGGCGTGAGCGCTCAGGGAGCGGATCGGGAACGGAGGGAATCGCGGATTTTACCACTCAACCCCGGCGCCTTAGCCGCGCCGCTAGAATGCTGACTTCCTCACTCCCGCTGGCAGCAGGCTCCGCATGGAACTGAAATGGCTCGAAGACTTCGTTTCGCTCGCGGAAACGCGTAGTTTCAGCCGCTCGGCCGAATCGCGTCATGTCACGCAGCCGGCGTTTTCTCGAAGGATTCAGGCGCTGGAGGCGTGGCTGGGCACGGAACTGATCGATCGTTCGGTTTACCCGACACGGCTGACGGCGGCAGGCCAGGTGTTCTACGAGCAGGCGCTCACCATGCTGTCGCAGTTCCACGAGGCGCGCGCTTTGCTGCGCGGGCACACGGCGACGCCGCAGGCCACCATCGAGTTCGCGGTGCCGCACACCCTGTCGCTCACCTACTTCCCGCGCTGGCTGCAGCGGTTCGAAGCGCAAATGGGACCGATCCACACCCGGTTGCGGGCGTTGAACGTGCACGACGCGGCTTTGGCGCTGGTGGAGGGCGGCTGCGATCTGATGATGGCCTATCACCATCCGAGCCATCCAATCGCACTCGATCCGGCGCGCTACGACATGCTCGCGCTCGGCAACGAGCCGCTCAGTCCGTTCTCGGCGCCGGGCCGTGCCGGCCGGGCGCGTCACACGTTGCCGGGCAGCGCCGAGGCGCCCACTCCCTATTTGTCCTACACGCCGAACGCGTATCTGGGCCGCATGACCGAGGTGATCCTCGCCAACGCACCGGAGCGTCTGTATCTCGACCGCTTGTACGAAACGGATATGGCCGAGGGACTCAAGGCCATGGCGCTGGCCGGCCACGGCATTGCTTTCCTGCCGCACAGCGCGGTGGAAGACGCAGTCGCCGAAGGCAAGCTGATCCGGCTCGATCGCGCGATCCGCGGCACGCCCGAAGGGCAACTCACGCTGACCATGGAGATCAGGCTCTATCGTGACAAGCTTGCGGCGAAGAGTGACGATGCACGGCAGATGCTCGTGCGGCAACTGTGGGACGTGGTGTCGGAGGAGTTGGCCCAACGCGCGGGCGCTGCCTGAGAACCTGCCTCCCGGCGACGCGAATTTGCGGCTTCTTGATGGTTATGCAATAAAAACATAATCGGATAAGGAAACGGCATTGGATTTCAAAACAGCGTTTTTCGACAATGCTGTCACTTGATCAACGCCGGAGCGTTCATGTCATCCCAGCAACAAGCCGCACAATCCGCATCAATGTTGCAGTCTGTTCCTTCCTACCTGAACAAAGACGACCTCGGCCCCTGGGGCAACTACCTGCGCCAGGTCGACCGCGTCGCGCCGTACCTCGGCTCGCTGTCCCGCTGGCTCGAAACCCTGAAGCGCCCGAAGCGCATTCTGGTCGTCGACGTGCCTATCGAGCTCGATAACGGCACGGTCGCGCACTTCGAAGGCTATCGCGTGCAGCACAACGTGTCGCGCGGTCCAGGTAAGGGCGGCGTGCGTTACCACCAGGACGTGACGCTCTCGGAAGTGATGGCGTTGTCGGCGTGGATGTCGGTGAAGAATGCTGCTGTGAACGTGCCGTACGGCGGTGCGAAGGGCGGTATCCGCGTCGATCCGCGCACGCTGTCGCGTGGCGAGCTGGAGCGCGTGACGCGCCGCTACACGAGCGAAATCGGCATCATCATCGGACCGAACACCGACATCCCCGCGCCGGACGTGAATACGAACGAGCAGATCATGGCGTGGATGATGGACACGTACTCGATGAACCAGGGCCAAACGGCCACGGGCGTCGTGACGGGCAAGCCGATCACGCTGGGTGGTTCGCTGGGCCGCCGCGAAGCGACCGGCCGCGGCGTGTTCGTCGTGGCTTCCGAAGCCGCACGCCGTATCGGCGTCGACATCGAAGGCGCACGGATTGCCGTGCAAGGCTTCGGTAACGTGGGCGGTATCGCTGCGCGTCTGTTCCAGGAAGCCGGCTCGACACTGGTCGCGGTGCAAGACCATACCGGCTCGCTCTACAAGTCGACCGGTATCGATGCGGTCGCGCTGCTGGATCACGTTGCGAAGACGGGCGGCGTGGGCGGTTTCCCGGAAGCCGATGCAGTCACGAACGAAGAATTCTGGACCGTCGAATCGGACATCCTGATTCCGGCCGCGCTGGAAAACCAGATCACCGAAAAGAACGCCGGCAAGATCAGGACGAAGATCGTCGTGGAAGGCGCCAACGGCCCGACCACCACGGCAGCGGACGACATTCTGCACGACCGCGGCATCCTCGTGATTCCGGACGTCGTGGCCAACGCCGGCGGCGTGACGGTGTCGTACTTCGAGTGGGTGCAGGACTTCTCGAGCTTCTTCTGGACCGAAGACGAGATCAACCAGCGTCTCGAACGCGTCATGCGCGAAGCGTTTGCTGCCGTGTGGCAAGTGTCGAGCGAACAGAAGGTCTCCGTGCGGACCGCGGCGTTTATCGTCGCCTGTAAGCGGATCCTCGAAGCGCGTGAACTGCGCGGCCTGTATCCCTGATCGATCGGCACGAAACGGCGGTCCGCCACCTCGCGGGCCGCTGTGAATCCTTGCTTTGACGTGGTTCACAAGACCGCGTGTTTCACCCGGCGGGCGGCATCTTATCGATGCCGCCCGCCTTTGCGTGTCCGCTGTGTTTGCATCGCCGGATTAAGGTGTTGTAATCCCGTAGCGGCGCGCGTACGCAACAAACATGGTTTGTAGCAATACTTTCAGAATAATTACTTTGCTAAACTGGCGCCGGTTCTTGCCAAGGAGATCACACATGAAGGTTAAAAAAGCTGCGCTGCTGCTCGCGACTCTCGGACTGTTTACGGTTGGCGCGCATGCGCAAGACGCCGGTACACTGAAAAAGATCAAGGACACGGGCGTCATTTCGCTGGGCCACCGCGAATCGTCGATCCCGTTTTCGTATTACGACGACAAGCAGAATGTCATCGGCTACTCGCAGGAATTCGCGCTGAAGGTCGTCGAGGCGGTCAAGCAGAAGCTGAACATGCCTAACCTGAAGGTCAAGCTGACGCCTGTCACGTCGCAAAACCGTATTCCGCTGGTGCAGAACGGCACGGTCGACATGGAATGCGGTTCCACCACGAATAACGCCGAACGCCAGCAACAGGCTTCGTTCTCGAACACGATCTTCGTGATCGGCACGCGCCTGATGACCAAGAAAGACTCCGGTATCAAGGACTTCGCCGACCTGAAGGGCAAGACCGTCGTCACGACGGCCGGCACCACCTCCGAGCGCCTGCTTCGCAAGATGAACCAGGACAAGAGCATGGGCATGAACATCATCAGCGCGAAGGACCACGGCGAGTCGTTCCTGACGCTCTCCACGGGTCGCGCCGCTGCGTTCATGATGGACGACGCGCTGCTGGCAGGCGAGCGCGCCAAGTCGAACAACCCGGGCGACTTCGTGATCGTCGGCGCGCCGCAATCGCATGAAGCGTACGGCTGCATGATTCGCAAGAACGATCCGGAATTCAAGAAGGTCGTCGACGACGCGATCGCGAAGGTCGAAACCTCGGGCGAAGCCGATCAGATCTACAAGAAGTGGTTCGAATCGCCGATTCCGCCGAAGGGCCTGAACCTGAACTTCCCGGAAAGCGACGACATCAAGGCGCTCTACAAGAGCCCGAATGACAAGGCTATCGACTAAACCTTAGCTGTTTTTTTGAAACGCTGAACGAAACGGAAGGGGCCGCGCGCTTCTTCCGTTTCTTTTTGCTGGAGTCTTGGCCATGTCATATCACTGGAACTGGGGCATTCTGCTGAGTCCGGTCTCCACCGGCGAGCCGACCACTTATCTGGGCTGGTTGCTGTCCGGCTTCTGGGTGACGATTACCGTGTCGTTGTCGGCTTGGGTGATCGCGCTAATCGTCGGTTCGTTATTCGGCGTGCTGCGCACAGTGCCGAACAAGTGGGCGTCGGGCATCGGCACGCTCTATGTCGCGATTTTCCGCAACATTCCGCTGATCGTGCAGTTCTTCATCTGGTATCTGGTGATACCGGAATTGCTGCCGGTGTCGATCGGTACCTGGTATAAGCAACTGCCGCCGAGTGCGCAGTTCTTCTCGTCGTCGATCGTCTGTCTCGGGCTGTTCACAGCCGCACGCGTGTGCGAGCAGGTGCGCTCGGGCATCAACGCGCTGCCGAAGGGCCAGCGCGCCGCCGGTCTGGCAATGGGTTTCACGCAATGGCAGACGTATCGCTACGTGCTGCTGCCGGTGGCTTACCGGATCATCGTACCGCCGCTCACGTCCGAGTTTCTGAACATCTTCAAGAACTCGGCGGTCGCGTCGACCATCGGTCTGCTGGATCTGTCGGCCCAGGCGCGCCAACTGGTCGACTACACGTCGCAGACGTATGAGTCGTTCATCGCGGTCACGCTGGCTTACGTGCTGATCAATCTGATCGTGATGCAACTGATGCGCTGGGTCGAACACAAGACCCGGCTGCCCGGCTATATCGGAGGTAAGTGATGCATCATTTCGACTGGAGCGGTATTCCGGGCGCACTGCCTACGCTGTGGACCGGCGCTATCGTCACCCTCAAGATCACGCTGATCGCGATCGTGATCGGCATTGTCTGGGGCACGATTCTCGCGATCATGCGGCTGTCGCCGTTCAAGCCGTTCGAATGGTTCGCGAAGGGCTACGTCACGATCTTCCGTTCGATCCCGCTGGTGATGGTCCTGCTGTGGTTCTTCCTGATCGTGCCGCAGGTGCTGCAGAACGTGCTGGGCTTGTCGCCGGATATCGACATCCGGCTGGCGTCGGCAATGGTCGCTTTCTCGCTGTTCGAGGCCGCGTACTATTCGGAAATTATCCGTGCGGGCATTCAGGCCGTGCCACGCGGGCAGGTCAATGCCGCGTTTGCGCTCGGCATGAGCTACCCGCAGGCAATGCGCCTCATCGTGCTGCCGCAGGCATTCCGCGCGATGGTGCCGCTGCTGCTTACGCAAGGTATCGTGCTGTTTCAGGATACGTCGCTCGTCTACGTGATCAGCCTTGCCGACTTCTTCCGCACCGCCACGAATATTGGCGACCGTGACGGGACGAATGTCGAGATGGTACTGTTCGCGGGAGCATGTTATTTCGTGATCTGCGTGATCGCGTCGAGCCTCGTCAAAGGTCTTCAGAAAAAGGTCGCAAGATGATCTCTATCAAGAATGTTTCGAAGTGGTATGGCCAGTTCCAGGTGCTGACCGACTGCACGACGGAAGTCAAAAAAGGTGAAGTGGTGGTGGTGTGCGGGCCGTCGGGTTCGGGCAAGTCCACGCTGATCAAGACGGTCAACGGCCTCGAGCCGTTCCAGAAGGGCGAGATCGTGATCAACGGCCAATCGCTGACCGACAAGAAAACCAATCTGTCGAAGCTGCGTGCCAAGGTCGGGATGGTGTTCCAGCACTTCGAGCTGTTCCCGCATCTGTCGATCGTCGAAAATCTCACGCTTGCACAAGTCAAGGTGCTCGGTCGCTCGAAAGACGAAGCCACGGCGAAGGGGCTGAAGCTGCTCGATCGCGTCGGTCTGCGTGCGCATGCGGATAAGTTTCCGGGGCAGTTGTCGGGCGGTCAGCAGCAGCGTGTGGCGATTGCGCGCGCGCTGTCGATGGACCCGATCGCGATGCTGTTCGACGAGCCGACTTCCGCGCTCGACCCGGAAATGATCAACGAAGTGCTCGACGTGATGGTCGAGCTCGCGCAGGAAGGCATGACGATGATGTGCGTCACGCATGAAATGGGCTTTGCCAAGAAGGTTGCGCACCGCGTGATCTTTATGGACAAGGGCCTGATCGTGGAAGACGACAGGAAGGAAGACTTCTTCGCGAATCCGAAGTCGGATCGCGCGAAGGACTTTCTGGCGAAGATCCTGCACTGAGGTCTTTGTCTGGCCACGCTGCTTTTATGGCGTGGTTTGGGCAAGGCGAAAAAAAAGCCGCTTCGAAAGAAGCGGCTTTTTTTATTTCTGATAACTCGTCCTGAAGCGCGTTGACACTTTGCCAGCCTTCGAAGGAGAGTCAAAAGGAATCAGGGATAAAGCGCACCCAGGCGGACGTATGTGACGCGTTCCGGCCTTTGTGACGATGGGCGCGGGTCAGGCATTCTGGTGCTCGCGAATGGCGGCTTGAGCCAGGTGTTCCGACTCCAGTGAGCGCATTCGCAAATCAGGATTCGAAAGCGGCGGTATCGTCCGCAGCTTCGAGGTCGACGTCGGCATTGACTTCGGCCGTGGCCACCGCCCCAGCCGAAGCCGCGATCGTGGTTGCGGAAGCCGACGCGTCCAACGCCGGATTGCGCAGCTTTTCCAGCACGGAGGCCGGCACCGGCACGTTGACGCGGCCGATCACTTCGCCGTGCTGGAACATCATCAGGTCGCCCGGTTTGAAGGCGGTCCACACTTCGTTGTCGGTGAGCGGCTTGGTTGCGATCACGGCGACGCGGTCTTCCGGCGTCGTGTATTTGGCGAAGTCGATCGACACGTCCGCATCGACCAGATGCGCGGTCGAGAACGGCCAGCGCCGCACGATGTAGTGCAGATGCGTCGAGCAATGCGCGAACAGCGCCTGGCCGTTCGACATCAGGAAATTGAATACGCCGAACTGCGTGATTTCGCGCGTGAGGGTTTCGAGCGCGGCGAACAATTCCTCGAGCGGCGGCTGCGTGCCCGGGAAAGCCTTGCGCAAACCTTGCAGCAACGCGCAGAAAGCGAGCTCGCTATCCGTCGTGCCGACAGGTTGATAGACCCCGTTGAGCGCCGGTGAATAATCTTTCAGGTCGCCGTTGTGCGCGAAGATCCAGTGGCGCCCCCACAGTTCGCGCATGAACGGATGGCAGTTCTCGAGCAGAATGTGCCCTTGCGTCGCCTTGCGAATATGCGCGATCGTGTTCTTCGACTTGATCGGGTAGCGCTTGACCATTTCCGCAATCGGCGAGGTGGCCGACGATTGATGGTCGATGAACAGGCGGCAGGCTTTGTCTTCGAAGAAGGCGATGCCCCAGCCGTCGGCATGGTGATCGGTGACGCCGCCGCGCGCCGCAAAGCCGGTGAACGAGAACGTGACGTCCGTCGGCGCGGCGCAGTTCATTCCGAGAAGTTGGCACATGTTGCGGGTAAGCCTGTGAACGGGGCAAGCCGTTACAATGATGATTTTCCAAGCATATCACCGAGCCAAAGGCGCCAAATAGCAAAATTGACGTGTGTTTAGGCCGCAACGGCACGAATTGCCGCGGCGTGCCCACGTCAATCACGCTTTTATCGCCGAATCTCGTTCTCCTCTCGCCATGACCGCTTCCAACGCCCCCCTCGATTCCATCGACACCGTTACGCTCGCCCGCCCGGACGACTGGCACCTGCACGTTCGCGACGGCGAGATGCTCGCGGCCGTGCTGCCGGATACCGCGCGCCAGTTTGGCCGCGCGATCATCATGCCGAACCTGAAGCCGCCGGTCACCACGACCGCGATGGCGCAGGCGTACCGCGAGCGCATCGTCGCCGCGATCCCGGCCGGGGCGAAGTTCGAGCCGCTGATGACGCTGTACCTGACCGACAACACGCCGCCGGACGAGATCCGCCGCGCGCGCGAAAGCGGCTTCGTGCATGGCGTGAAACTGTATCCGGCGGGAGCGACGACCAACTCGGACGCCGGCGTCACCGACATCATGAAGTGCGCCAAAACGCTCGAAGTGATGCAGGAAACCGGCATGCCGCTGCTGGTGCACGGCGAAGTGACGGATTCGTCGATCGACCTGTTCGACCGCGAGAAAGTATTCATCGACCGCGTGATGACGCCGCTGCGCCGCGAATTTCCGGCGCTCAAGGTGGTGTTCGAGCACATCACCACGAAAGATGCGGTCGACTACATTCGCGAAGCCGGCGTGGCGCCGGGGCTGCTGGGCGCGACGGTTACCGCGCACCATCTGCTGTACAACCGCAACGCGATCTTCCAGGGAGGCATTCGCCCGCATTACTACTGCCTGCCGGTGTTGAAGCGCGAGACGCATCGCGTGGCGCTGGTCGAGGCGGCGACCTCGGGTAATCCGCGCTTTTTCCTCGGCACGGATAGCGCGCCGCATCCGAAGGGCCTGAAGGAACACGCGTGCGGCTGCGCGGGTTGCTACACGGCGCTGCATGCGCTTGAACTCTATACGGAAGCGTTCGACAAGGCTGGCGCGCTGGACAAGCTCGAAGGCTTCGCCAGCTTCTTCGGCGCGGATTTCTACGGCCTGCCGCGCAGCGAAGAGAAGGTCACGCTGCGTCGCGAGGAATGGACGCTGCCCGCCGAATTGCCGGTCGGCGACACACCTGTTGTGCCGCTGCGTGGCGGCGAGTCGATTGGCTGGCGCCTCGTCTGAGGCCGCGTTAGATGCAGGTGCAAGAGGCGCCGGGCGTGGGCTCCGGTTTCGCCGATATCGACTGGTCGACGCCGTGGTTCACGCAGTTCGCGGCGCGCGGCGAGCGCTGGCAGCAGGCCGCGCTTCAAAGCCATGCGGCGTTGCTCGCCGAGATGAATGCGGATGCGCTCGCCATGCGGCAACGTACCGGCCGCAGCCAGCGTCTCGCGTTCATCGCGCAGGATGATCTGCCGCCCGGCGCGGCTTACGAGGCGCATATCGCGTCGACCGGCTGCGTGCCGACGCGCCACAACCTGCATGACTTCTTCAACGGGTCGATGTGGTTTGCGTTTCCGCGTATCAAGGCGGCGCTGAATGCGCGGCAGTCGGCGGCGATCGACGTGTTAGGCGTCGGCCCGACCCGCGGCGGCGTTCGCGACACGCTGACCTTGTTCGACGAAAACGCGCTGCTGTTCGCCTGTGCCGATCCGGCATTGAGCGCGGCGTTGCGCGGATTTGACTGGCAGACGCTGCTGGTTGCTCAGCGTGATGCCTGGGGGGCGCGCTGCGAAGTGCGCTGCTTCGGACACGCGTTGCTGGAAAAGCTGATCGCGCCGTTCAAGGCTTGCACGGGCCACGCCTGGATCGTCGACGTGCCGTCTGAGTACTTCGAATGGGGCGCCGCGACGCGCGATGCATGGCTCGACGAGTCTGTCAGCACGGCGCTTTTGGGCACCGAAGCATTGACGAGCCGCATGTTCGCGCCGCTTCCCGTACTGGGAATTCCGGGGTGGTGGCCCGAGAACGAAGCGCCGGCGTTTTACGAGGATGCCTCGGTATTTCGAGCAGGACGCCGCACGCGGTAGGGCTTGTCGGTCCACGTGAAATTGCCTGAAAGTGGCTGCATTGGGGGCGTGCACGCGACAAGCTTTCCCAGTCCTGACGTTGTTCAGCGGCGTCGGTAAATGGCCAGGCACACACACTGGCCGCACGGACATGGCGTCGCGGCGTCGCGGTGCGATCCGAATTGCTTGCGTCTCGCCATCCGCCATCATGCTATTTCTCCCGCCGAGGCGGCTTCCCGTTCCTGCAGATGTTAAAATGCGCCCCAGCAAAGCAGGCCAGGCAGTCGCGGCCTCTGCGGCTTCGGTCAAAGAGGGCGAGGAAAGTCCGGACTCCATAGGGCAGGGTGATGGCTAACGGCCATCCGTGGCGACACGCGGAACAGGGCAACAGAAAGCAAACCGCCGATGGCCCGGCGCAAGCCGGGATCAGGTAAGGGTGAAACGGTGCGGTAAGAGCGCACCGCGGCTGCTGCAAGGCAGACCGGCACGGTAACCTCCACCCGGAGCAATTCCAAGTAGGCTGGCTAGCATCTTCGAGATGCAGGACGGGGCCCCCGTCACGTCAGCGGGTAGGAAGCTTGAGCGCGTCAGTAATGGCGCGCCTAGAGGAATGACTGCTACGCACGTCGCGTCTTCGGATGTGGCGCGTGCACAGAATCCGGCTTATCGGCCAGCTTTGCCACCCAACAAAAAATGCCGGCGTCCGTGTGGACGCCGGCATTTTTATTTTGACGCGCTGGTTTGGCCAAATGCGCGGTTATCCGTGCAGAAGCCGAGGCCGAAGTGCCGCGCTCAACCCGCGACGATGTCGAACGAGTGCGTGAGCTCAGCGGTCTTCGCGATCATGATCGACGCCGAGCAGTATTTGTCGTGCGACAGGTTGATCGCACGTTCCACGGTAGCCGGGTTCAGATTCTTGCCCGTCACGGTGAAGTGGAAGTGAATCCTGGTGAACACTTTCGGGTCCTCGCTGGCGCGCTCGGCTTTCAGCGTCACTGAGCAACCGGCGATTTCCTGGCGGCTCTTCTTCAGGATCATCACGACGTCGTACGCCGTGCAGCCGCCCGTGCCGAGCAGAACCATTTCCATCGGACGCGGCGCGAGATTGCGGCCGCCGCCTTCCGGCGCGCCGTCCATCGTAACCAGATGACCGCTGCCCGTCTCGGCCGCAAATGCCATCCCGTCTTGCCCCATCCAGCTAACTTTGCATTCCATGCTGTGCTCCACCGCGCTGCGCTTATATCGAAAACGCATTGTAGCCCGGTGTTTGCGCGTCCGCCCGAAGGGACTTTCGCAGGAACTTATGCGCAATGATGGCTTGCGTGTTGCGGTGCGGCATGTTTCGGCGATTCGGGAATGCCCTGACAGATTTAGGGGTTTTACTCTAGATGATGTCTGTGTATGCAAGCCCTTAAGAAGACTTTTGTGTTTGATTTTAAAAAGAATTCTGGAATCTTTGGTCAGCCGGCCTATCTGCCACATTGTAAAATCACATTTCACAATGCAAATGTTCTTGCGTCGCACAAGGGCGCCTCATATAATCAGCTCCATCGGTTGCAGCAGTTCTGCAACCTCCGCTGTCTCCTCCACCTCCTCCTTTGGTGGATTAAACCCGAACCGCTCGTTCGGGTTTTTTTTCGCCCGCAGCTTCGATCTGCCGACGCCGGTTTCGGGGCTGGTGTGAAGGGCAAATGGTGGTATCTGGGTGCCGGATCGCCCGGTTTCTCGCCCGAGCCTCCGCAAGTTTTGACTCGGCGTGACAAATTCCTTTATAATTCAGAGCTTTTCCGCATCCGCGCCCGCGGAGGAAGAACCAGGGAGAGCCTGCACGCGCCTCGATGCGCACACTACAAGCAGGAAAAAAATCATTGGGCGCAGCAATTTTTTTGGATCGATCATGAAGACGTTTTCCGCAAAAGCCCATGAGGTTACGCGTGAATGGTACGTGATTGACGCGACGGATAAGGTTCTCGGGCGTGTCGCCAGCGAAGTGGCACACCGTCTTCGCGGCAAGCACAAGCCTGAATTCACTCCGCACGTCGACACCGGTGATTTCATCATCGTTATCAACGCCGGCAAGCTGAAAGTCACGGGCAACAAGACGACTGACAAGAAGTACTACCGTCACTCGGGTTACCCGGGCGGTATCTATGAAACGACGTTCGGCAAGATGCAAGAACGCTTCCCGGGCCGTGCGCTCGAGAAAGCGGTCAAGGGCATGCTGCCGAAGGGCCCGCTCGGCTACGCGATGATCAAGAAGCTGAAGGTCTACGCTGAAGCAACGCATCCGCATTCGGCACAACAGCCGAAAGCGCTCGAGATCTAAGGGGAGCCCACATGATCGGTAACTGGAATTACGGCACGGGCCGCCGCAAGAGCGCCGTCGCACGCGTCTTCATCAAGGCAGGCAAGGGCGATATCGTTGTGAACGGCAAGCCTATCGCCGATTACTTCTCGCGCGAAACGTCGCTGATGATCGTGCGTCAGCCGCTGGAACTCACGAACCACGGCGTTACGTTCGACATCAAGGTCAACGTGACGGGTGGCGGTGAAACGGGTCAAGCCGGTGCGGTTCGCCACGGCATCACCCGCGCGCTGATGGACTACGACGCAACGCTGAAGCCGCAACTGTCGAACGCAGGCTTCGTGACGCGTGACGCTCGTGAAGTCGAACGTAAGAAGGTCGGCTTCCACAAGGCACGTCGCAGGAAGCAATTCTCGAAGCGTTAATCGCTTCGGGTGCAATCCGGCTTTCGGGCTGGAATGCTGCAAAAGCCGCCAACGCTTTCGCGAAGGCGGCTTTTTTCATGGGTTTGCGGTCTGGCCTCACGACAGGGATTGTGGTGCCGGCGGGCGTTGTGGCCAGCTCAGGCAGGCCGGTGGCGGCACCGAGGCCGGTCATTGAATTTCCTGGAAAAACCCATTGATTCTGTGGGCTTCAGCACGATATTCAGATCAGCCCTACAATAGCGGTTAAAGCTTTTTGGAGAGTTCGAATGAACGCAGTCACCGATACACCCGTGACCGAGATGCCCGCCCCCTTCGTTTTTACCGACGCAGCGGCTGACAAGGTCAAGCAACTGATCGAAGAAGAAGGCAATGCGGACCTCAAACTGCGCGTTTTCGTGCAGGGCGGCGGCTGCTCGGGCTTTCAGTACGGTTTTACGTTCGACGAAGCCGTCAACGAAGACGACACCGTCATGAACAAGAGCGGCGTCCAGCTGCTGATCGATTCGATGAGCTACCAGTATCTGGTCGGCGCTGAGATCGACTACAAGGACGACATCAACGGCGCGCAGTTCGTCATCAAGAACCCGAATGCCACGACCACCTGCGGTTGCGGCTCGTCGTTCTCGGTTTGATGGCTGATTGGTCGTCGGCAGGTCGTAAGAGAAAACGGGGCTTCGGCCCCGTTTCTTTTTGCCTGAACTGAACTCGCTCGCCCCATCAGCGCGGGTAGATCGCCCCCAGTACGCGCTCGGCCGCGGCACCGGTGACTGCCGGCAAATTGCCCGGTAGCCGCGCCACGCAGCGCATCGCCAGCCAGGCAAAGGCCAGCGGCTCGACCTGGCTTGGCGGTACGCCGAGCGCGTCGGTTGTCATCACGGGCACGCCGCTTACGCCGCTGTCCTCCAGCGCCTGGCGCAGCGCTTTCAGAATCTCCGGATTGCGTGCGCCGCCACCACACACATAGACCGCTTTGGCGTCCGATGCATGCCGTTCGATTTCGCGCGCCACCGTTACGGCGGTCAGCGCGACCAGCGTGGCTTGCACGTCGGCGGGATCGAGGGCGGCGAACGGCTGGAGCTTGGCATCCAGCCATTGCGGATTGAACAGGTCGCGGCCGGTGCTTTTCGGCGGTTGTTGCGCGAAAAAGGGTTCGTCGAGCAACGCGCAAAGCAACGTGCGGTCGACCTGTCCGCCCGCGGCGAAATGGCCGTTTTCGTCGAAAGGCTTGCCGAGATGGCGCTGCGCCCACTCGTCGAGCAGCGCATTAGCCGGCCCGCAGTCGAAACCGCGTACGCCGCCGGTCGCGTTCAGGATCGTGATATTGCTGATGCCGCCGAGATTGCAGACCACCCGCGTCTCGTCTTTCGCGCCGAACACCGTGGCGTGAAACGCCGGCACGAGCGGCGCGCCTTGGCCGCCGGCCGCGACGTCGCGGCTGCGGAAGTCGGCAACCACGTCGATGTGCATCATTTCCGCGAGCAGCGCGGGGCTGTTGATCTGCCGCGTGTAGCCCTTTTCCGGCCTATGCCGCACCGTCTGACCGTGCACGCCGATTGCACGGACTTCTGAGGCCGGCACGCGGCTGGCGCCCAGCAATTCGTGGCAGCACACGGTATAGCGCGTGGCGAGCGCATTGGCGGCCAGCGCTTCACGCTCGATCTCGTTGTCGCCGGGCTGTTGAAGCGCGAACAGCGCTTCGCGCAAGCCTGCCGCGAAGCCGACAAACGCTTCGGCCAGCACCACCGGCGGCTTTCCTTTGGCGAATCTGACGGCGACACCGTCCACGCCGTCCATGCTCGTGCCGGACATCAATCCAAAGTAGACGCCGTCTGCGGGGTCTTGCGCCACGTTGCCGCTCCTCTCGAGGTTCTGTTGCGATCTGTTTTAGCAGATTATCCGCGCAAGCGCGGCCGAATATAAAGCGCTGCGATGCCATTGGCGCGTCCCGACATGTCGAAATCGTGCGCCGGGGGCGCGCTTGCGGCCGAGTCAGTGGGCGCGGCGGCGCGCATCTATGGGACAATCTCTTTTTTGCGACTTCACGTTTCCAGCATGACCACCGAGTCCACCAAGCCCAGCCCCGCCTTCCCGATCACCGACGAAGTCCGCCACGCACTCGCCGTCACCAAACGCGGTGTCGACGAACTGCTGATTGAAGACGAATTCGCACAGAAGCTCGCGAAGAGCGCGGCCACCGGTGTGCCCCTGCGCATCAAGCTCGGCCTCGATCCGACCGCGCCCGACATCCACATCGGCCACACGGTCGTGCTGAACAAGATGCGCCAGTTGCAGGACCTCGGTCATACGGTGATTTTCCTGATCGGCGACTTTACGTCGCTGATCGGCGATCCATCGGGCCGCAACGCCACCCGGCCGCCGCTCACGCGGGAGCAGATCGAATCGAACGCGAAGACGTATTTCGAGCAGGCCGCGCTCGTGCTCGACCGCGACAAGACCGAAATCCGCTACAACAGCGAGTGGTCGATGCCGCTCGGCGCCGACGGCATGATCAAGCTTGCCTCGCGCTACACGGTGGCGCGGATTCTCGAACGCGAAGATTTCACCAAGCGCTTCCAGGGCGGCGTGCCGATCTCGATCCACGAATTCCTGTATCCGCTGATGCAAGGCTACGACTCGGTCGCGCTGAATGCCGACCTCGAGCTCGGCGGCACGGACCAGAAGTTCAACTTGCTGGTGGGTCGCGAACTGCAGAAGCAGTACGGCCAGGATCAGCAGTGCATCCTGACCATGCCGTTGCTCGAGGGCCTGGACGGCGTCGAGAAGATGTCCAAGTCGAAGAACAACTACATCGGCATCAGCGAAAAGCCGACCGACATGTTCGGCAAGCTGATGAGCATTTCCGACGTGCTGATGTGGCGCTACTTCGAACTGCTGTCGTTCCGTCCGATGGACGAGATCGCCGGCTTTAAAAAAGAAATTGAAGCGGGCCGCAATCCGCGCGATTTCAAGGTGATGCTCGGTCAGGAAATCGTCGCGCGCTTCCACTCGCAAGCGGATGCCGAACGCGCGCTCGAAGACTTCAATCACCGCGCGAAGGGCGGCGTGCCGGACGACATTCCGGCCGTGACGCTCGCGGGCGCTCCGCTCGCAATCGGCCAGTTGCTCAAGCAAGCCAACCTCGTGCCGTCGACCAGCGAGGCGCTGCGCAACATCGAGCAGGGCGGCGTGAAGATCGATGGCACGACCGTGTCTGACAAGGGCCTGAAAGTTGAAACCGGCGAGTATGTCGTGCAGGTCGGCAAGCGCCGGTTTGCGCGCGTCACGCTGACGGCTTGATGGTTTGTTGGTCCAGCGCTAACGCGATGACGAATCGAGCCATGCGGCAGGACTCGCACCCATGATCGCGCTGATCCAGCGCGTGCGGCGTGCGGAAGTGCGCGTGGGCGACCGCGTGACGGGCGCGATCGAGGCGGGTCTGCTTGCGCTCGTGTGCGCCGAACGCGGCGACACGGACGCGGCAGCCGACCGGCTGCTCGCCAAGGTGCTCGGTTATCGCGTCTTCAGCGATGCGGCCGGCAAGATGAATCTCTCCGTGCAGAATCTCGACGGCGCAGGGCGTGCAGGCGGCTTGCTGCTCGTTTCGCAGTTCACGTTGGCCGCCGACACCAACAGCGGCCTGCGTCCCAGTTTCACGCCCGCCGCGCCGCCCGACGAGGGCAAGCGGCTGTTCGACTACTTCGTCTCGGCAGCGCGCGCCAAACATCCGATCGTCGAGACGGGCGAGTTCGGCGCCGATATGCAGGTCTCGCTCGTCAACGACGGGCCGGTTACGTTCTGGCTCCAGACGAACGCGTGAGATTCAACCGCCGCCGCATGGGGTAGGCGGCGTGCATCCACTGCTCCAGCCGCTTTTTGCGACAATAGCGGCTCGGCATAACCGGCTACTGGCGCCCACTCTCATCTCATGACCACGCAGATTCTGTTCATCCGCCACGGCGAGACCGACTGGAACCGCATCAAGCGCATTCAAGGTCACATCGACATTCCACTCGCAACGACCGGCCTCGCGCAGGCGCAGCGTCTTGCACGCCGCATCGCGAATGAGGTGAAAGAGGGCGCCCGGCTCGACGCGATCTATTCGAGCGATCTGCTACGTGCCCAGCAAACGGCGCAGCCGATCGCCGACGCGCTCGGCCTGGCGCTGCAATTGCGCGAAGGTTTGCGTGAGCGTTCGTACGGCGCGTTCCAGGGGCATGACAGCGACGAGATCTCTGTCCGTTTCCCCGATGAATACGCGCACTGGCAAACCCGCGATCCGGGTTTTGCTCCGCCTGAAGGTGAATCGCAGCGCACGCTTTACCATCGCGTGCTGCATGCGATCGAGCCTCTGGTGGCCGTGCATCCGGGTGGACGGATCGCTGTCGTCGCGCACGGCGGTGTGCTCGATTGCGTGCGTCGTTTTGCGTGCGGGTTGTCGCTCGATGCGCCGCGTGATTACGCGTTGCTGAACACGAGCGTCAATGTGGTGGACTATGCCGACGACGCCAGCAAGGCGACGATCGTGTCGTGGGCGGACGTGTCGCATCTCGACGCGCCGAGCGACGACGATAGTTTCAGGAAGAGGGTGCCGGAACCGGGGCGTTGAGCGGCGAGGCTTACTTCAACTCGCCCATCCGGCTTACGTTTCGGCCGAATCCCACAGGCCGGAGATAGGGCTCGAAGCGTCCGGCGCGGCGAGACCGAAATGCCGGTAAGTAAGCAGCGTGGCGACGCGGCCGCGCGGCGTTCGCTGCAGGAAGCCTTGCTGGATCAGATACGGCTCGAGCACATCTTCGATCGTGTCGCGCTCTTCGCCGATTGCCGCCGCCAGATTGTCCACGCCGACTGGGCCGCCGTCGAACTTGTGCAAAATCGCTTCGAGCAGTTTGCGGTCCATCAGGTCGAAGCCGACCGCATCCACGTCGAGCATTTTGAGTGCCGCATCCGCCACTTGCGCGGTGATGTTGCCGTCCGCTTTTACCTCGGCGAAATCGCGCACGCGGCGCAAGAGCCGGTTCGCGATCCGCGGCGTACCGCGTGCGCGCTTGGCGATTTCGAATGCGCCATCCGGATGGATTTGCGCATGCAGCAACGACGCCGAACGCGTGACGATGCGCGCCAGTTCCTCGGCGTTATAAAACTCGAGCCGCGCGACAATACCGAAGCGATCTCGCAGCGGATTGGTCAGCATGCCCGCGCGGGTGGTCGCGCCGACCAGCGTGAACGGCTGAAGATCTAGCTTCACGCTGCGCGCGGCCGGTCCTTCGCCGATCATGATGTCGATCTGATAGTCCTCCAACGCCGGATACAGAATTTCTTCGACGACGGGCGAGAGCCGGTGGATTTCGTCGATGAACAGCACGTCGTTGGCTTCGAGATTGGTGAGCAATGCGGCAAGGTCGCCGGCGCGTTCGAGCACCGGGCCTGACGTTTGTCGCAGATTGACGCCCATTTCCCGCGCGATGATGTGCGCGAGCGTGGTCTTGCCGAGACCCGGCGGCCCGAACAGCAATACGTGGTCGAGCGATTCGGAGCGACGCTTGGCGGCCTCGATGAAGATTTCCAGCTGACCGCGCACTTTTTCCTGCCCGACATATTCTTCGAGCTGGCGCGGGCGCAACGCGCGCTCGAACGCTTCTTCGTTCGGCGAGACGGGCGTGGCCGCGATGATGCGCTCGGCGGCGAGTTTGTCGGTTTCGATCATGCGGTCATTGTACCGCGAGCCGCCCGCTGCGAAACTCGGCCGAATGGCCAGGGTGCTCGGCTTGCCGGCTTGTGCGAAGCTTCATCCATCGCGTGCATGTCGAGGCCCAAGGTTGGGATTCAAGCTTTGGACAAGGCCTTCAGCGCGAGCTTGATGCCTTCCGAAACGCCGGTGCCGGCCGGTACGTTTTTGACGGCGGTCAACGCTTCTTTTTCGGAGTAACCCAATGCGAGCAGCGCGTTCAGGATATCGGAGGCATGGTTGGTTGCAGACGCCGCGCCGGCCATCGTGCCCAGGTCGGCGCCGATCTTGCCCTTCAGTTCGAGGAGTAGCCGCTCCGCTGTCTTCTTGCCGATGCCAGGCACGCGAGTCAGGCGCGCTGCGTCCTGCATCGTGACGGTTTGCGCCAGTTCATGCACGCTCATGCCGGATAGCACGGCGAGCGCCATGCGCGCGCCGATGCCCGTGATCTTCAGCAGTTCGCGGAACGTCGAGCGTTCCTCGGCGGTGCCGAAGCCGTACAGCAGGTGCGCGTCTTCGCGCACGATCATTTGCGTGAGCAGCACCACGCGTTCGCCGGTCGAGGGCAGGTTGTAGAACGTGCTCATCGGCACATCGACTTCGTAACCGACGCCGTTGCAGTCGACGAGCAGATGCGGCGGGTTTTTTTCCAGCAGAACGCCGGCAATGCGACCGATCATGGCGGATTCAATCTCGAGAGAAAGGGCGAGTGTAGCGCAGTGAGTGCGCGCCGGGCGCGCGACGCGGCGCTGTTGCGCACCTGGGCACGCGAGCCGCGAACTCCGTACGCGTGAGGCGCCAGTGGCTGAGGGGCTGCGTGGTTGACGTTTGGCGCGTTATCCGACCAAACGCCCGCGCCTCACGCGCAACCCCTTCTTCGCCAGCGAAGGGGCGATGCCGCCCAAGGTGCTTAGCGTCGTGCCGCCGTGCGCGTGACAGATTGCCATGCCGAGCGCGTCGGCGGCGTCGGTGCTTGGCACGCCGGAGAGATTGAGCAGGCGTACCACCATTTGCTGCATCTGCTCCTTGGTTGCGCGACCGTAACCCACCACGGCCTGCTTCAACTGCAGGGCGGTGTATTCGGCGACCGGCACGCCGCCCGCCACCAGTCCGCAGATCGCCGCGCCGCGTGCCTGGCCGAGCAGCAGGGTGGATTGCGGGTTGACGTTGACAAATACTTTTTCAATCGCCGACTGGTCCGGCGAATGCTGGCGGATCAATGTGGAAATGCCGTCGAAGATGGTGCCGAGGCGCGACGGCAGATCGGCGTCGGCGGTTTTGATTACGCCGCTCGTCACGTAGCTGAGCGTGTGGCCGTTTTGGTCGATCACGCCGAAGCCGGTCACGCGCAGGCCAGGGTCGATGCCAAGAATTCTCATTGCTGACGGCGGGATTTATATAGCCTGTGATACTACAACGAATGAGGTGCGCAATGACAGGGAATCATTGCGCACCTCGCCCGCACTCATTGCGCAAAAGACGCGTTGAAGAAGCGAGCCGATCCGGCGTTCCGACTCAGGCCGGTTTGAAGAGGCGTGCGTGTTCTATCGAGGTTTTGTGTCGAAATACCGAACTGGCAAATCGAACGTTGCGGTTGGGAATGCTTGTGCAATTTGTCGTTGGACTGATTGCAATTGATCGAAACTGGCTACGTGGACAACAGTCATGCCCATAGTCGGATACGCTCTCGTTGATACGCCGCCGCCCATTGTCGCGGCGCGCCCCGTGATTGCGTCGACGTCGCCGTAAATCACCACGAGGTCGTTTGTGCTCGTGCCCACGAGATTGTCTGTCGCTCGTGCGACTAGCGTGGTTCCGGGCGGTGTGGTGGAACGGACCCCTTCGATTGAGCGTGGAATGGGGCGAACAGACACCGAGCCGATCGTAACGGCGGCGTTGGCGCTGATTTGTTTGACCACGGATGCAGGCGCGGTAGTTCCTGGTTGAACTGTATCTGCAAGGGCGTTTGCGGCTGACGCGCATGCCACGGTCGCAGTCGCGACAGTGACTAGAAACGAAATGAATGTATTCATGCAATACCTCGACGTGTCGTGTGCGATTAGCGAAATCAGTGTCCAAAAACGCGCAAGGCGGCTAGCTGGACCTGTGCCGGCTCCGTGCCTGCTCGCGCGTTGACATCGATGAGGCGTATCTTCCACGTGCCTTGCGCAGATTCCCCATTGAACGCATTCGACGCCAACAAAAAGTTGTCCACGTCCGCGCCGTCGTTCTTCAATACATTGAAGGGCTGTTGCAGCACACTACGCGTGCCGGATGGCGAGAGGACCTCAATTGCCATGTCACCCATGTTTGCCTTGCCGAGCGAGAGCACTATTTGAATCGATTCGATTGTCCCGATCGACGAACCAGAGTTCGGAACGGGTAGGGTGAGCCCATCCGCCGAACCGAGCGGGACAGGCATCGCGTTTTCCAGCGGACCACCGAGCGTGCTTGTTACCATCGAACCTTTCAGATAGCCGGTGTAACCGCGCGCCATCGCGACTGCGGCGCTGGCGTTAACGAGACCGAAGCCGTACCAGTTGTCGAACCAAAGGCCTGCCGCATTGCGCGTCCAGGCAGGTTCTCCAACATACGATTGGCCGGATGGCAACGAGAGCGTCTTTGCAACGCGGGACGAATCAACTCGTCGTGCCGTCTTCATAAGAATTGTCCGCACGTCGCGCCATGTCAGATTCGGATTGGCCTCAAGCATCAATGCCACGACGCCAGCGACGGTTGGCGTCGCCGCAGACGTGCCATTCATTGTCGACGTGTATTTGCAGTCCCGATTGAGCGCCTTGCCGATATCGGAATCCGGATTTTCGAAGGCATTTCTGTATGCGGTGGGATCGGATCGCCGTTGAACCATTCCCTTCGAACAGCCAGATAGATCGGTTGTGAGGATTGCAGGGCCTGTTGCGTTGCCGAATTCGCCGCCCAGGCCGGAGATCAACAGGGCTGAACCGGCTGTGGAGTAGCTGGAGCGGACGCCGGATGCATTCACCGCGCCGACGACGATCGTTTGCGGAAACGTGCGGCTCGGGTCGAAACTCGCATTCGAGCAACTTACGCCAGCGGCGATCGATTTCTCGCAGACGTCTCTCTCGCCATTATTGTTGTCGAATTCATTGCCGGCTGCCTGCAGATTGATTGCGCCTTTGCCGCCCCGAAGCGTCTCAAGGTGCTGAAGCATGACTGCGGAATAATCGGTCAGCGGGTCAACGGACATAGGCGACGTGGGAGCCTTGCCGAACGATCCATTGAAAATATCCGCACCATTCGAAAATGGTGCTCCGCCGAATGCGTCCAGCTCCGCGACGGGACTGTTGCAACTGTCGCCGCAGCCGACAAGCCTGACCGCCCCGAGCGACGCGCGCGGGGCGACACCCTGGCCACCTAACCCGCTACCTGCGGCGGCGCCGACGATGCCGGCTACCATGGTGCCATGTGCGTCTGTGATCGTGCCATTGGCGGGGGTGGGGTCGTTGGCGTCGGTTGCGTCCGCGCCGAAATTGTGGAGCATCGAGTGGTCGACGTTCTGTGCAAGATCTTCATGAAGAATCTCGACTCCGCTGTCGACCACCATGACCTTGACGCCGTTGCCACTCAGCCCCGAGCTATAGATGGGGGTGACATTCAGGTCGATGCCCGAAACACCCGCAGCGGCTGAGAACGCGGTTTGACCGGTGTTTTTCAGATGCCATTGATATTGAACAAGCGGATCAGGTTCGACCTGTGCGTTGTTCACCGCTGGCGAAGGAGTATCCAGGCTATTGCCGCCGCCACTACAGCCGGCGACTAGCAAAGCGGGCAACAGAATAACAATTGCCGATTTGGTTCTTATGCACATGGTGTTTCCGGATAATGCGAAGTTAAAACACTTTTCGCCTGTTGAGTGAGCAGGCTGGGATGCGGATTGCCACCAGGTGTCTGGCATGTGCCTGGGTGTGGATCTCGTCCCGCGCATCCTGCCGTGCTCTACTATTTTGTGTGGAACTTCATCTCAAAACAATATGCGAAGGATGCCGAAATAATTGGCATGATGAGGTCGTGTCTGCCTGCCATGTCTGTTGCGGTCAGGATCGTGGCGTTAGTTAAGCCTTTAGCAACGGCGCGGAGGGCGAACCTGTTGTGGATTAAGAAATTGCAGGAAGTGAAGCGCAGGTAGTCAGCGATCTACGTGGAGAAACGCAGTCGATGAGCGAACTGAGAAGTGTTGAGAAGTGTTGAAAACCACAGAACGTGGTTCAGAGGTCCAGCAGAATGGCGGGAGCCAGGAAGATAATCCGGCGATATGCCATATCGCCGGATTGCGTAGACAGTGAAGTTAGTCGCTCAATGCCGGAAGTGACGCACACCCGTCAACACCATGGCGATGTTGTGCTCGTCCGCGGCGCCGACCACTTCGTCATCGCGCATCGAGCCGCCCGGTTGAATCACGCAGGTCGCGCCTGCCGCCACCACTACATCCAGACCGTCACGGAACGGGAAGAACGCATCCGACGCCACGGCCGAACCCGTCAGCGTCAAACCCGCGTTCTGCGCCTTGATGCTGGCGATGCGCGCCGAATCCACGCGGCTCATCTGGCCCGCGCCGACGCCGAGCGTCATGCCGTTGCCGCAGAACACGATCGCGTTCGACTTCACATACTTCGCCACACGCCACGCAAACAGCAGGTCGTCCATCTCTTTCGGTGTCGGATGACGCTTCGTGACCACGCGCAATTCGCGCGGCTGCACGTTCTTCGAATCGAGCGATTGCACCAGCAGGCCGCCGCCGACGCGCTTCAGATCGAACGCGTTATGGCCTTCACCCAACGCGATTTCCAGCAGACGCACGTTCTGCTTGGCCGCGAACACCTGGCGAGCCGCCGCGCTGAACGACGGGGCGATCAGCACTTCGACGAACTGCTTGGCCACCGCAAGCGCGGCTGTTTCGTCGACTTCACGGTTGAACGCGATGATGCCGCCAAACGCCGAGGTCGGGTCGGTCTGGAACGCCTTCGAGTACGCTTCGTTCGCGTCCGCGCCGACTGCCACGCCGCACGGATTTGCATGCTTGACGATCACGCAAGCCGGCACGTCGAACGTTTTCACGCATTCCCACGCTGCATCGGAATCGGCGATGTTGTTGTACGACAGCTCCTTGCCCTGCAACTGGTTGTAGTTCGCCAGTGCGCCCGCCGGCACGGAGAGGTCACGGTAAAACGCAGCGCTCTGATGCGGGTTTTCGCCGTAGCGCAGATCCTGCACCTTGTTGAACGCCAGGTTGAACGTGGCCGGATAGGCATTGCGCGACGAATGTTGCAGTTCGTCGGTCAGGCTCGTCAGGTAGTTCGTGATCGCACCGTCGTACTGGGCGGTGTGCGCAAACACCTTGGTGGCGAGGCGGAAGTTCGTTTTGTACGAAACCGCGTTGCTATTTGCACGCATTTCGTCGAGCACGACCGCGTAATCCGCCGGATCGACCACGACCGTCACGTCGCGATGATTCTTCGCGGCCGAGCGCAGCATGGTCGGGCCGCCGATGTCGATGTTCTCGATCGCGTCTTCCAGCGAGCACTCTTCTTTCGACACGGTCTGCACGAACGGGTACAGGTTCACGACCAGCAGGTCGATCGTCGGAATGTCGTGCTTTTCAAGCGCTGCCATGTGTTCCGGCAGGTCGCGGCGCGCGAGAATGCCGCCGTGCACCTTCGGATGCAGCGTTTTCACGCGTCCGTCCAGCATTTCCGGGAAGCCCGTGTAGTCGGCGACTTCGGTGACGGAGAGACCCGCGTCCGCGAGGAGTTTCGCGGTGCCGCCGGTCGACAGGATCTTGACGCCGAGGTCCGACAGCGACTTGGCGAAGTCGACGATGCCGGACTTGTCGGAAACGGAGATGAGCGCTTGCTTGATCATGATGAAGACGAAAAGCCGAAGGGAAACGTGGCAGGGCGCCTGAAACTACAACGAACTACAAAAGACCGTGCTGTTGCAGCTTCTTGCGCAGCGTATTGCGGTTGATGCCGAGATACTCGGCGGCCAGCGACTGGTTGCCGCCGGCCTGCTCGAGCACCACTTCGAGCAAGGGTTTTTCCACGCATGAAATAACCATGTCGTAGACGTCATGCGGATTGGAGCCGTCGAGATCCTGGAAATACATGCCCAGGCTGTCGCGGACAGATTGTTCGATATTGTTCTTGCTCATGCTGCTAGTCGGTCGGTATGGTCCGGCTCGCCGTCGTCCTTGCTGAGCGTCTCGTCGACATAGACGAGACGGTCTGAGATCGCCTTTTGGGCGTCGAAGAATTCGTTGACGGCGAGGAGTTGTTCGCGCGTGGTGTCCAGCGTATTCATGCGGTGCCGGAACACGTTGGCGCCAGAAAGGCCGCGAGTGTACCAGCCGATATGCTTGCGCGCAGTGCGCACGCCCGTAAATTCGCCGTAGAACGCGTAGTGATCTTCGAGATGCTCGTTCATGACCTGCTGGATTTCGTCGATGCGCGGGGGCGGCAGCAACTCACCCGTTTGCAGGAAATGCTCGATCTCGCGGAACAGCCACGGACGCCCCTGCGCAGCGCGGCCGATCATGATGGCGTCGGCGCCGGTGGCGGCGAGCACCTCGCGGGCTTTTTGCGGCGACGTGATATCGCCATTGGCGACCACCGGAATGCGCACGGCTGCTTTCACGGCAGCGATGGTCTCGTATTCGGCGTCGCCGTGATACAGGTCGGCGCGTGTGCGGCCGTGCACGGTGAGCATGGCAATGCCGGCGGCTTCGGCCAGATGCGCGACCGACAAGGCATTTTTGTTGTCGCGATCCCAGCCGGTGCGGATTTTCAGCGTGACGGGCACCGCGTCCGGTCCGACGCCCACCGCGCCCACCACCGCCTCGACGATGCGCTGCACGAGCGGTTCGTTCTGCAGCAAGGCAGAACCCGCGGCCACGTTGCACACCTTCTTGGCCGGGCAGCCCATGTTGATGTCGATGATCTGCGCGCCGTTCGCCACATTGTAACGAGCGGCTTCGGCCATCATCACCGGATCGGCACCCGCGATCTGCACGGCAATCGGCTCGACCTCGCCCGTGTGGTTGGCGCGGCGCATGGTTTTTTCGCTTTTCCACAACTGCGCGTTCGAGGCGACCATTTCCGACACCGCATAGCCCGCGCCCAGCCGTTTGCACAGCTGCCGGAACGGCCGGTCGGTCACGCCGGCCATGGGGGCGACGAACAGGTTGTTACGCAGATTGTGGGAGCCGAGAGTAGGCATGACTTGGACGCGCTTGTGGCCGATTGTTAAGTTTCTGTCAATCGGAGCGTGCGCGAAATGCGAAGGAAAACCACCATTTTAGCGTTAACGGATAGTCGACACCCGACTTGAATCTGCCGTAACTCATTAAATCTTCTATGAAAGTGGTCCGTTTCATAGAACCGGCTCCGTTCGCGCGGCACCGCTCATGCGCCTGACTCATGTGCCTGACTGCGGCGCCTGAAAAAGGCCGCCGCGGCTGTAGGGCGTGAGCCAGTGGCGCGCTCAGCGACGCTGACCGAACATCATTTGCCGCGCCAGCGCGGTTTTCACCGGCGGCACGAATTCGAGCGCGGTGAGGGCGAGACCGCGCAAGGCGGCGAGCGGCGGGAAGTCGACGGTGAAAAGGCGCGCGAGCGTGTCGGTCGCGCCGATCGTCAGGCGGCGGTCGAGCGCGCGGCGTTGTGCGAACGTCGCCAAGGCGAGTGGGGTGGGGCCTTCCGCCGACAGGGCGTCGGCGAGCGCGTGCGCGTCGCGCAAGCCCAGATTGAGACCCTGACCGGCCACCGGATGCAGCGTCTGCGCCGCATTGCCGATTGCAACGACATGACCGTTCACCAGCGTGTCGACTGCGTTCAGTCCCAGCGGGAACGACGCGCGCCCCTTGATTTGCGTAAAGCGGCCCATGCGGCTGCCGAATGCGGTGCCGAGTTCGCGCAGGAATTCGTCGTCGGAAAGTTGCGCGCGCCGTGCGGCTTCGTCGGGTGCGCAGCACCAGACCAGCGCATAGTTCGCGCCGCGCACGCCGCCCATCGGCAGCAGCGCGATCGGCCCTTGCGACGTGAAGCGCTCCCAGGCCACATGCGGTTGCGGCGCGGATACCGTGACCGTACCGACCAGCGCGGTTTGCCCGTAATCGCGGGTGCCGACCTCGCCAGTGCGGCTGCCGGCTTTGCCGCTCAC